>NZ_JAUXNA010000104.1 GCF_030682935.1 Polaromonas sp.
AAGGATTCGCCAGCGCATGGTCGACAATCTCGCCCATGCGGACCTGAAACTGGCCACGCGGGTCGCCGCATCGCTGGGCATCAATCGCCCGGACGCCTCGGTTTTCGCGATTACCGCATCACCGGTAAGGTCGACGAAGACCCTGCCTTGAGCATGCTGGCCCGGCCCGGCGGCGGCATAAAAATCCGCAAGATCGCCATTCCAGCGCCTTGGTGCCAGCGCGTACTACTTTTGCGCCCCGACTCGGGCCACAGGAAACTTAAAACTAACCGTGGGGACAGTGAAATCGTCAAAGGGCGCACCCAGCGCGATTTCACCTTCGAGCGGCAACACGCACTCCTGCCGGCGTAGCGCCACAACCGCTGCACTGTCCGAAAATCGAACCCAGGTACCGTAGCTGCTGACATCTTCCAGGTAGAACTTGCCTGCCAGCCACTCAATTCTGGCGTGTGTGCGCGAGACACGTGGATCCTGCACGACAAAATGTGCATCGCCATCACGCCCGAGAAAAATGGGCAGATCGTCCGACATGAACACGGTATGGACGTCCAGCCACGATAACTCGATGGCCTTGGCGGTTGCCGCCGCCTGGTCTGAAGCGGGTGTTAGTCCGGCCCGCAGCGTAAAGAACTCCGACAGCATTTCAGGCTGCCACTCGACTCTGTACACCACGCAGGCTTCGCTACGACCCCGGATGTCCAGGGCGCCCAGGCAGCGAAACCGCACAGGGCTGTCTGCCGCCAGTTGCTCGATCACGACTTCGGTAGCCAAAATCTGGTCTGGACCAGACAGATCACTCAGGCGGGACGCCACATTGACGGCATCACCGAAAATGTCGCTGTCTTGCTGCACGACTTCACCGCGCGCCATGCCGACCTGAAGCCGCATCTTGAGCGGATCTGGCCAGCTTTCAATGCGCTCACAGTGCACACGCTGAAGCTCGGTGACCGCCTCGAGCGCCTCGTTGTTTTGGGGAAACACCATCAGCACGCCATCACCCAGATACTTCACGGCATGCCCGCCATGACCTTCGCAGACCTTGCCAATCCATTGCGTCAAGCGCGTGATGGCCTGAGTGGCCTTGGTATTGCCCAGCGATTCAAAAACCCCGGTGCTTCCCGTGAGATCAGCAAAAACGACGGTAACTTCTGCCATAGGGCTATTGCAATTGCTTGTAGTTATTTAGAGTTATTAAAACATATACACCCGATGTGGAATTTGGTAAATGCCGCTTTTTTGTTCGCCCCATCAGGACCCATGGGTCTTGGTGAACTGGTTTTTGCCGAGGGGGACAAGTGCCGCATCACGATATACCGCGGACATCGAGGTTTTAAGGAAGACGCTCGAAATCTGGAAATCTTCCTTTGGATATTTTTTATTACCTTTATTGAAAAATCAATTAAAATGATTAAATTGATTTTTTACACAAATATGAGAGTTAGTGATTTGACAGCTACTCATCCCTACTCAAGAGCGATCCTTTTGCCCGCTGCTAATTGCGCGGGGCGGGGCCAGCATGCCTGGCAGAAAGTGTGTGCCTTATGGAATGGTTTAAACCCAATTTAAAAAGCAGCTTCATGGCTTTGCTCGGTTCGGTGGATATCGCGCCTTCGGTGCGGCAAGACCGCACCGACGACATCCGGGAACTGATTCTGGATGCGATGGGGGAGTTCGGAAAAAAGAACTACCCCAACATCATCCGCCACGTTCGCTATGCACAAGACGCCCAGGGCCTGTGGTACGCACGAGGCGATGTCATGACCGTGTTGGCGGCCGTACACGGAGAAACCATTGCACGGGAAAAACTGGCCGGCATCACTAAAAAATTCGAGGGACTTCTGCCCCGTGGCCTGAGTTCCAGGCCTAGCCCGCTGACCCACTGACAGGGGGCGGCCAGGCGTTCACCCAAAGGCCTTTAGTGCTGGTGGCCCCATAGTAAAAAGGCATCTCTTCCCTCGACAGCCAGCGTGGTTTTAAAGCCGACCGGCAGCAGCACTTTGGTGGCAACATGGCCAAATGGCAGTCCGGTCAGCACCCGCGCCTTGATCTGGCTCTGCAGCCAGGCCACCACCGTTGACAACTTGAAGCCCTTGTCGTGTGGGACCAGCTTGTAATTGGAAAACTGTCCAAAAATGACAGCTTTTTGCTGCGCCAGCACACCGGCATGCAGCAGTTGCGTGAGCATGCGTTCCACCCGGTACGGGTGCTCGCCGACGTCTTCCAGAAAAAGAATGCCGCCTTTGACGACGGGCAGATAGGGCGTTCCCACCAGCGACGACAGCATCGCCAGATTGCCACCCCAGAGCAGCGCATTTTCAATGCTAAAAGCTCCTTCTTCTCCCGCTAAGCCTGGATAGGCAGCTATTGAATTAATAGCATTTTTGGGAAGCTGCCAGCCCGCGCCCTCGCCCTGCCCCGTGATCAGGTCGTCAAAGCAGGCCTCCATGATGTCGTCTGGTGTGGCCGCGCTGCCAAAGTCTTCACCCAGCGCCGGGCCGGCCCAGGTCACTGCGCCGGTTTTGGCCAGAACTGCCGTCTGGAACGCCGTGAAATCGCTCAAGCCCACAAACTGGGTGCCCTTGGCGATAGCCTTGGCCACCGCCTTGTAGTTGATACCCGGCAGGATGCGCGTGAGGCCATAACCGCCGCGCGAAATCAGGGCGACATCGGCGCCACTGGCCGCCGCACGGTGGATGGCGGCAAGCCGGGTTTCATCGTCGCCCGCAAAACGCTGGTGACTCGCCAGTGCGGCCTCGTCAATTTCGACCTCGTGACCCAGGGTTTGGAGCCGCTTCACGCCGCGCTTGAAGCTTGCCTTGTCCCGCACGGCGCTGGAGGGCGAGTAGATATAGATATGTTTTTTCACAGGTACAAGTATCCCACTGCATCCCGCTGCTCAAAATCTGAAAAAATGCACTGCGCGCTGCGCAACCTGTTCGCCCTGCTCAGGCACGAAATGCCCGGCCTGCGGCAGCACCACGGCTTCCTCGCAGCCACGAATGAGCGACTGCAAGGTGCGCATGACGGGCTCGCCCAGCACCGGGTCTTGCGCGCCGATCACCATCAGCGCCTGCCCGGTCCAGCGTTCGCGCCAGAATTCCCGTGCTTCGCGCGAAACGGCTGCGCCGTCGGCTTCTTCAGACGCCGGCACCATGGCGGGAAAGGCGCGCAATGCGGCGCGGTGGCCTTTGTCTGGAAAGGGCGCGCTATAGGCCTTGCATTCTTCCGGACTCATCTGCGGGTTCCCGCGGGCCAGCAGACGCGCCACATCAAACTCCGGATACCTAGCGCACATCTCGCGCCAGGCCAAAAATCCGGCGGGCAGCGGCGCATCACCGCAGGCCAGTGTGGTGTTCATCACCAGCAGGCCTTTGTAGCGCCTTGGCGCGGCCATGGGCAGCGTGAGGCCTAGCAGACCGCCCCAATCCTGGACCACCAGCACAATGTTCTTTAAATCGAGCCGCTCCACCAACTCAAGCAGTATCTGGCGGTGCGCGCTGAAGCTGTGAAAGCTGTCTTTCTTGGGTTTGTCGCTTTTGCCAAAGCCGATCAGGTCGGGGGCCACCACCCGGTGTCCGGCCTGCAAAAAAATCGGAATCATCTTGCGGTACAGGTAGCTCCAGGCCGGGTTGCCATGTAGACACAGATAGGTCAACGCCTGGTCGCCGTCCTTCTCGTGTTCGTCCAGATAGTGCATGCGTAGACCACCCAGCGCGGGAAAATCGCTGACGTAGCGTGGCAGCCACGGGAAATCCGGCAGGCCGTTGAAAACGCCATCCACCGTGCGCAGCGCATCGTCGCGCAGCGGATGGGCTTGCCTGGCAAGCTCGCGTTGTTCAGATCGGCGCTGGCGAAAAAATTCTTGCAGCATTGCGCTGCTTTCTGAAGCGAGAACCCCGCCTGTCAGCTGAGTCTGGTGGTTGAGCTGCGCCTGCCCAAACAAGTCGATAACCGAACCGGCTGCGCCGGTCTTGGGATCAGGCGCACCAAACACCACGCGCTTGAGCCGGGCCTGCAGCATGGCGCCGCTGCACATGGCGCACGGCTCCAGCGTGACAAACAGCTCGCATTCATCGAGCCGGTAGTTGCCCAGCGCTTGCGCTGCGGCGCGCAGGGCCACGATCTCGGCGTGGGCTGTCGGATCATGCCCCTCTATAGGCGCGTTGCGGCCGGTGGCAATAACCTGGCCGCGCCGCACCACCACCGCACCCACCGGGACTTCGCCCGCCTCAGCGGCTTCCTGGGCCTGCGCCAAGGCCAATTTCATAAATCGGCTGTCAGGCATAAACACTACTTATTTGATAGCTACTTATGCCCGTCCCTATTTGGCCAACGGGACTTTTTATTAATTTATTGCTCATCGGGCATGGGTCGGGCTTGCTGCATGGCCTTTTCCATCGAATCCCGGATTTGCTGTTGTAGCTGCAGGCTTTGCGCTTGAGGGCTGGCGCCCGGTGCAGTGGCGGGCGCGGTGAGCGATGGATCCGCTGAATTCGGGGCCTGGACAGAAACGGACCCGGCGGGCAAAGCGGTCAGCTGCTTTTTCGCAAGTACGCCGACCACGACCAGCACGATCATCAGGCTCAAAAATCCGAAAATTGCCCGCATTTCAAGTCTCCTGAATGTGGCTTAGAAAAAACTCCAACCCAAACGCGCCACCCATGGGAAAAATCAATCCAGGACTCCGGACGCTGCCAGCGCATGGGCCCACAAACTGAAGCGATCTTCGCGTGGCGCATAAGCGCAGTACGCCGTGCGCAAAGCGTCGAGGCGCAGCGCTTCATTTTCAGGGATGGGCGGTGTGCGCATGGGCTTATCTTTCGAGTGACTCAGGGCCTGAGTAGGCGCGAAATCCCACAGTCAACAGCCTATTCCCACTCAATCGTCGCTGGTGGCTTGCTGCTCACGTCGTAAGTGACCCGGTTAATGCCGCGCACTTCATTGATGATGCGGCCGGAGACTTTTTTGAGCAGCGCATAAGGCAGTTCAGCCCAGTCCGCCGTCATGAAGTCGCTGGTTTGCACGGCGCGCAGGGCGACTACATACTCGTAGGTTCGGCCATCGCCCATCACGCCCACACTTTTGACGGGCAAAAACACCGTGAACGCCTGGCTGGTCAGGTCGTACCAGGTCTTGCCTGTTTCGGCGTCCTTGAAGTTGCGCAATTCTTCGATGAAGATGGCATCGGCGCGGCGCAGCAGATCGGCGTACTCTTTTTTGACTTCACCCAGAATCCGCACGCCCAGACCTGGTCCGGGAAAGGGGTGGCGGTAGACCATGTCGTGCGGCAAGCCCAGCGCAACGCCCAGTTCGCGCACTTCATCCTTGAAGAGTTCGCGCAAGGGCTCGAGCAGCTTCAGGCCAAGTTGTTCGGGCAAGCCGCCCACGTTGTGATGGCTTTTGATGGAGACGGCTTTTTTGCTTTTGGCACCGCCCGACTCGATCACGTCAGGGTAAATCGTGCCTTGGGCCAGCCATTTCGCGCCTTTGTAGGCGCCGTCCAGGCCTGCCTTGAGCCGTGCGGCCTCGGCCTTGAACACCTCGACAAACTCGCGGCCGATAATCTTGCGCTTGGCCTCTGGATCGCTCACCCCAGTGAGGTGACCGAGAAACTGATCAGCGGCATCCACGCGGATGACCCTGGCATGCAGCTTGCCCACAAACATGTCCATCACCATGTCGCCTTCGTTCAGGCGCAGCAGGCCGTGATCGACAAACACGCAGGTCAGCTGGTCGCCAATGGCGCGGTGTATCAGCGCCGCCGCCACCGATGAATCCACACCGCCCGACAGCCCGAGGATGACCTCCTCGTCGCCGACTTGCTGGCGAATCCTCTCGACCGCCTCAGCGACGTAGTCGCCCATGACCCAGTCGGGGCGCGCAGCGCAGATGTCGAGCACAAAGCGCTCCAAAATAGCCTTGCCCTGCGGGGTGTGCGTGACTTCGGGGTGAAACTGCACCGCGTAGTACTTGCGTTCTTCGTCGGCCATGCCGGCAATCGGGCAGGAATCGGTGGAGGCCATGACCTTGAAGCCGGGCGGCATCTCGGTCACGTTGTCGCCATGGCTCATCCAGACGTGAAGCATGCCGTGGCCTTCCGGCGTGACGTAATCCTGAATACCGTCCAACAGTTGGGTGTGGCCGCGGGCACGCACTTCGGCATAACCGAATTCGCGCTTGTGGCCGCCTTCGACCTTGCCGCCCAGTGCGGCGGCAATGGCGTACATGCCAAAGCAGATGCCCAGCACCGGGATACCCAGCTCAAACACGGCCTGGGGCGCGCGCAATGTTTCGTCTTCCCACAGGCTGGCATGGCTACCGGAAAGGATGATGCCCTTGAGGTTGCCGTCTTTGGCGTAGTCACGTAGCCAGTCGTTGGTCACATCACAGGGATGCACTTCACAGAAAACATGGGCTTCGCGCACGCGACGGGCAATCAGCTGGGTGACCTGGGAGCCGAAATCGAGGATCAGGATTTTGGAATGCTGCATGGCGAACGGTTTTGGGCAGTTTTAGGCTGTTTTTCAGTGAAACAATGAACGGGCGCCTGCTGCCAGACGCCCCGGGGGGATCAGCAGAAGGCTTAGTTGGCCCGGTAGTTGGGCGCTTCCGTGGTGATCTGCACGTCGTGCACGTGGCTCTCACTGATGCCTGCGGTGGTAATTTCCACAAACTCGGCTTTATTGCGCATGTCTTCAATGGTGGCGCAACCACAGTAACCCATGCTGGCCCGCAAGCCGCCAGCCATCTGAAAAATGATGGCGACCATGGAGCCTTTGTAGGGCACACGGCCTTCGATGCCCTCAGGGACAAGTTTGTCGGCCGTGGGGTTGCCGGTGCTCGACTCCTGAAAGTAGCGGTCTGCACTGCCTTGCTGCATGGCGCCTATGCTGCCCATGCCGCGGTAGCTTTTGTAGCTGCGGCCCTGGAACAAAATGACTTCGCCAGGCGCTTCTTCGGTCCCAGCGAACATGCCGCCCATCATCACCGTGTTGGCGCCTGCTGCGATGGCTTTGGCAATGTCGCCGCTGTAGCGGATACCGCCGTCGGCAATCAGCGGAACACCGCTGCCGCGCAAGGCCATTGCCACGTTGTCGATGGCCATGATCTGCGGCACACCGACACCGGCCACGATACGGGTGGTGCAAATGCTGCCCGGGCCAATGCCGACCTTGACGCCGTCTGCACCGGCCTCGGCCAGCGCAATCGCTGCCGCGCCGGTTGCAATATTGCCGCCAATCACATCAATCTGGGGATAGTTCTGCTTGACCCAGCGCACGCGGTCAATCACACCCTTGCTGTGTCCGTGCGCGGTATCCACCACAATGGCGTCAACACCGGCCCTGACCAAGGCTTCGACACGCTCTTCTGTACCCGCGCCGACACCGACAGCCGCGCCCACGCGCAACTGACCACGCGCGTCGCGCGCAGCGTTGGGAAAGCTGGTCTGTTTCAGGATGTCCTTGACGGTGATCAGGCCCTTGAGCTCGAAATCATCGTTGATCAGCAGCACGCGTTCGATCCGGTGCTTGTTCAGCAGCGCCTTGGCATCAGCCAGCGTCGCGGTCTCATCAGGCATGGTGATCAGGCGTTCACGCGGCGTCATGATGGTGCTGACCGGCACATCCATGCGCGACTCGAAGCGCATGTCGCGCCCGGTCACGATGCCGACCACCTTGCCGCCATCAATCACGGGAAAACCGGAGATACCCAGCTGCTCGCTGAGTGCCATGACCTGCCGCACCGTGTGCGTCGGGGTGATTACAACGGGATCGCGCAGCACGCCGCTTTCGTAGCGCTTGACCTTGGCCACCTCGGCCGCCTGCTGCTGGGGCGTCAGGTTTTTATGGATGATACCGATTCCGCCCTCCTGGGCAATGGCAATGGCCAGCCGGGCTTCAGTCACCGTGTCCATGGCCGCCGACACGAGCGGCATGTTCAGGCGAATGTTTCGGGAAAACTGGGTGGAAAGTGAGGCGTCCTTGGGCAGGACCTGGGAGAACGCTGGCACCAACAATACGTCGTCGAAGGTGAGCGCTTTGCCGAGTAGGCGCATAGAGAAAGCTCCAAAAATGCGATTGTACCCTTGTCTTTTGCGCCCACTGCGCGCGCGCTGCCCGGCAAGGCCTTGTGCCCGGGTCTTGCAAAAAAGCTTTTCCCGTGTGCCTGGAAAAACTTTACTGCACAACGCTACACTGGCGAAATGGACTCCAAACTTGTACCCCGAACCCTGATTTTTGCTATCGCTGGCGTGTCATTGTCGATCAGCGCATGGGCCCAGTGGCAATGGATTGACAAGGACGGGCGAAAAGTCTTCAGTGACCGATCGCCACCGGCCGAGATTCAGGAAAAAGACATCTTGAAACGCCCTGGCGCCAGCAGCAACTCGCCTGGGTCCCCCGCAGGTAACAGCGTGGCCGCCTCCCCTGCCGCTGCGGAAAAAGTCAGCGCTCCCCGGCTGTCAGGCAAGGACGCACAACTTGAAGCCCGGAAAAAACAGGCAGAAGATGCGGAAGCCGCCAACAAAAAAGCCGAAGAAGAAAAAACAGCGAAGGCCAGGGCCGACAACTGTGAACGCGCTAAAAGAGGCCTCGCCAGTTTTGAGTCCGGCGTCAGGATTTCGGTCATCAATGCCCGGGGCGAACGCGAAATCATGGACGACGCGGCCCGTGTAGCAGAAACAAAGCGCCTTCAAGGCATCGCCGGCAGCGACTGCAAACTATAAAATTCCCGGACTTCAATAACCGGCTTTGGCACCGGCGCGGGTCTTGGAAAATAGCCCGGCGCTTTTTACCCCTTGGCGGTTAAACCGCTCGCGACGCGCCACTTTGGGATCTACCCGTAGGCCACGGTAGATTTCCACCCTGTCTTTATCGTGCAGCTGATGCGCCAAGCTGCTTTTCCGGCCCCAGATTCCAATCGCGAAGGGTGCGGTCAACAGTTCCGGGAAGGCCTCGAAAATAAGGCTTGCCGCAAGCGCCTGCTCCACACTGGCGCCCGCTGCAAGCACCAGATTCCATTCACGAACCTGGCGCGGCGCGGGGGAGTAAACAAGCGAGACCTTCACGCGTGACCTGCCTTTCAGCCCTCAGGCTTCGCCATAAACCTGGGACGCTCGTTTGACGAAGGCGTCCACCAGGCTCCCGGCAATCTTGTCAAATACCGGGCCTACCAGCGAGGCCAGGGTCGCGTTATTAAAATCGTAGCTCAAAGTGAACTCGACCTTGCACGCACGCTGGGTATCGTCGCCCAGCGGGAGAAAGTGCCAATCGCCATCGAGATTGGAAAAAGGGCCGTTCACCAGCTTGAGGCTGACCCTGCGGTCTTTTTCGTGCAGGTTGCGCGTGGTAAAGCTTTGCTTCAGGCCGGCAATCGAAATGCCGACCTTGGCAGTCATGCCGTCGGCGGTTTCTTCCAGCACAGAGGCCTGGTTGCACCAAGGCAGAAATTGCGGATAGCTGGCAACGTCAGTGACCAGGCCAAACATTTCAGCGGCGCTGTACCAAATTAGAACGGACTTGTGAACGGTTTTCATACAATGCGGGGTTGCGCGCAATTGTATTAGCCGATGCCGCCCTTAACTCTTAGCCATGGCCACCAAAGAAGCATCCTCCTCCAAAAAACCAGCCGCCGCCTCGTCCGGAAAACCCACCGGAAAGCCAGTCAGCAACCTCTCCCCGAAGGCTGCTGCTGCTGCCATACGCATTGCCGATAACAAAAAGGCTACCTTCAATTACCACATTGAAGAGCGCTTTGAGGCCGGTATGGTGCTCGAAGGCTGGGAAGTGAAATCCGTGCGCGAAGGCAAGGTGCAGCTCACCGATGGTTATGTGGTGATCCGCAACGGCGAACTCTTCATCATCGGTTGCCAGATCAACCCCCTCGGCACCGCCTCGACCCATGTTCGTCCCGACTCGGTGCGCACCAAAAAACTGCTGATGCACAAGGAAGAGATACGCCGGCTGATTGGCAAGATCGACCAGAAAGGCTTCACGCTGGTGCCGCTGAACATGCACTGGAAAGCCGGCAAGGTGAAATGCGAGATCGGTCTGGCCAAGGGCAAGGCCGAGCATGACAAACGCGACACCATCAAGGACCGTGAGGGCAAGCGTGAAGTGGACCGCGCGATGAAGTCCAGAAACCGCTAAATCTTCATCGCACGCCCGCAAGGCATAAAGCCTCAAAAAGGGACCAAGAATAGACGGGGTTGACCCGGGTTTTGCTTAGGCCCTGAGCGCTGCGTTATCTCGCGAAGCGTTGATGTAACTGGCCCAGCTGCTTGCCTAAAGGTCGCGCAAAGGGTGCGTTTCTGCGCTCCACGGACTGACGAAAAACGCATCGGCCATGCCCGGTTTCACGTCTTCAATACGCGCAGGCCTCCATTGCGGCTTGTAGTCCTTGTCAACCGCCAGCGCACGTATGCCCTCCACGGTTTCGCTTTCCGTGCCGGGGCGCAGGTGAAAGCACTGGTACACCATGTCCCGCTCCATGCGCAGGTCATCGGCCAGCGTCATGGTGCGCGCCTTGCGGATCTGCTCCAGCACCACGTGCAGCATGAGCGGCGAGCGCTTGCGCAAGGTGACCGCTGTTTTGAGCGCCCAAGGATCGGGCGACGCTTCCAGCGCATCGACGATGTGCTTGACCCGCAGCAATGAAAAATAGGCATCTATTTTGCCTGTGGCGCATGCTGGATGAGTGCCATCAGCTATCAATTCAGTAGCAATCCATTGATCGACTTCAGCAGCGCAAGCAAAGACCTGCTCGCCGAGGTTCGCCCAGAGCGATGGCAGGGCTGCAGCCTCCAGCTTGACGTCAGCCAAGCCATAGCCGAGCGCCTCATCAGCGCCAATGACCTCGCCGGTCAGCGCCAGATATTCGCCCACGTGGCCCGGGCAGCGGCTCAGGAAGTAGCCGCCGCCCACGTCGGGAAACAGCCCGATGTTGGTCTCGGGCATCGCCATCTTGGTGCGCTCGGTCACGATGCGTACGCGGGCGCCCTGAGCACGTGCAGACGGGCTTGCCCGGCCTGCACCTTCATCTTTGCCCCCTGGGGCGGCCAGGGCAAGGCCCTGGCAAAGCCCCATGCCGCCGCCCATCACCACGCCGTCCATGAAGGCAATATAGGGCTTGGGATAGGTGTGGATCAGGTGATTGAGGGTGTATTCCTCGGTAAAGAATTCGTCCAGCGCCGTATCCCCGGCCAAGGCCGCCTGATGGAAAAACCGGATGTCGCCGCCGGCGCAAAAACCGCCAAAAAGGCTCTCAGGCGTGCCCGGACGCCCCATCTTGTTGGTCCCCCGGATGGCCACGACCAGAACTTCCGGGTCATCGCGCCAGGCGCGCAGGGTGCTGAGCAGGTCACGCACCATCTGCAGCGACAGGGCATTGAGGGCCTTGGGCCGGTTCAGCGTGATGAGTCCGGCGCTTCCCCGGCGCTCCACCACCACATCACCCGCCACGTCGATTGTTTTTACTTCTGTTGTCATAGCTTCCTTGTTCATGATCTTTGTCTCCATCCAATCAGTTCGTTGACCACCAGCGCGCCGATCACCAGCGCACCCCCGGTCAACACGTTTGATCCGGGCACCTCGTTGGCACCGAACCATGCCAGCAGGATGCCGAAGATGACCTCCAGCAGCGCCAGCAGCGCTATCTCGGGCGCCTTCAGCACGCTGGCGCACATGACCGCCAGCACACAGGGAATGGCGAGCTGAACCAGTCCGAGCAAGGCCAGCAAACCCATGTCATGCGGCGTCGCCGAAAAGGGAAAGGCCAGCGGCAGGGTCACCAGCGCAGAGAGCGCCGCGCCCACCAGCACGGCAGGCACCATGTCAATGTTCTGCCCATGGGCGCGGCTGTACTGCACCACGGTCCAGTTGCAGGCACCGGCCAGCGGGACCAGCAGCGCCACCAGCGTGCCGGCAAGGTGGCTGGAGAAGTCCATTTGCGCGCCGAACATCCAGCCAATGCCCACCCCCGCCATGCCGATGGCCAACCAGGTGCGCGATGGAATGCGATGGCCAATGAAAACACGCGCCAGCAGGGCCGTGATCAGGGGGCCGGCCGCCATCGTGATCAGTACATTGGCGACCGTCGTGAGCATGATCGCCACCATGAAGGCCGTGAACATCACACTCCAGCAAACGCCGGACAGCCAGAACGCAAAGCCGCCATGGCGGATTCTGGAAAAAACCGCCCGACCCTGAAAAACCGGCAGGATGACCAGCAAGGACAGCACGGTAAAAAAACTGCGCCAGAACGTCACTTCAAAGCTGCGCGCCGACTCCAGCTGTCGGGTCACGACGCCTGCAATCGACCACATCAGGGTGACGAGAACCATCACGGCAACGGCGCGTGAATGCGTGAGTTTCATGAAAACACCTGTGCCAATAAAACACCTGCAAACGTAAAAAAGGCCGCTGCACGGCAGCGGCCTCTGGCAATTTATGCCCTGTTTACCACGAGCCGCCGCAGCGGCCCAAGGCTTAGGGATGGTCTGAATAACTCGAGGCCAATTGAAGTAGCAGGTCGTTGATTTTCAAATAGTGGAATTTTTCGGGCAAGCTCCAGAAATTTCGACTATTTTTCCGCCCCCAAGGACTTTCTTCACCCTTGGCAGGGCACTTGCCCCGTTTTCGGGCGCACTCATGCCCCAGTCACCATCAATTTGCTGCGCACCATCCACAAATTGGACAACGCAAACAACGTGACGAGCTGCGCCGTGTTTTTCTTGAGCCCGCGATAGCGAACCTTCACAAATCCAAACTGGCGCTTGATCACCCGAAACGGATGTTCCACCTTGGCCCGAATGCCTGCCTTGAACTTTTCAGTCTGCTCAATCAGCGCATCGGCCTCATTTTCTTTGTCGAGTGCCTTTCGCTTGCCCGGACGCATGGCGATATGCCAGGTAACACCCGTCCTGGCATCAGGACGCTTGTCAATTCCCTGGTAGCCAGCATCGCCAAAGGCGACGGTTTCTTCTCCATGCATTAGTGAGTTGCCTTCTGTCACATCACCCACATGACCGGATGTGCCGCGCACGGTATGTACCAATCCAGAATCGGAATCGACGCCAATATGGGCCTTCATGCCAAAGTACCACTGGTTGCCCTTCTTGCTGGAATGCATCTCGGGGTCGCGTGCCTTGTCTTTGTTTTTGGTGGCGCACGGTGCCGGGATCAGGGTGGCATCGACTGCGGTGCCCGCCTTGAGTAGCAAGCCTTGTTTGCTCAGAAGCTCGTTGACGGTGAGCAAAATTTGCTCTGCCAGTTTGTGCTTTTCCAGCCGGTGGCGAAAGCGCAGGATGGTCGATTCATCAGGCATGCGGGAGAACTCTTCAAGCTGGGCGAATTCACGGTACAGCGGTGTGTCGAAGAACGCCTCTTGCATGGCCGGGTCCGACAGCGTGAACCATTGCTGCATGAAGTGGATCCGAAGCATTGTCAATAAAGAAAATGGTGGTCGGCCTGTACGACCTTCTGGGTAGTACGGAGCAATGAGTTTGACCAACGCAGCCCATGGAACCACTTGATCCATCTGCTCCAGGAACACTTGCTTGCGGGTCTTCTTCACGCTGAGATTGAGGTTCAAGGCGGCTTGCTTCATAGGCGATATTTTCTCAGCTGCGGCTTACATCAAGCACACAACTGAGGGAGTTATGCAGAGTTTCCTTAGGTCATCCGGTCCCGCAGCCGCGCAAACACCGTCCAGAATGCCGCCTCCTGCGTGGTCGCAAAGTTGATGCGCATCAGGGTGCTGGGCTTGCGCACCGCGTGAAACAGCGCGCCGGGG
>NZ_JAUXNA010000120.1 GCF_030682935.1 Polaromonas sp.
AGTTCACGATTCCTGATTTTCTGGGCGAGCGCTACGGCGGGCACTTGCCCCGGCTGATTGGCTTGGGCGCGGCCATCCTGTGCTCGTTCACCTATCTGGTGGCCCAGATTTACGGCGTTGGTCTGATCACGTCCTACCTCACGGGCATCGCGTTTGAGCTTGGGATTTTTCTCGGCCTGGGGGGGATTTTGGTGTGCTCCTTTCTGGGCGGCATGCGCGCCGTCACCTGGACCCAGGTGGCCCAGTACATCATTTTGGTGGCCGCTTACTTGATTCCGGTGGTCTGGTTGTCGGTCAAGCAGACCGGCATTCCGGTGCCGCAGCTGGTCTATGGTTTTCAGCTGGAGAAGGTCACCGCCAAAGAAAAGGAGTTGGCCGTGGATCCCAGGGAACTGGAGGTTCGCGCCCTGTTCAGGCAGCGATCCGAGGCCCTGGCTGAAAAGCTTGAGAATCCGGCGGCGTTTCTGATTGCGGACAAGCTGGCCGCCACCCAAAAGATGGAGGCGTTGAAGGGCGGTAACGCTTCGGTGGCAGAAATTTCCGCTGTCGGCAAAGTGCTCGCCACCCTGCCCAAAGACGAGGCGGCCGCCCGACGAACCTGGACGGCCGCCAAAGCGGCGGCGGACATCAAAACCCAGCCCCTCAATGGCATGCCGGCCCATGCCACCCAGTTTTCGGGCGACCCTGACGGAACGCCCCAGGAAAAAGCGCTTTACGACACCTCGCGCCGGAATTTTCTGGCGCTGATCTTCTGTCTCATGGTGGGCACCTCCGCCTTGCCACACATCTTGATGCGTTACTACACCGTCCCCAGCGTTCGGGAAGCGCGTCAATCCGTCACCTGGTCACTTTTTTTCATCTTCCTGCTGTACTTCACCGCGCCAGCGCTTGCCGTGCTGGTGAAATATGAAATCTTCACGGTGCTGGTCGGTACGCCGTTCGACCAGCTGCCGGAATGGGTCAGTGCGTGGAGCAAGATCGACCCGGCCCTGCTGTCGGTGGCCGATGTCAATAAAGACAATGTCCTGCAACTCAACGAAATGACGATAGGCGGCGACATCATTGTGCTGCTCACGCCCGAACTGGCTGGCCTGCCGTACGTCATTTCAGGGCTGGTCGCTGCGGGCGGGCTGGCGGCCGCGCTCTCTACCGCTGACGGCTTGCTGCTGACCATTGCCAATGCGCTGGGGCATGACTTGTATTACAAGATGATTGATCCCAACGCCTCGACCGTGAGCCGGGTGACGGTGTCCAAAATACTGCTGCTCATCGTTGCCTTGTTTGCGGCCTATGTGGCGGCGCAAAAACCTGCAGACATCCTGTTTTTGGTCTCCGCGGCCTTTTCCTTTGCGGCCGCTTCATTTTTCCCGGCCCTGAGTCTGGGTATTTTCTGGAAGCGTGCGACCGGCAGCGCTGCCGTTCTGGGCATGGTTTCGGGTTTGGCCGTGACCTCGTATTACATGGTCACCACCCAGCCCTGGCTGCGCGCCATCTTCGGCTTCACCTCGCCGATTGAACTGTGGTGGGGGATTGACCCTATTTCTGCCGGTCTTTTTGGCGTGCCGGTTGGCTTTGCCGTGATTGTGCTCGTGAGTCTGGTGACACCGCCGCCCAGTCAAAAGGTGCAGGAACTGGTGGAATACATCCGCTATCCCGACCTCAAAAGCCTTTAGCCGCCGCGTGTGAGTGGGCCGTCAAGGCGCCCTGATGGCGCAACAGCCCGGTCTCTTTCCCGGCCTCGGCTTGCGCCGGGCTATAATCATGGGCTTCGCCTTGCTGCACCCTTAACGACGCTGGGGCAGTTTTCATTCATCCAAAAGGAGAATTTATGCGTCATTACGAGATCGTCTTGCTGATTCACCCGGATCAAAGCGAGCAAGTCCCAGCCATGCTGGAACGTTACAAGGGCATGATTACCGCCGGTGGTGGTACTGTGCATCGTGTGGAAGATTGGGGTCGCCGCCAGCTGGTGTACCTGATCCAGAAACTCGCCAAAGCCCATTACCTCTGCATCAACATCGAAGCCAGCCAGGCCGTGATGGAAGAAATTGAACACGCGTTCAAATTCAATGATGCCGTGCTGCGCCACCTGACCGTGGTCAAGAAAAAGGCTGAAACCGGCCCATCCCTCATGATGCGCAACGTCGAGAGGGAAGAAGCCCGTAAAACCCAACAGGCAGAATACGCAGCCCAATAAGCTGCGTTGCTGTTGAACGAATCACTGCTGCGCCGCCAAGAAAAGTAATAA
>NZ_JAUXNA010000123.1 GCF_030682935.1 Polaromonas sp.
CCCCCCCCCCCCCCCCCCCCCCCCCCCCCCCCCCCCCCCCCCCCCCCCCCCCCCCCCCCCCCCCCCCCCCCCCCCCCCCCCCCCCCCCCCCCCCCCCCCCCCCCGCCCAGGAAAGCGCGGGCCGAAGCAGGGGACGCCACCGCGTCCTCACGGCCACCCCGCCCCAGAATGTTGGAAAAAGCCGTGTTGGCGCGGGCTATGGAGCCGGGGGTCTTCAAGAAACGGGCTTCGTAATGCAGCGCCAGAATGAGCCCGTGAATCTCGAAAGCGATCTGGTGCTCGTCGGCGTCAGCGCGCAAATGGCCCGCCTCCTTGGCCTGCGCCACCGCCCGGTTCAGGGCCGCGAGCCAGGTCCGCACGGAGCCCGCCAGCGCATCGCGCACCGGGCCGGGCCGGTCGTCAAATTCAACGGCCCCGCTGATGTAGAGGCAGCCCGAATCGATTTCGACCGAGGTGCGCATCATCCAGTTGTGAAACAGCGCGCGCAGACGCGGCAGGCCGCGCGGCTGCTGCAGCGCGGGGAAAAAGACTTCTTCCTCAAAGCGGGCGTGGTATTCGCGGATCACCGAGATCTGCAGCTCTTCGCGCGACCCGAAATGCGCAAATACGCCGGACTTGCTCATGTGCATGACTTCGGCCAGCGCGCCAATACTCAGGCCTTCCAGGCCAATCTGCGTGGCCAGGCCCAACGCGGCATCCACAATGGCGGCCTTGGTTTGCTGGCCTTTGTGCTGGCTTTTTGGAATCGTTGCGCTCATGGACTGAGCATGCGCGGTTTTGACGGTGAGTTTATTGACGGACATGGCACTGCAAAAAAATAATAGTACGACCGTGCTATTTTGCAGCAAATTCATGCGTCTTGCGCGACGCAGCGCTACTTATTTCCAGGCACCCGCCTCTATGTTGCCCTCGGGTTTACCCTTGAATTTTCTTGACCTGGCGGGCCATCTCTTCGCGCAGCACCTCAACCAGGGCGGCGGCGGCCGGTGACAAGCTGCGATAACGCCGCGTCACCAGGCCGATGGGGCGCGCCATGTCAGGCGCGATCAGGGCGCGACGCACCACGCCGGGCAGGGGCGCGACCGCCGCCGCCAGCTCCGGCAGCGCGGCCACCCCGAGACCGCAGGCGACCATGGCCGTGATGGTGGCCAGGTGCTCGACCTCGTAGGTCGGCGCAAAACGGATGCGGTGCTGCAGCAGCGCGGCGTCGGCGTACTGGCGCACGCTGGCCGGCAGCGGCATCGAGATGTGCGTCAGCCCCGCCACGTCCATCCAGCGCAGCGGGCCACGCCCTTTGGCCAGCGTGTGGCCAGGCGGGATCAACAAAACAAAGCTGTCGGAGGCCAGCGGCGTGTAGTCGAGGTCGGCATAGGCAGGATTGGCGGCCGTCAGCGCAAAGTCAACCTGACCGGCCCGCACCAGGTCAAACGCCGGGCCCGACAGGGTGTCAAACACCTGAAACTGCACGCCCGGGTACAGCGCGCCGTAGCGGGCGCAGGCAGCGGGCACCACGGTGGCGGCCAGCGACGGCAGCGCGGCCAGCCTGACATGCCCCACCTGCAGCTCGGCCACATTGCGCACGGCACGCACGGCCTCGGCCGTCTGGGTGCGCAGCAGCAAGGCCTGCTCGGCGAACACCTGGCCAGCAACCGTGAGCTGCACGTTGCGGGTCGTGCGGTCGAACAGGCGCACCGCGAGCGCTTCTTCAAGCCGCGTGATGACGCCGGACACCGCCGACTGCGACAGGTTCACCTGCACGGCGGTGCGGCGAAAACTGAGGGTGCCCGCCAGGGCCAAAAAGACGTCGAGCTCGCGCACCGACCAATTGATCTGCATAGCCGATCAGTTTATCTATAAAAACGGTTGGACGCTGCAATCTTGACCTCCTAAACTTCAAGCAACCTCAATGAAAGACGTCCTTTTGAAGCTGCTGCCTACCCATCCCAAAAACACCCATGCCGTCGTTGTAGGCGGCGGCACCATGGGCGCCGATGTCGCCGTGGTGCTGGCGCGCGGCGGTTGCCGCGTGACGGTGATCGACCCAGACCGACCCAAGCGCGAGCAATTGCAGGCCCATGTGCGCCAAGCCCTCACGCCCCTCGGACTGGAGCGGCGCGCAGAACGCGTGGCGGCCGTGCCGGCACTGGCGGCGGTGAAGTGGGACGACGTGGCCCTGGTGGTCGAGTGCATTCCGGAAAATCTTTCCATGAAGCAGCAGTTGTTTGCGCAGCTGGTGAAGTGCGCACCCGCCACCACCGTGCTCACCAGCAACAGCTCCAGCTTCCCGATCAGCGCGATTGCCCAGAGCCTGGACGCGCGCCAGCGCATGCTGGGCCTGCACTTTTTCATGCCGGCCCACCTGGTGCCGCTGGTCGAGGTGGTGCTTGGTCCCGATACCGACCCCGCACAGGCCGACCGCCTGTGCGCGTTCATGCGCGGCTGCGGCAGCGTGCCGGTGCTGGTGCGCAAGGACAAACCCGGCTTTCTGGCCAACCGCCTGCAGCACGCACTGGCACGCGAAGCCTTTGCCATGATCGACGAAGGCATTGCCACCCCTGAAGATGTGGACGCGGCCGTGCGATTCGGCTTCGGCTTTCGCTACCTGGCCGCCGGCCCGGTGCTGCAGCGCGACCATGCCGGGCTGGACGTGCACTGCGCCGCCGCCGCCACGATGTACCCGACGCTGAGCAACGCCAGCGAGCCCGCACGCGTGCTGCGCGAGCGCGTGGCGGCGGGCCGGCTGGGCATGAAGACAGGCGCCGGTTTCTACGACTGGCCCGAAGAACGCCGCCAGGCCGAGCAGGCCCGTTACAACCATCTGCTGCAGCAGGGACTGGCGCTGCTGGCCGATGAACTGCCCCCGATTGACACCGACGACCTGGACGCTAACACCGCCACCACCGCACCATGAGCACCCTTCCCCTGATCCTGACCGTGGCACCCAACGGCGCCTACAAGCAGCCCGCAGACCATCCGGCCCTGCCCATCACCCCCGCCACCCTGGCCGCCACAGCGCGCCAATGCCTGGACGCAGGCGCGGCCATGCTGCACCTGCACATCCGCGACAGCGCAGGACGCCACAGCCTCGACGTGGCGGGCTACCGCGACGCCCTGGCCGCTGTCAGGGCGGCGGTGGGCGACGACATGGTGCTGCAGGTGACCAGCGAGGCGGCACGTGTCTATGAGGCGCCAGCGCAAATCGCCATGGTGCGCAGCCTGCGGCCCGAGGCGGTTTCCGTAGGCCTGCGCGAGATTGACCAGCCCGCCATCGGCGACGTGGGCCTGGCTGATTTTTTTGCCTGGCTGGTGCGCGAGCGCGTGATGACGCAGGTCATTTTGTACGACGTGAAAGACCTGCAGCGCTGGCAGCAGCTGCGCACGCAGGGCGTGATTCCCGACGGCCGCTGGTCGGTGCTGTTTGTACTGGGACGCTACAGCGCGGGACAAACCTCCGCCCCGCGCGACCTCGTGCCGTTTCTCCACGCACACACCGGCGACGAGCCCTGGTCGGTGTGCGCCTTCGGTGCCACCGAACACGCCTGCGTCATGGCGGCCGCCGCCATGGGCGGCCATGTGCGCGTGGGCTTTGAGAACAACCTGACGCTCAGCAACGGCGAGCCTGCCCCGGACAACGCGGCACTGGTGGCGCAAGCGGCCCAGGCAGCCGCCTGCCTGGGCCGCCCGCTGGCCACCGCGCAGCAGATACGCGCACAGTTTTGTGCCGCCTGACCCCTGTTTAATTGACGACCCAAAAAAGGAGACACCTTGAAACGATCCACCTTCATGAAAAGCCTGGCCACCCTCGGCCTCGGACTGAGCACCCTGACGGCACTGCCGGCGCTGGCGCAGGACGCCTACCCCGGCAAACCGATCCGCTTCATCGTGCCCTACCCGCCCGGCGGCCCCACGGATCTGATGGCCAGGCTGCTGCAGGTCGAGCTGCAGACCCGGCTCGGCGTACCCATCGTGATTGAAAACAAGGCCGGCGCCGGCGGCAACCTGGGAAGCGGCGAAGTGGCCAAACAAGCCCCCGCTGACGGCTATACCCTGCTGCTGGCAGCCAGCGGCCCCATGGCGGTGAACGCCACGCTGTACCGCAGCATGTCCTTTAATCCCCTCACGGACCTGACGCCCGTGATCCAGATTTCGTCTTTCCCGCTGGTGCTGGAGGTCCACCCCAAGCTCGGCATCAAGAGCGTCAAGGAACTGGTGGCGGCAGCCAAAGCGCCGAAGTCGGAGCTGAGCTTTGCCTCCGCGGGCAACGGCACGCCGCAGCATCTGGCGGGCGAGTTGTTCAACAACCAGATGAACATCAAGATGACGCACATCCCTTATCGCGGCGCGGGTCCTGCGCTCAACGACCTGTTGGGGGGGCAGGTGAACGTGATGTTCGACGTACTTGGCAGTTCGCTGCCCTACATCCAGACCGGCAAGCTGGTGCCCCTCGCCGTGACGTCCGCCAAACGCAGCGCCTCACTGCCCGATGTGCCGACCATGCTTGAGGCCGGCATCCCCGGCTACGAGTTCAGCGCCTGGCACGGTGTCGTCGTGCGTGCCGGGACGCCGGTGGCGATCATTGACAAGCTCAACGCGACGTTCAACCAAATTTTCAGCACCCCCGGTTTCCACAAGAAGTGGGAAGCGCTGGGCACGCCGGTCGTGGGCGGCACGCCCGCGCAATTCGGGGAACTGATCCAGAAAGAGTCGGTGCGCCTTGGCAAGCTGGTCAAGGACTCCGGCGTAACCCTGGACTGATATCCACTTGCGCCAGTCCGGGACTGGCGCAGGACTTTAGTGTTTGAAAGCCATCAAGGCAGGCTCAAGCCAGAATCGCGGCCAGGCTGGCTTCCAGGTGCTCGGACGGCAGGCGTTTGAAGCCCGAGCGGGCAAAGCGCTGCAAACGGCCCACCATGAAGGCCACAACCACCGACGCGCGGACCTGCGCGTCGACTGTGGGCGCGA
Organism: Polaromonas sp.; assembly: GCF_030682935.1. GTDB lineage: Bacteria > Pseudomonadota > Gammaproteobacteria > Burkholderiales > Burkholderiaceae_C > Polaromonas. Next base: position 4,963 of record NZ_JAUXNA010000123.1, read on the forward strand.
CCGCTCCGGCGGCCGCAGCTGCATCGCGCAGGCTTTGTTTCAAGCTGGACTCCAGCTTGTCAAAGAACTGGTTCATGCGCGCTTGCAAGCGCTCGTTTTCAAACACCAGTGCGTCGCCCACCATCACGCGCGCCATGCCGGGATTTTTTTCGCCGAACTGCAGCACCATGGCCACCAGCTTGCGGGTGCGGCCCGCCGGGTCAGGCTCGCGCGCCGCGATCTGGTTAACCAGCGTGAAAACACTTTGTTCCACGAAATCGATCAGCCCTTCGAACATTTGCGCCTTGCTGGCGAAATGGCGGTAAAGCGCCGCTTCACTGACTTCCAGTTTGGCGGCCAATGCAGACGTCGTGATGCGTTCTGCGCCCGGCTGCTCCAGCATGGACGCCAGCGCCTGCAGAATCTGAACCCGGCGCTCACCCGGCTTGGGCCGCTTGCGCGCTACCGGCTCGGCAGAAGTTGCCGCGGCAGGCAGGCTCAGTTCGGGTTCAGACGCCAGGTCGGACATAAGAGGGGTGTATACAAAAAGAGGACTGTTGCAAAAAAACGGGAATCGTTGCAAATGATTCTCGCACAGCCCCATCACGCCCCGGGCGCGGGTTTTCGCCCACTGCCCCCGAAAAAATCCCAAAGACGGCCAGCACCTAATGCGAGCGAATCATCGTCCCGTAGGCCTGGTCGGTCAGAATCTCCAGCAGCATGGCATGCGGCACCCGGCCATCAATGATGTGAACCGAGTTGACGCCGCTTTTGGCCGCATCCAGCGCGCCTTCTATTTTGGGCAGCATCCCGCCCGAAATCGTGCCATCGGCAAACAGCGCATCAATCTCCCGGGCGGTCAGGTCGGTCAGCAACTCGCCGGCCTTGTTCAGCACCCCCGGAATGTTGGTCAGCAGCACCAGCTTTTCAGCCTTGAGCACGGTCGCCAGCTTGCCCGCCACCACATCGGCATTGATGTTGTAGCTTTCGTTGTTGTCGCCAAAGCCAATCGGGCTGATCACGGGAATGAAGGCATCATCCTGCAGCGCCTTGACCACGCTCGGGTCAATGCTGACGATCTCGCCCACAAAGCCGATGTCGTGCTCCTGGGTCGAGTCGTCCTTGTCCAGCATCTTGAGTTTTTGCGCCCGGATCAAGCCGCCGTCGCGGCCCGTCAGGCCCACCGCCTTGCCGCCGGCCTGGTTGATCAGGCCCACGATGTCCTGCTGCACCTGGCCGGCCAGCACCCACTCCACCACTTCCCTGGTTTCTTCATCGGTCACGCGCATGCCCTGAATGAAGTGGCCCTTCTTGCCCAGGCGGTTCAGCGCCGCTTCAATCTGCGGACCGCCGCCATGCACCACCACCGGGTTCATGCCCACCAGCTTGAGCAGCACCACATCTTCGGCAAAATCCGCCTGCAGCGCCGGGTCGGTCATGGCGTTGCCGCCGTATTTGATGACGATGGTTTTGCCATGAAACTGGCGAATGTAAGGCAACGCCTGCGCCAGGATTTCGGCCTTGTCGCGCGGGCCAATGTGGGACAGATCAGGGTCAGTGAAGTTGGAAGGGGGTTTTGTCATTGCAGCTTGCCTTGCAGATGGAAAAAATAACGATGAATTGTGCCGCATGCACCCCGAAGTCCTTCCGGGCCGCATCAGCCCGGCTGGTAACCCTGCACCAGGCGCTTGAGCAGGGCCTTGATGGCGGGTACATCGTCGGCCTGCGCCGCCACGCCCAGCGCCTGCAGTTCGGGCGTCAGTTCAGACCAGGGCAGACAGGGCTCATGGGCTTTCATGATGCGCGGATGGGCCGTGGGTTCGGGGTTGTCGCCAATCAGCAGTTCTTCGTAGAGCTTTTTCCCCGGCCGCAAGCCGGAAATATGGATCGCGATATCGCCCGTGGCTGCGCGCGACTGATTTCTGGTCTTGAGCCAAATCACCTTTGGAGGCTGACCCCAGACTAATGAAAGCTCTTCAAAATCAGCATCACGCGTCACGCGTCACGATGACAAAGCCATGGTCTTTGGCGGTGTGCCAAACCACACGGTCCGATGCCGCTTCGAGCCCCAACAGCACCACTTGGGAACTGCCGGGATAGTCATGCTGGAGAAACGGGATCAGCCGGCGGGACAGGTTTTCGTCCAGCAACAACTTCATTGCACAGCCAGCGAATAGACCTTGTGCTCACGGTCTGCCGCGAAGGCAAGAGCCGCCAGAATATCCTCGGGCTCCAGCTCTGGAAAATCCTCCAGAATCTCTTGCTGCGTCATATTGGTGGACAACATGGACAGCACGTCATACACCGTGATCCGCAGGCCGCGTATACACGGCCTGCCGCCCCGCTTGCCGGGCTCCAGGGTAATCCTGTTCATATTTGCTCCAGTCATCATGTCGGTGATCGATTTTGCATCAAACCCCGCAAGCAGTTTTACGCACACCCGCCGCCACCCGCCGCAAGCCCTCATCCAGCGACAGCGGCGGCGTCCAACCCATGTTGTTATACACAAGTCTGTTTTGCACCAGGTCAAGTGCCTGCTGGCTTGGCTCCTTCCCCCTCTGGGGGAAGGTTGGGTTGGGGGCTGGCGAGGCAAGCATTCGTTCATCCGGACTATGGCGATGCAAGGCAGGCCGAAAGACAACAGCAAGCGCACCTGCTTTATTTGAAAGAATTGCAAGTGCACAGAGCCCCCATCCCGGCCTTCCCCCAAAGGCGGGAAGGAGTAGAAACGGGCAGCCAGAACCGTCAGAAGGCCAGCGCGGACTTGTATATAACGACATGCGCCAACCCAGCAGGCGCCGCGTTTTTTCAATATCCACCTGCAAAGACCCACACAGGCGCTGCGCCACATCGGGCTTGCCCACCATGGCGGCCGCCAGTTTCAAAAATAAGAAAGCTCCTACTTTAATAGCTACTCACGATTGACTAGCAAGGGCTAGAGGAACAAAAGCTTTAAATTAATTGGAATCTGACCCCAATTAACGCTACCACTTATACAGGCGAATGCGTGCGCAGCCAGTCTTTCAGCGCCGCATCAATACGCGTCTGCCAGCCGTCACCCGACGCCCGGAAGGCTTGCACCACATCGGGAGACAAGCGGATGGTGGTGGACACCTTCGGTGGTGCTTTTTGCGGCCCACGCCCGCCCAGCTTGGCCTGCAAAGTTGCGGGTAGGCGGGAGAACGATATGGCGGTTTTGATGTCCTGCGCCGTCCATTCTGGGTTGTCATTGTCAATCAGTTCAGGATTTGGTTTCTTGTTCATACATCAGTACCTCACGCTTGTTGGCCCTACGAAAGCTGATGACCCGAATGCCCGTAGCGGCTTCAGCAAACACCAGTGCATGTATGCGGCCGTCAAGGTAGCCCAGTGCGCGAAGGCGAATCTCGCCATAGTCGCGCCGGGTGTCTTGCCTAAAGACCGCAGTCTCAAAATAGAAGTTCGCAACCCGCTCAAACGACAGACCTCGGTCACGGATGTTGGTGTCGTTTTATTGGCGTCGAACTCGATGTGCACAAAACAAATTGTAGTAACACTTTTGCAATTCGTCAATCTTTTTTGTCATCGCACAGCGCCTTCTCTGGGCTTGCCATCAAAAAACTGGCCCCTTCCGGGGGGTCATCCCCGCCGCCGCCCGCCGCCCGCCGCAACCCATCATCCAGCGACAGCGGCGGTGTCCACCCAAGCAAGCGGCGCGTTTTTTCAATATCCACCGGCAAAGACCCGCACAGCCGCTGCGCCACATCGGGCTTGCCCACCATGGCTACCGCCAGTTTCAAAAATAAGAAAGCTCCTACTTTAATAGCTACTCACGATTGACTAGCAAGGGCTAGAGGCATGTCGTTATACACAAAATTTCTGACAGGCTCTGGCCTTCTGAAGGTTCTGGCTGCCCGTTTCTACTCCTTCCCGCCTTTGGGGGAAGGAGCCAAGCCAGTAGGCACTTGACCTGGTGCAAAACAGACTTGTGTACAACAACATGGGCTAGGAGTCTGGGCGCCAGACGGATTTCAACGGGCGCGAATTGATTCATAGACCGCTCATGCGGTCTGGCTCATGGTGAACACCGGTGCAGTAAAGAACCGGCTGACCGGCAAGCGCCCGCACCTTGTTTAACTGGGCGCGAACCTCGCCGAGACGCGGCTTATCAGCAGTTTTTCGGTCGATCGCCAACAGGACAAAATGCCCCAGCAAATCCAGTTCATTGATCTGAAATGCGTCCCGCAGGAAATATGGCAGTTCAGATTCCCGCGCCCATAGTCGAACCTCTGGAGCGGGAATGCCCAAGACTTCTTCAAGGTAGTGTTGAACGGCGGTATCCAGTGTCAGCACGGCAAGTCCATCAAATTAACCAAATTAACGCACGACAACATAGCCAATGTTAACGTGCAAAATAAAGTTATACAACATCGCAAGGCCGCAGGTCGCGGCAATCCATCCCCCTCACAGCGGGCAAGCAAACGTATCAGGCCGCGCCCGGTCAAACACCTCGTTAGCCCACAGCATGACGATCATCTCGTCAGCGCCGATGTTGGTGATGTCGTGCGTCCACCCGGGTACGGTTTCCACAATCTCGGGTTTGTCACCCGTGATCACCAGCTCATGCGCCTGGCCGGTTTGCATGTGGCGGAACTTGAAACGCGCCTGACCTTTGATTACGAGGAACTTCTCGGTCTTGCTGTGGTGGTAGTGCCCGCCGCGAGTAATGCCGGGGTACGCCGTGAAGTAAGAAAACTGCCCGGCGTCGGGCGTTTTGAGCATTTCCACAAACACCCCGCGCGGGTCGGCATGTTGCGGCACGGCATAAGCAAACAACTCGACTGGCAGGTAGCTCACGTAGGTGGCATACATCGCACGCACCAGCCCGGTGCCCACGCGCTCGGTCATCAGCGTGGCTCGGCTGTCCTTGAAAGCCTGAATCTGCCGCGCCAGCTCGCCCACGGTGGCCGGCGCTGCTGCCGCACTCGGGCGCCGCATCAAGCTTGAACTGGCGCCAGTCTGAACTTGCGCACAGGGATTTCAGTTACCAGATGCGCGCCGGTGCAAAACCCGATCCAGCACCAGGTCGAATATTCTTTTTCAGGGTTTTTACATCCCCGCCGCCGCCCGCCGCAACCCCTCGTCCAGCGACAGCGGCGGTGTCCACCCAAGCAAGCGGCGCGTTTTTTCAATATCAACCTGCAAAGACCCGCACAGCCGCTGCGCCACATCGGGCTTGCCCACCATGGTAGGTCGGGTTAGCGAAGCGTAACCCGACATCGGCGCTTGCTGTACCCCGGACACGTCGGGTTACGCCCCTTGGGCTAACCCGACCTACAAACTCACCGGAACCAAACGCGCCGGGCGGCCCATGGCGCGCCCCGTCCCGGGAAACAATCGTGCGGTTGGCGACCGAATTTGCATCCGCCACAGACCAGAACGCCTTTGCCCAGCTGCTCAACGATGCGCTCCAGCAGCTGCACGAAGGCAGCGTGGCGCGTTACCGGCTCAAGCGTTCCGATTTTCTTGCCTGGCAAGCCATCAGGAACACTACGCCGTTGTGAGGGCGCGCTCAAGACTGCATCAGCCCGGCTGATAGCCCTGCACCAGGCGCTTGAGCAAAGCCTTGATGGCCGCTACATCGTCGGCCTGCGCCGCCGCGCCCAGCGCCTGCAGTTCAGGGGTCAGTTCAGACCAGGGCAGACAGGGCTCATGGGCTTTCATGATGCGCGGATGGGCCGTGGGTTCGGGGTTGTCGCCAATCAGCAGTTCTTCGTAGAGCTTTTCCCCCGGCCGCAAGCCGGAAATATGGATCGCGATATCGCCCGTGGCCGCGCCGTCTTCGCGCACGGTCAAGCCCGACAGCTCAACCACCCGGCGGGCCAAATCCATGATCTTGACCGGCGCGCCCATGTCGAGCACAAAGACGTCGCCCCCCACCGCCATGGCGCCGGCCTGCAGCACCAGCTGCGCGGCCTCGGGAATGGTCATGAAATAACGCGTGACCTCGGCGTGGGTCACCGTGAGCGGGCCGCCTTCGGCCAGCTGCCTGCGAAACAGCGGCACCACGCTGCCACTGGAGTCCAGCACGTTGCCAAAGCGCACCATGGTGAAGCAGGTGTGGTTGGTTTGAGGCACGCCAGGCACGGCGGTGCCTTCATCAAAGGCCGGCGCACGGTCGCCCGCCAAGGCCTGCAGCACCAGCTCGGCCATGCGTTTGCTCGCGCCCATCACGTTGGTGGGCCGCACCGCCTTGTCGGTTGAAATCAGCACGAAGCGCGCCACCGAGTTCTCCAGCGCCGCCCGCGCCATGTTGAGCGTGCCAAACACATTGTTGACAATGCCTTCCCCGGCATTGCCCTCGACCATGGGCACATGCTTGTAGGCTGCGGCGTGGTACACCATGGCCGGACGGTAGCGCTTGAACAGAGCCGACATGCGCGGATAGTTGCGCACGCTGCCCAGCAGCGGCACCAGCTCGGTGGACAGTTCCCCGGCAGCGCACAGGGCCTGAAGCTCCTGGTGAATGGCATAAAGCGCAAATTCACTGTGTTCCACCAGCAGCAACTGGCGCGGCCGCTGCAGCACGATCTGGCGACACAACTCACTGCCAATGCTGCCGCCGGCACCGCTGACCAGCACCACCTGCCCGGTCAGCTCGCGCGCCAGCAGGTCCGCATCGGGCGGCACTGCGGTGCGGCCCAGCAAGTCTTCCACATCGAGCTCGCGAAAGTCACGCACCGTGACCCGGCCACTGGCCAGGTCGGCCCAGGCGGGCAAGGTGCGAATATGCACCGGCAAACCGCGCAGGCTTTCAATAATGCTGTTGCGGCGTTCCCGGGTGACGCGGGGCAGGGCCAGCAAGATGTCGGTGACCTGGTGCCTGGCCACGATGTCCGGAATCTGGGCAGGGCCAAATACCGGCGCGCCATTGATGCTGCGCCGCATTTTGGCGTCGTCGTCGTCAATAAAACCCACCAGCTTGTACTGGCCGGTAATGCCGATGGCCGTGGCCGTCTGCACGCCCGCGCTGCCCGCGCCATAAATCAGCAGGCGCCCTTCGGACTGCCGGGCCACCCTGCCAGCGTCAGACAGCCAAAAGCGCACCAGCGCACGGCTCGTGCCCACCAGCACCAGAAAAATCAGCGGTTGCAGCAAGCCAATCGTGCGCGGGATGCCCGGCCACTGGTTCCAAAGCAACAGGGCCAACAGCACAACCCCCTACACCGCCACCGCCTGCGCCGTGGCGACCAAAGCGGCCAGCCCGGTGTACCTGAAAATGGCACGGTAAAGCCCGAACCGGATGAACACCGGAATCGCCAGCAGAGGGGCCAGCCCATAAGCAACCCATTGCGTCCCGGAAGGCTGATGCAGCATGTCCAGCCGCAGCGAAAACGCCATCCACATGGCCACCACCGCCATGACCGTATCAAACGCCATGACCAACAGAAATTTGGCCACACGCGGCCACTTGAGCACTTGACTACGCATGGGCACCTGCGTCTAAACGGGCCGGTTTTGCTACGGTCAAGTGTGCTCGGTCTGGGGGCATATTTTTATCTTCCGTCATCATTTCATCCTCATTGACTCGTTGTTTTTATAAACTGCGTCAGCTTGCCATGGCCGCACCGCGCGTCAGCGGACCGTTCAGGAATTAACAGCCTGCCTTCAGTGCGAAACGCCATCCCGACGCAACACCTTGACCAACGTGAGCCACAAAATACGGATGTCAAACCACAGCGACTGCCGCTGAAGATACGCCACATCCAGCTTGACCTTGTCAGGAATCGGCAACTCGTCGCGCCCATTGACTTGCGCCCAGCCCGTCAGCCCCGGCACCAGCTCATGCACGCCGTGCTGGGTGCGCAGGGCAATCAGGTCATGCTGATTAAACAGCGCAGGCCGGGGGCCGACAAAGCTCATGTCACCCACCAGAATGCTCCACAGTTGGGGCAACTCGTCCAGGCTGCTCTTGCGCAAAAAAGAACCAATCGGCGTCAGGTGCGCCTTGGGATCTGCCAGCAGGTGCGTGGCCACCGCTGGCGTGCCCACCCGCATGCTGCGGAACTTGGGCATTTTGAAAATTTTGTTGTGGCGCCCTACCCGGTCGGACCAGTACAA
>NZ_JAUXNA010000124.1 GCF_030682935.1 Polaromonas sp.
GGCGCGGCACCACCAACACGCTGCTCAATTTTGGCGAAGGCAAATACCCGGTGAACGGCGAGGCGGGTGCCGTGGGTTACCTGGTCGGCAAGCCGCACCAAGGCCTGCGCTGCATGTTCCACATGATGAATGAGGCGCGTATTGGGGTGGGCATGGCCGCCACCATGCTGGGCATGGCGGGGTATTACGCCGCGCTGGACTATGCGAAGAGTCGTCCGCAGGGTCGGCCAGTCGGAGTGGGCGGCAAGGACCCCGCCCAGCCGCAAATCCGCATCATCGAGCACGCCGACGTCAAGCGCATGCTGCTGGCGCAAAAATCGTACTGCGAAGGTGCGCTGGCGCTTGAACTGTATTGCGCCCGCCTGGTGGACGAGCACCACACAGCCGAGCCGCAGGCCGCCGACGACGCCCGGCTGCTGCTCGAAGTGCTGACGCCGATTGCCAAAAGCTGGCCCAGCGAATGGTGCCTGGAGGCCAATTCCCTGGCGATCCAGGTGCATGGCGGCTATGGCTACACGCGCGATTTTCCGGTGGAACAATACTGGCGCGACAACCGCCTGAACATGATTCACGAGGGCACCCACGGCATCCAGGCGCTGGACCTGCTGGGCCGCAAGGTGCTGATGGAAGGGGGCAGGGGGCTTGCATTGCTGACGGCGCGCATCAACGCAACGATTGAACGCGCCCTGCAGGTGCCCGAGCTGGCCGCCCATGCCCACGCGCTGGGGCAAGCCCTGCAGCAGGTGGGCCGCGCTACCGAGTCAGCGTGGGCGACTGGCACGCCGGGCGACGCGCTGGCCAATGCAGTGCCTTATATGCAGGGTTTTGGCCATACCGTGCTGGCCTGGATCTGGCTGGACGTGGCGCTGGCCGCACTGCGTGCGGATGCTACTAAATCAATAGCTTCTACCCTAGGTAAGATAGGGGCTATGACCTATTTTTATCATTATGAATTGCCAAAAATAGGCGCATGGCTGAACGTGGTCGAAAACCGTGACCTGACCTGTGCCAACCTGCCGGAGGAGGCGTTCTGATGTCTTTTTTTAAACCATCACCCCATACCACAGTGAACAAGGCTGTGGTGCGCTTGCATGGCCTCATCTGGATACTGATTTACGGTGGCCTGCTGACGCTGGTGCTGGGCCTGTTTGTTGAGAATACCGATGACGCCACAGGCGGGCTCATGGTGGTCACAGGCGGTATCGCTGCAGCACTCGGCTTTGTCCTGATCTATGTGCGCTCAAAAATCAAGGGGGGCCCATGATCAAGCACATCGTCATGTGGAAACTCAAGAATGCCGCTGATGCGCCGGATTTCAAGGCCCAGCTGGATACCTGCGCCGGTCTGGTGCCGGGCATGCGGGCGTTTGAAGTCGCCATCAGGACAGCCGGACTGGATGCCAACTGCGATGTTGTGCTTTACTCGGAATTCGAGGGCGGCGCCGCTTTGGCGGCCTACCAAAACCATCCTCATCACCAGCACATCAGCCGCGGGCTGGGCGCCTTGCGCGACACCCGCACCGTGCTTGACTACGAAACCCAAGGAGACCCTGCATGACCCGTACCATTCAGCAACTGTTTGACCTCACAGGCAAAACCGCACTCGTGACTGGCGGCTCGCGCGGCCTGGGCCTGCAGATGGCGCACGCCCTGGGCGAAGCCGGTGCCAGGATCATGCTGAGCTCGCGCAAGGCCGAAGACCTGATGGTGTCAGCGGCCGAGTTGAAAGCCGCAGGCATCGACGTGGACTGGATCGCCGCCGACTGCTCCAAAGAGGCCGACATTCGCGCACTGGCCGATGAAACCATCAAGCGCTTCGGTCATGTGGACATTCTGGTCAACAACGCCGGTGCCGCGTGGGGCGCGCCGGCTGAAGACCACCCGGTGGAAGCCTGGGACAAGGTCATGAACCTCAATGTCCGTGGTTACTTCATCTTGTCGCAGCACATTGCCAAGCACAGCATGATCCCGCGCAAGTCGGGCCGCATCATCAACGTGGCCTCGATTGCCGGCCTGGGCGGCAACCCGCGCGAGATGACCACCATTGCCTACAACACGTCCAAGGGCGCCGTCATCAACTTCACCCGGGCGCTCGGTTGCGAATGGGGCATCCACAACATCACCGTGAACGCCATCTGCCCCGGCTTTTTCCCGAGCAAGATGACCATGGGCACACTCAAGGCCATGGGCGAAGAGAAACTCGCCGCGCACGCCCCGCTGGGCCGTTTGGGCGATGACGAAGACCTCAAGGGTATTTGCGTGCTCTACGCCTCGGACGCGGGCAAGCACATCACCGGCCAGTGGCTGGCGGTCGATGGCGGCGTGTCTGTGATAACGGGTGGATAGCATGGCCCCCACGCTTGTCACTGCGTGTACTGTGCACCCCCCCGAGGGGGCTGAACTTGCTTGGGGCGGCCCGGCGCTGCGTTCGGAGAAACCATGAACTTCGGCACAGAAATTCCCTTTGTCACCCATCTCGGCTTCGTGCTGGAGTTGTTCGAGGGCGGCGAATCGGCCATTGGCTACACGCCTCGGCCTGAGCATCTGAATTCCTTTGCGGTGACGCACGGCGGCGCCATCATGACGCTGCTCGATGTGACCATGGCCGTGGCTGCGCGCAGTGTCCAAAAAGACATGGGCGTGGTGACCATCGAGATGAAAACCAGCTTCATGCAGCCCGCACCCGGTGACGGCAGCAAGCTCACGGCCAGGGGCCGACTGATACACCGCACCAAGTCGCTGGCTTTTACCGAAGCCACGCTGTATGACGTGCAGGGCCGGGCTTGCGCTCACGCGACGGGAACGTTCAAATATGTCAGACGTCGGCCCGCAGAGCCCGAGAACGAGATCGCGACTGTCAGCGTCATTTCAACCGACTGAAGTCATTTTTAACAGTCAAATCGTGCTATATCCCAATAAACACGGGGGCAAGCAGCTCCTAAAACGATAGTGAACAGGAATCCATATGCCCACCAATCAGAAAATTCTGCTCGACAACCGCCCCAGCGGCGAAGCGATTGCCAGCAATTTCAAGCGCGTGACCGGCGAGACACCGGCCTTGCAAGGCGGGCAGGTGCTGGTGCGCCACCACTTCTTGAGCCTGGACCCGTACATGCGCGGCCGCATGAACGACGCAAAGAGCTATGCCGCGCCGCAGCCCTTGGGCCAAGTCATGCAAGGTGGCACCGCCGGCGAAGTCGTGGAGAGCCGTTCGCCCAAGTTCCAGCCTGGCGACAAGGTGGTCGGCATGGGCGGCTGGCAGCAGTACAGCGTCGTCAACGCAGAGCAGCCCGGCGCCTTGCGCAAAGTCGACACCACCCATGTGCCGCTTTCCCATTACCTGGGCGCGGTCGGCATGCCTGGCGTCACCGCCTGGTACGGCCTGGTCAAAATCATTGCCCCCCAAGCCGGGCAAACGGTGACCGTCAGCGCCGCGACCGGGGCCGTGGGCAGTGCCTTTGCGGCGCTGGCCAAAGCACGCGGCTGCCGCGTGGTGGGCATTGCGGGCGGCCCTGAAAAGTGCAAGTACGCGGTGGACGAACTGGGTTTTGACGCCTGCATCGACTACAAGCTGCACCAGGATGCAGCATCGCTTTCCAAGGCCCTGAAAGAAGCCTGCCCGCAGGGGATTGACGGCCATTTTGAAAACGTCGGCGGCATGGTGCTCGACGCAGTGCTCACGCGCATGAACGCGTTTGGCCTCATAGCGCTGTGCGGCATGATCGCCGGCTACGACGGCCAACCGATGCCGATGGCCTACCCGGCGCTGATCCTGACCAACCGGCTCAAAATTCAGGGCTTTATCGTCAGCGAGCACATGGAAGTCTGGCCTGCAGCCCTCATGGAACTTGGCACGCTGGTCGCCACCGGAAAATTGCGGCCGCGCGAAACCGTGGCGCAGGGCCTGGAAGCCGCGCCCGAGGCCTTTTTGGGCCTGCTCAAGGGCAAGAACTTCGGCAAGCAGCTGGTCAAGCTGATTTAACCCGGGTTCCAGGAGCTTGCCTTGGACATCACGCATGCGGTCTTTAACCAGCCTGAGCCGCTGGTCAACTACAACCTGTTTGAAGGCAACCGGCCGCTACGCGCTGCGCTGAAGTTCAATGCGCCTGAGCTCGACATTGCCGATCTCAGCGCGCTGGGCGCAACGCTGGGCAGCGCCGAGATGCAAGCGCATGCACGCCTGGCCAATAGCCATGCGCCCGAATTGCACAGCCATGACCGTTTTGGCCGACGCATCGACCTGGTGGAGTTTCATCCCAGCTACCACGCACTGATGACACTGGCCACCGGCGCAGGCCTGCATGGCACGCCTTGGGTGGGCGGGAGCGCATCCCCGCATGTCCTGCGCGCCGCGGGTTTCATGCTGTTCACCGAGCTGGAACCTTCGGTGCTGTGCCCGATTTCCATGACCTATGCGGTCACTCCGGCGCTGCGCGGCAACGCGGCCATTTATGCGGACTGTGGTCCCAAACTGACCGGTCGTGTTTACGATTCCGCGTTGAAGGTGTGGAGCGACAAACGGGGCATGACCATGGGTATGGGCATGACCGAAAAGCAGGGCGGCTCGGATGTGCGGGCCAACACGACGCGGGCGGAGCCGGTGGGCCACGATCGTTGGGGTGCGCGATACGCCCTGAGCGGCCACAAATGGTTTTTTTCGGCACCCATGTGCGATGCATTTTTGGTCTTGGCCCAGGCGAAGGCCGGCTTGAGCTGTTTTTTCCTGCCGCGCGTGTTGCCGGACGGCAGCCTTAATGCCATCCGGATTCAACGCCTGAAAGACAAGCTGGGCAACAAGGCCAACGCCAGCGCGGAGGTTGAATTTCAGGGCGCGCAAGCCTGGCGGGTCGGCGACGAGGGCCGTGGCATTTCGCAAATTCTGGAGATGGGCACGATGACGCGGCTGGACTGCGCTTTGGGGACCAGCGGCCTGATGCGCCAGGCCTTGAGCCTTGCGCTGCACCATACCGCGCAGCGCAAGGCCTTTGGCAAACTGCTGATGGACCAGCCGCTCATGCGCAATGTGCTTGCCGATCTTGCTATTGAAAGTGAAGCGGCCTGTGCGCTTTCCATGAGGCTTGCGAGGTCTTTTGATCATTCAAGTGAAGCACGAGAGCAGGCTCTGTCGCGTTTGCTGACGCCGGTCGCGAAGTTCTGGATCTGCAAGCGTGGAAGCCACTTTGCCCAGGAAGCCATGGAATGTCTGGGTGGTAATGGCTATGTAGAGGAGGGCGGCGAAGGCGTCATGGCCCGCATTTACCGGGAAATGCCGCTCAATTCGATCTGGGAGGGTGCGGGCAACATCATGGCGCTGGACCTGCTGCGCGCACTGCGCAAGGCTGATGCCGTGGCTGCGCTGGCGCACGAGCTTGCCGCGGCAAAGGGCGCTCACCCCGCGCTCGACCGACTCGCCGGCGCCTTGCCCGCGCGGGTTGAAGAAATGACGTCCGAGGCCTCCGAGCTTGAGGCGCGTCGTCTCGCGCAGGACGTGGCGCTGGCGGTGCAGGCTGCGCTGCTCTACCAGACAGCGCCAGGTGCGGTGTTTGGCGCTTTTTGCGACTCGCGGATTGCCGGAAATTGGGGCCAGGCCTTTGGCACGCTGGCTTCAGGCACCGATTTCAACGCGATCATTGCCAGGGCCATGCCGCATTGACCAGAGAGACATTCAGCCATTCAGAAATCCAGGAGAACGCTATGAGCGAATTGATCCTTCACCATTACCCGAACTCGCCCTTTGCCGAGAAAGTCAGGCTGATTCTGGGCTACAAGAATATCCCCTGGAAGTCGGTGATCATCCCGGCCATCATGCCGAAACCCGACGTACTGGCGCTGACGGGGGGCTACCGCAAGACGCCGGTGCTGCAGATAGGTGCCGACATTTACTGCGATACGGCCCTGATTGCCGACGTGCTGGAGCATGTTCAGCCCCGGCCCACGCTGTACCCCGAGCCCAGCAAAGGCATGGCCCGCACTCTGGCGCAATGGGCAGACACCACGCTGTTCTGGACCTCCATGGCGTTCAACATGCAGCCCAAGGGCCTGGCCCAGATGTTTGGCAGCGCGCCACCCGATGCCGCACGTGCATTTGGCGAAGACCGTAAAGCGATGAGCGCAGGCATGGTGCGCCTGCGCCCGGCCGATGCCGCTGCGGCCTACAAGTCTTACCTGCGCCGCCTGTCCGACATGCTCGATGACTGGCCATTTTTGCAGGGCGAGGTGCCGTGCATCAGCGACTTTGCAACCTACCACCCGCTGTGGTTCACCCGCACGCGCACGCCCGTGATGGCCGACATCCTCAACACCACGCCTGCCGTAGTTGAATGGATGGACCGCATGGCGGCCATTGGCCACGGCCCCATGGAGAAATTCAGCGCGCAAGAAGCCATCGGCGTGGCGGCGGCATCGACCCCAGCGCCGCTGCATGACGATGTTTTTCAGGACGAGCATGGCATCCCGCTGGGAAACCGGGTCAGCATCAGTGCCGAAATCTTTGGCCCCGAATCCACCGAAGGCGAGCTGATCGCCGCGACCCGCATGCACTATACGCTGCTCCGCACCGACGAGCGCGCCGGAACGCTTCATGTGCATTTCCCGCGCATCGGCTATTCACTCAAGGCCGTGACGCCGACATGAGCGGGACTGCGGAGGCTATTGCATGGCGCTTTGTCGCCTTTGAGGCATTGACCACCCGGGAACTTTACGACGTGCTGCAGCTGCGCAGCGAGGTGTTTGTGGTCGAGCAGGCCTGCATTTTTCAGGACATGGACGGTGCGGATGCGCAGGCCATGCACTTGCTGGGCACCCTGGCGGGGCAATTGGTGGCCTATGCGCGCTGTTTTGCGGCCGGTGCCAAATTTGCAGAAGCCAGCATAGGCCGCGTGGCCACGCGGGACCGTGTGCGGGGCAGTGGCGTGGGCCATGTGCTGATGCAGCAAGCGCTGGCGTACCTGCTGCAGCAATGGGGGCCGCAGGCCATACGGATTGGCGCCCAGGCGCGACTGGAACACTTTTACAGGCAGTACGGTTTTGTGAAAACGGGAGCGCCGTACATCGAGGATGGCATTCCCCATATCGAAATGCTGCGTCCCGCTTCGGTTCAAACTTAATTTCAGGAGTAATGAATGATCACGGATTTCAAAGGAAAAACCGCCGTTTTGACGGGTGCGGGCTCGGGCTTTGGCCTGGAGTGCGCGCGCATTGGCGCCCAATTGGGCATGAACCTGGTGCTGGTCGATGTGCAGCAGGACGCGCTTGACAAAGCCAGTGCGGAAGTCAGCGCCATGGGCGCCCAGGTGCTGCCCTTCAAGCTCGACGTCTCGAAGGCCGAACAAATGGAGGCCATGGGGCAGGCCGTGTTTGGGCGCTTTGGCGCGCCGCATCTGGTGTTCAATAATGCGGGCGTCGGCTCCGGCGGCCTGATCTGGGAAAACACGGTCAAGGACTGGGAGTGGGTGCTGGGGGTCAACGTCATGGGTGTGGTGCACGGCGTGCGCATCTTCACGCCCATGATGTTGGGCGCCGCAGCAAAAGACCCCCGCTGGCAGGGCCACATCGTGAATACCGCGAGCATGGCCGGTTTGCTCAATCCGCCCAACATGGGCGTGTACAACGTGAGCAAGCACGCGGTGGTGTCTTTAAGCGAAACCTTGTACCAGGACCTGGGGCTGGTCACTGACCAGATAGGCGCGTCGGTACTGTGCCCGTATTTTGTGGCGACGGGCATCAGCCAAAGCCATCGCAACCGACCGGCTGAATTGGGTGCAGACAAACTGACCCGGAGCCAGCTGATCCAGCAAGCGATGACGGGCAAGGCGGTGGGTTCCGGCAAGGTAAGCGCCGCTGACGTGGCTCGACGTGTGTTTGAGGCCGTCGCCCACAACCAGTTTTATATTTACAGTCATCCCAAGGCGATCCAGGCGGTACAAACGCGTCTGGAGGACATCGTTCAGGCGCGCAACCCGACCGATCCGTTTGCGGACAAACCTGAAATTGGTCAGCAGCTCAAGGCCGCTTTGCGTGCCGCCTGAGGGGGGCATAGCCGAGCGCGGCGAGCGCATCCTGTTTTGCCCCGGGTATCGACAGCCCGGACGCGATGCGCCAATGGGGCCGCCCGCCGACGGCGTTTGTCGGGCGGCGGCATTTTGACGATGCGCGGTTGATTAAAGAGCTGTTCAGGCTGACCGGGCCGTGAACGCCCGGCCTCCAGAAGCAGCGGCTCGTGCGACTTGCGTCGTTCGGTCACGTCCCGGAAATAGACAGCCAGCCCCCTCTGCGAACGGGTAAGCCCGCCCCTCCAGCCACTTGCAGAGTGGTGGCGCAGTATTCCTCGAACGCGACACGGCGGTTGCTCTCAAGTGACGGTTGCAGTTGCTGGCAAAGGCGCAGGGCCGAGATATCCTGCCGCACACCCTGAAGCTGGACGATGCGGCCCGCCTGGACAAGGCATCGGGGGGCGGGAGCCACCGATGCAGTCCCGGATGCTTTGGACCCGGATGGCGCGTTGGAACGGGGGGCTGTCATCGTTATCACCTGCTGCTCGCCAGCTTGATATATCTCAAATCCAAGCTTTTTTGCCATTCTTTTGGGTGTTTCTCGCTCTTGAAAATGTAACCAGCCAGTCGCTAAATCTTACTGGCGGCTAATAATGTTCGTAAGAAGGAAAACCGGCGTTCGTCCGGTTCTGACGGTCAATAGAGATACAGGGGAACCATCATGAACGCACTGGATGAATCGAGGCAATGCCCCGATGTTGCCACCCTCAAGCCCGCCTGGCCAAGGATGTGTGAGCGGTTTGGACGCATCGCCCGAAGGCCTATTCTCACAGCCATTCCGGTGCTTGGCGAGGTCTCGGACCTGTCCTGCCAATGGGCTGAGTTCGAAGACCGCAGCCAGCCCCGATGGCACCGGGGGGTACTCTGATGCTTCGCCGTGCCACACCGGGTTCGCGCCTTCCTGCGCTGACTGACCCTCATCAATACCTCCGTCATGCTGGCGAGATGATCCGCGCGATGATGCATGGCCCCGGCTCGCCGCTGCGCAGCGGGATGGAGCAACACGATCTCCCTCGGACGGCATTTTTTTATGGTGCGCAGGTGCCAGTCACGGCGCTCGCCCAGTTCGATCGCGTTGTGGTCGAGGCTGACCAGATTCTGGACCTCCGCCCCCTGCGCGCTGCTGGCGCCGACATCTTTGCCTACGTCAGCGTCGGTGAGGCGGAGGGCTGGCGGGCGTCAACGCGCGCCCTGCCGCCGGAGTTGTTCCTCGGATCAAACGCGTCCTGGCAGAGCCGCATTGCCGACCTGGCCCATCCGGGCTGGCGTCGCTATCTGCTGGACGAGCGGATG
>NZ_JAUXNA010000125.1 GCF_030682935.1 Polaromonas sp.
ATGTACTCGTGAATCTCGGCCTTGATCCAGTGCATGGCATAGCTGACCAGCCGCACGTTCTGGTCGGGGTCAAACCGTTTGACCGCCTTCATCAGGCCAATGTTGCCTTCCTGGATCAGGTCGCCGTGAGGCAGCCCATAGCCCAGGTATTTCCGGGAAATTGAAACCACCAGACGCAAGTGAGAGAGGATCAGTTTGCCGGCAGAATCAAGATCGTTGTTTTCTTTCAGTTTTTTGGAAAACTCCTGCTCCTGCTCCAGGGTGAGCATGGGCAGACGGTTAACCGCCGAGATATAAGCGTCCAGGTCACCCAGAGGGGGAACCACCGACCAGGGATTGAGGGCGGCCACGGCGCCAGTTGGGGCAACGGGAGCAACCATGGCGGCGTGAAAGGCTTGGCGTGAAAGAGCATGTGACACAGCAGAACTCCTTTTGTCTAATTTCAAATATTAGCACTCTGTTAGAGCGAGTGCCAGGCAATAGGTTCAATTGCTTTGATAGGGACGGGCTAATGCGTGTTTACCCTGAGTTTGACTGGATTAGTGTCTGATTTTGCCCATTGGTTCAGCAGGTGTTTGTAGGAAAAATAGCAGAGGCTGCGGCGTCAAATATCCCTTCCAGGGATGGAAAAGCTCGGGCCGTCCGGCACCTGCCGGTGGCTTGAAAACAGCCATAATTTATGGAAAAAGAGGCTTTTGTCCAATAGATACGGGAGCGGGAAGCTATTAATTAAATAGCACTTTCGGTGGCTTTCAGGGCACTTCAGGCCACTTGAGCCACCACCCGGACCAGCGCCTGCCCGGCCAGCCAGACCTGCAGGCGCTCCGTCACCCCCGCTACAAAGCTGCTGATGCGCGCATGCACAGGGCAATCCGGGGGTTGGAAATCCCTGTGCGCCCCTAGAATGCCCTACACCGGAGGGGGAATGACGCCAGAAGCCAAAGCCAGACAAACGATTGACGCACTACTCATGCAAGCAGGCTGGCACGTCTGCAATATGCTTGACGCCAACATCCATGCTGCCCGTGGCGTCGCCCTCCGCGAATTTCCCCTCAACACCGGCTACGGCTTTGCCGACTACCTGCTCTACATCGACGGCAAAGCCGCTGGCGTGATCGAGGCCAAGAAAGAAGGCAGCACGCTGACCGGCGTCGAGGTGCAATCCGCCCGCTATGCGCAGGGCCTGCCCGCCACGCTGCCCGCCTGGCGCAGGCCCTTGCCCTTCAGCTACGAATCCACCGGCATCGAGACCCACTTCACCCAGGGGCTGGACCCGCAGCCCCGCGCCAGAGCCGTGTTCGCCTTCCACCGGCCCGAAACCCTGGCCGCGTTTCTGAAAGACCTGCCCGAAAAGGTTGGGGGGAAGGGCTGGGAATCTTCCGCCGCGGTGCATACCGGGACTGCCGCCCCAACTACTGCCAACGACGCTAACGCCGGTTTTGCCACCGCCACATCTACCGTTCCCACCTTCCTGGCCCGCCTGCAAACCATGCCGCCGCTGATTGAAGACGGCCTGTGGCCCGCCCAGAAAATAGCGATCCGCAACCTGGAGGCCTCGCTCAAAGCCAACAAGCCTAGAGCCCTGATCCAGATGGCCACCGGCAGCGGCAAGACCTTTACCAGCATCAGCTTCATCTACCGCCTCATCAAGTTCGCCGGTGCCA
>NZ_JAUXNA010000133.1 GCF_030682935.1 Polaromonas sp.
CAGCGGTGTCCACATCGAGCTTGCCGCAGGCAAAATAGTCCAGAAAGAACAGCGGCTCGGCGCCTTGCACCAGCACGTCGTTGACGCTCATGGCCACCAGGTCTATGCCCACGGTGTCGTGCATATTCCATTCAAAGGCCAGGCGCAGCTTGGTGCCCACGCCATCGGTGCCGCTGACCAGCACCGGTTCTTTGTAGCGCTTGGGCACCTCAAACAGGGCGCCAAAGCCGCCAATGCCGGCCAGCACGCCCTCGCGCATGGTTTTTTTGGCCAGCGGCTTGATGCGTTCCACCAGGGCGTCGCCCGCGTCAATGTCAACGCCGGCGTCTTTGTAGCTCAAGGGAGAAGGGGAGGAAGTGGTCATACTGCTTGGGTTGGGTAAGGCTAGGGGACGAGAGTCTGTCGTTCAGTCCGGGCGCCAGTGTGCAAGCCCGATAGAATTCAGCCTAAGATTCTAAGGGTTCACCCCCTGTCAGGCTGTATGCAATTTACTTCGACCCAAAAACGCACCGCGACCTGGTGTCTGATCGCTGCGCTGGTGGTGCTGGCCCTGTGGTTTCTGGGGCCGGTGCTGACGCCCTTTGTGGTGGCAGCCGTGCTGGCCTATGTGCTGACACCCGTGGTGGACAAACTCGACGGCCTGGGAAAAGGCAGGCTGCCGCGCGTGCTGGCCGTGCTGCTTGTCGAGGCCCTGTTCATCCTCGCTCTTTTGTCCATGATGCTGCTGGTGGTGCCGATTTTTGCCAAGGAACTGCCTTTGCTGCGCGAACAGTTGCCGCTGCTGGCCGCACGGCTCAACGACTCGCTGGGTCCCTGGCTGGCGCAGTTCGGCATCACGCTGTCGCTGGACGTCGAAAGCATCAAGACCTTTGTGCTCAAGTACCTCAATGCGAACTTTGAAGAGGCTTTCGGCTCGGTCATCTCGTCGCTCAAGCTGGGCGGCAGTGTGGCCCTGACCATTGTGGGCAATGTGATGCTGATTCCGGTGGCGCTGTTTTTTCTGCTCAACGACTGGGACCGCTTTGTCGCCCGCGCGGTCGAACTGGTGCCCCCCAAAATGCGCGCTTCGTTCGACAGTTTTACCGAGGAGGCCGACAGCGTGCTGGGCCAGTACCTGCGCGGCCAGCTGCTGGTGATGGGGGTGCTGGCGATTTATTTCAGCGTCGCGCTGGCGCTGTTCGGGTTTGATCTGGCCGTGCCGGTGGGCGTATTCACCGGGCTGGCCTTCTTCATTCCTTACCTGGGCTTCGGCCTGGGCCTGATTCTGGCGTTTCTCGCCGGCATACTGCAGTTCGGCAGCCTGTACGCCGTGCTGGTGGTGGCCGGCGTTTACGGCGCGGGGCAACTGGTCGAGAGTTTTTACCTGACCCCGCGGCTGGTGGGCGAGCGCATCGGCCTGCATCCGCTGGCCGTTATTTTTGCCCTGCTGGCATTTGGGCAGCTGTTTGGCTTTCTCGGCGTGCTGATTGCATTGCCCGCCAGCGCGGTGCTGCTGGTGGGCATTCGCCGGGTGCGGGACAGCTACCTGGCCAGCAAGCTGTACCAAGGATGAACACCGTCATGACCGGCATGAAACAAATCGCACTGGACATCGGGCTGGCCTCCGACCCCTCGTTCGCCAATTTTTTCAGTGGGCCGAACGAGGCGGCGGTCAAGCACCTTGAACGCTCGGCCGGCGGCCTCTTGCCATCGCCCGTCCCCACCTACCTCTGGGGCGAAGAAGCCAGCGGCAAAACCCATCTGCTCAAGGCGGTCAGCGAAGCCTTGCGCGGGCAGGGCGCTTCCAGCGGCTGGATGGACGCCTCCATGCTGGAGCCGCCCGAGTTCAACGAATCCTGGTCCGCCGTGATCATGGACGACTGCCATCTGTACACCGCAGCGCAGCAGCGGGCGGCCTTCAACTGGTTTGTCAATGCGCTGAGCACCGACGATGGCCATCCGCGCTGGGTGGTGGCCGCTGGCAATGTGCCGCCCGCTGATCTACCCTTGCGCGAAGACTTGCGAACCCGCCTGGGCTGGGGCAACGTGTTTGCCCTGCAGGCCTTGAGCGATGCCGAGCGGCGCGCCGTGCTCAGGCGCGAAGCCGATGCACGGGGTGTTTTTCTGAGCGACGACGTGATGGACTTCATGCTGACGCGTTTTTCGCGGGATCTGGGAAGCCTGATGCAGTTGCTGGACAAGCTGGACGGTTACGCCCTGCAAACCAAGCGTGCCATCACCATTCCGCTGCTTAAATCCATGCTGGAGAGTGAATGAATTCAAAAAAAGTGGGCGCCCGTCGCAGGCTGGCTTTATTCGATCTGGACCACACGCTGATCCCTATCGATTCCGACTACGAGTGGGGCGAATTCACCATTGCGCTGGGTTGGTGCGACGCCACTGAATTCAAGCGCCGCAACGCCGAATTCTTTGCCCAGTACCGCGCCGGAACGCTCGATGTTCATGACTACGTGCGATTCGCCACCCAGGCCATCCGGACCCAGGGTGCTATAAAATCCGTAGCTGCTCACGCCCGTTTCATGGGCGAGGTGGTGCAAAAAGTCATTACAACGCAAGCCCAGGCGCTGGTTCAGCAGCACCGGGCGGCCGGCGACGAGCTGGTGATCGTGACGGCTACCAATGAGTTCGTCACCCGTCCAATAGCCGGGGTTTTTGGCGTGAGCGAGCTCATCGCGGTGGAGCTCGCCCGTGACATTCACGGTAACCTGACCGGTGAAATCAAGGGTACGCCTTCTTTTCGCGAGGGCAAAGTCACGCGCATGGATCAATGGCTGGCGGCCCGCCAACTGGGCTGGGATGATGTGGAAACCACGTTTTATACCGACTCGATGAACGATCTGGCGTTACTGGAGAAAGCGACGCACCCGGTCGCCACCAACCCGGACGAGCGCCTGCGCGCCCTGGCGACCGAGCGCGGATGGCGCATACTCGACCTGTTTTAGTGGGGGGCAGCGCAGCGTGCCAAGCAACTGCGGTCTGTCCCGCAAAGTATTTAGAGAATCATGATCAAAAAATTTATCGACAAGCTGTTTGGCAAATCAGGCAGCACGGAGTCCGGCACCCAGCGGGTCAAAAAATCACCTTTTGGCAAACGCCAGGAAGTCGGATTCAAGGAACACGGCATCAACCCCAAGCTGGTCGATGAACGTGCCATGGATGTCGTGCGCACGCTGAAACAAGGGGGGTTTGAAGCCTATGTGGTGGGCGGCGCGGTGCGCGACCTGCTGGTGGGCTTGCGTCCCAAGGACTTTGACGTGGCCACCGATGCCACGCCCGAGCAGGTGAAAAGCCTGTTTCGCCGCGCCTTCATCATTGGCCGGCGCTTTCGCATCGTTCACGTCATTTATGGCCGCGGCCGTGAGCATGAAGTGATTGAAGTCTCGACCTTTCGCGCGCACCTGGACAGCAGCCTGGCCGAGCAGGTCGGCGGCAACGAGCGCACCAGCAAGAGTGAACTGGCGGGCATGAAGCATGCCGTGGACAGCTCGGGCCGGGTGTTGCGCGACAACGTCTGGGGCTCCATGGAAGAAGATGCTGCGCGGCGCGACTTCACCATCAATGCGATGTACTACGACCCCGAAACGCAGATTGTGGTCGACTACCACAATGGCATCCGCGACGCCAAGAAAAAAATCGTGCGCATGATAGGCAACCCGGCCGTGCGTTACCGCGAAGACCCGGTGCGCATCATTCGCGCCGTGCGTTTTGCCGCCAAGCTCAACGCCTTGGGCTTCACGTTTGAAGACAAGACGGCAGCCCCGCTGCGCGAGATGCGGGGTTTGCTGGCCGACGTGCCGCAGTCGCGCCTGTTTGACGAAATGCTGAAATTGCTGCAAACCGGCCATTCGCTGGCCAGCATCGAGCAGCTCAAAACCCTGGGGCTGGGCACCGGCATTTATCCGCTGCTCGACGTGGTGGTGGAAATGGCCGAGGACCCCTTCCTCAAGCTCGCCTTGCAGGACACCGACCGCCGCGTTGGCGAAGGCAAGCCGGTGGCGCCCAGCTTTTTGCTGTCGTGCGTGCTGTGGTCCGAGGTGCGGCAGGGCTGGGACAGCCGCCTCAAGCGCGGCGACCACCTCATGGCGGCGCTGCAGGATTCGGTCGACGATGCGTTCAATGCCCGGATTGGCGATGTGTCGGGCCGGGGCAAGCTGGGTACGGACATGCGCGAGATCTGGACCATGCAGCCGCGCTTTGAAAAGCGTGTGGGCAGTGCGCCCTACACCCTGCTGGAGCAGCCGCGCTTTCGGGCCGGCTTCGACTTCATGCGCCTGCGCGCTCAGATCGGCGAGATCGACGTTGCGCTGGCCGACTGGTGGGAAACCTTCAGCACCGCCTATGACGACGAACGTCATGCCATGATTGAAGTGGTGCGCGAAGCCCAATTGCAAAAGCCCCAGCAGCCCCGGGTCCGCGTGAAGCGGCCCGCTGCGGCTGCGGTGAAGCCCGATGGTGGTGCCGCCGAGGCCAGCCGCACGGCGCCTGAGGGGGCTGAAGCTTTTCTGGAACAAGGCGATGCGGCACCGGCCAAAAAACGCCGTCGCCGCCGCAAGCCCACAAACCGCACCCATGCCGAAGGCGGGGAAGGCAGCAGCGACCCGTCTTCTTCGGGCGCTGCTTCCAGCGCTTGAGCCGGGCCGGCCCTGTGATGTGCACAGGCGGGCGGCAGGCGGACCGCATCCGCGCCTATGTCGCCCTGGGCGCCAACCTGGGCGACGCGGCGTCTGCGCTGCGGCAGGCTGTCAAAGCTATCGATGGCTTGCCGCTCACACAAGTCGGCCAGGTTTCCAGCCTCTACAAAACCGCGCCACTGGACACTGATACAGGCCGCGAGGTGGCGGCGCCGGGACCTGAATACGTCAATGCGGTGGTGGAGCTGCAAACAGGCCTCACGGCCCCCGCGCTGCTCGATCATCTGCAGCAGATCGAGCAGCAAGCCGGGCGCGAGCGGCCCTACCGCAACGCGCCGCGCACGCTGGACCTGGATCTGCTGTGCTACGGCAGCGCCCGTATCGATTCAGCCCGGCTGACGCTGCCCCATCCGCGCATGATGCAGCGCGCTTTTGTGCTGGTGCCGTTGGCTGAAATCGCCCCCGGCCTGGTCAGCGCTGCGCAATTGAATGCCGTGCGCCACCAGGCCATTGAGCGCTTGGGCAAACTGCTCGGCTAAAACGGTCAGGCTCAGGGCGCCAGACGTTCACGCAGCCACTGCGCATCGGCTTGCAGCGTGTAGCGCAGGCGGTCATGCAAGCGGCTTTTGCGGCCCTGCCAGAACTGCCAGTTGTCCGGTTTGAGCCGGTAGCCGCCCCAGTGCGGCGGGCGCGGGGGCTGCAGCAGGAATTTCGCGCCGTATTTGGCGGCATTGGCGAGCAGCACGCCACGGCCAGAAATCACTTCACTTTGCGGGCTGGCCCAGGCCCCGATGCGGGAATCGAGCGGCCGGCTGTGAAAGTAGGCGTCGCTTTCTTCGTCAGAGACTTTCTCGACAACGCCTTCGATACGCACCACGCGTTCCAGCTCGACCCAGTGAAACTGCAGCGCCGCATAGG
Source organism: Polaromonas sp. (assembly GCF_030682935.1). Lineage (GTDB taxonomy): Bacteria > Pseudomonadota > Gammaproteobacteria > Burkholderiales > Burkholderiaceae_C > Polaromonas. The sequence continues at coordinate 5,550 of NZ_JAUXNA010000133.1, forward strand.
GGTTGCCGGCGAGATCCTGGCCCTTGCGGCTGTTGTAATTGGTAAACCACACAAGGCCGCGCGCGTCAAAGCCCTTGATCAGCACGACGCGGGTGGACGGGCGCAGGTTGCTGGCCACGGTGGCCACCGTCATGGCGTTGGGTTCCGGCACCTGCGCCGTGATGGCTTCCTTCAGCCACTGGTCGAATTGCTTCAAAGGATCGGCGTGCGAAGCTTCTTCATTGAGCTCGGCGCGTTCGTAGCTTTTGCGGAGATCGGCAATGGAGGGGAGGTGTTCTGACATGCTTGAAGTATAGGGATTGCCCTACCTCATTCCTCGCTGTTTTAGGCTTCCTCGTCGGCGCTTGCAACTCCCGCCTCCACGCCAGGATGTGGAGTGAGGGGGGTCTCGGTCATGCGGCTATCCTTTGTTACAAAATTTCCTTTAAATGTGCGTTTTGCACATTTATGATGGCCCCCATCATGCTGATGCCAACCCTCGACACTGCTGCTACAGAATCACTTGCCGGCTCGGCCCTGACCGCCGAAAAGCAGTTGCTGCTGGAAGCCGTGGGCAACCTGCTGACACCATTGGCGCAGCTGTGCGTGGGCAAGGGCATCACCATCCAGATGATCGAGGAGCGCCTGCGTGAGGCTTTTGTCCAGGCCGCTCGTCTGGTTCATGCCGATCTGCCCTCGAGCCGCCTGACCAGCCGCATCAGCGCCACCACCGGCCTGACCCGCCGCGAAATCGCGCGCCTGGAGAGCCAGCCGACCCGCGAGCGTGAGCCCCGACGCTCGCCGGTCACCGAGTTGTTCATGCGCTGGCTGGCCGACCCGGCGCTGCGCACGCCGGCCGGCAAGCCCTTGCCTTTGCCGCGCCAGGGCCCGGCCCCGAGTTTCGAGGCCCTGGCCCAGTCAGTCACGCGCGACGTGCACCCGCGCACGCTGCTGGAAGAGCTGTGCCGCCTGCGGCTGGCCGAACACGACGTCGGCACCGACACGGTCCGCGTACTGCAGGAGGCCTTCGTGCCCCGCGGTGACTGGGCGCGCATGGTCGGCTATTTGGGCGACAACGTGGGCGACCACCTGCGCGCCGCCACAGCCAACGTGCTGGGCGACGGCAGCCAGGAACTCGAGCAAGCCATTTTTGCCGACGAGCTCTCGGGCGAATCGCTGGCCCAGGCCCGCAGCCTCATGATGCAGCAGTGGCGCAACATGCTCAGCGAGATCGCGCCGCGGCTGGAAGAACTGATTGCCGCCGACCGCCAAGCCGGCCGCGTGCAGGACCAGAGCTTGCGCATCGGCCTGTTCACCTGGTCGCAAGCCATGCCCCCGGTTTCACCCTCACCCCTCCTCACTACAACCAAAGAGAGCATTCCATGAAAACCGCACACGATACACCTGCATCCCATGGCATCACGCGCCGTGAAGGATTGTTGACCCTGTTAGGCGGCGCCATGGCGCTGGCGGGCTGCGGCGGCGGCGGGACCGGCGTGGCTACCGTGAGCGGCGGCGGCACCGGCTCGTTCTCGGCGGGGCCCATTAGCGGTTTTGGATCAATCATTGTCAACGGCGTGCGCTTCGACGATTCGATTGCCAAAGTTCTGGACGATGACGGCGCCCTGCGCGGCCGTGATGATCTGAAACTGGGCATGATGGTTCGTGTGAAGGGTAAGGCCATTTCAAGGACAGTGGACGCTGCCTCGGCCGACGCCGACGAGATCAGTTTCGGCAGCGAACTGCTGGGTCCTATCGACAGCATCGACACGGTCGCCAAAACACTGGTGGTGCTCGGGCAGACCGTGCAGATCACGGCCAGCACCATTTTTGAGGATGGCCTGACGCTCTCGGCGCTGGCTGTGAACGACATCGTCGAAGTGCACGGCTTTGCCGATCCCGCGACCAACCGCCTCGTGGCGACCCGCATCGAGCGCAAACTCCTGGCCAACGTCACGGCCTTCAAGTTGCAAGGTACTGTCAGCGCTCTCGACCCCACGGCCAAAATCTTCAAGATCGGCACCACGCTGACCATCAGCTACGCCGGTGTGGCAACTGCTGACCTGCCCGCCAACCTGGCCGACGATCTGCTGGTACGCGTGCGTCTGGCCACCACGCCGACCACGGGTACGCGCACGGCGACCAGGATTCGCGCCGTCGAGATGGAAGTCGAAGACCGCGGCGAAGCCGAAGTCGAAGGCATGATCACGGACTTCACTTCCTCCGCCAGGTTCAGCGTCAACGGACAGCCGGTCGATGCCAGCGGCGCCACCGTCCCGGCGGGCCTCAAACTAGGCAGCCGCGTCGAGGTCGAGGGCAGCCTGGTCAAGGGCGTCCTGGTGGCGAAGGAGGTTCAACTGAAAGACGAGAACGAAACCCGCGAATTCGAGCTGCATGGCATTGTCTCCAACAAGACATCAACGTTGCCGGGCACCTTTACCTTCACCTTCACCTTGACCTCCGCCGGCGGCATCGTGGCCAAAGTGACCTTCACCATCGACGCGGTGGTCTTTGACAATGGCATGACTGCGGCTAGCCTGCTCGACGGCATCAAGCTTGAGGTCAAGGGCGTGGCATTGCCTGACGGCACCATCCAGGCGACCCGAATCAGCCTGGAGTAATCAAGTAAAGGCTGCATCCCCGCAGCCTCTCCTGGGCGGGCTTCGTGCCCGCCCTTTTTTTGAGCAAAGCGCGGCGTATGTCTGGATCAGTGTGGCTGCTCAGAGTTTGACCAGTTCCAATAGTTTTCCGAGCGCGTGGTCATGAATGCCGAGCGTGCGTAGCTTGTCGTAGGTCAGTTGCGCGTAGTCACGGGTCGTGCCGTAGCGCCCGCAGGCGCTTGAGAAAATCTGTCGGTATCGGTCTTCAGTGAGCACGCCGGTGTGGCTCGGGCTGCGCTTTGACAGCGTGAACGCCAGCGCCCTGACATCGCCCAACGCGCTCCGGCAGCGCAGCCACTTGGGGTCGTACACGCCATTGGGCATTTCCCGTTCCCACAAGGCGGGCAAGGCGGCGGCTACACGCGCCTGCGGTATGCGAAACGCCAAGCCTTTGCAGCTGCCGCCGGGCAGCAGGCCAAACACCAGACCCGGGCATTCCGGGGTGCCGCGGTTCAGGCTGCTCCACATCTTGAGCGCGCGGTGGTAGCCACGAAGGGTTGAAAAACGCTCTTCCGCGAATTCAAATTCGGGCCGCCAGATCAGCGAGGCATAACCAAAAACCCACAGGTCGGTCTGGCCGCCCCATTGCTGCATGACGGTCTCAAGCATGCGTGCAGGGTTTCGGAGTGAGGCCGGGGAGGGCGCTGGAGTTGCTGAATTTGGCACAGTCGCACTTTACAATGCGTCGAGTTTTTGTGACGGGAGTCGGGCTATGTTTTCTGAAAATAATGAGGGCCAGCAAGGCCTCGCGCTGACGGTGGTTTTTGCGCTGGTGGTGCTGGTCGTTGCCATGGTCATCGGCATCGGGGTTCAGCAAGGCGGTGCGCGCCTGAAAGCCAGGCCGGCCGTCACAATCCCTGTTGCGGCCAGCTTGGCGCCGGTGCCCGGCAGCCCGCTGACCGAGGAGGCCGCATCCGCAGCCGCCAGGGCGCAAGCCGCTTCAGATGCGGCCAGCATCCAGGTGGAGCAGGGCGTGGTCAAGTTTTACTTCGCCTCCGGCAAGGCAGAGCTGGCTGCGGGCGCAGGCGACGCGCTGGCCGATATGGTCAAGGCGGCCCAAGCGGGCCAGCCGGGCCGCAAGCTGGTGATTGCAGGTTTTCACGACGACACCGGTGACGCGGGCAGAAATGCCGAGCTGGCGCGCAGACGCGCTCTGGCGGTGCGTGCCGCCCTGAAGGCCGCGGGTGTGGCGGACGCGCAGATTGAACTCGCCAAGCCCCGGCAACTGACCGGCAGTGGCAGCGACGCGGATGCGCGGCGCGTGGAAATCAGCCTCCAATAGCCTCTGCGAAGCCCTGCGTTTGGTAACCACCCTGTAACCAAAACGGGTGAAATGCCCCGGTAACCCGTTACCATAGAGTCAGTAATTAAGTTACAGATCCACAAGGCATACCCATGGCACTCCACGAAGCAGTTTCAGACATCACGGCCCGCATTGCCGAGCGCAGCGGCCCGACGCGCCGAGCCTATCTTGCGCAGTTGCACGCCGACAGCACGCGCCCCCCCAGCATGGACCGCATGGGCTGCGCCAACATCGCGCATGCGGTGGCCGGCATCCCGCTGGACGACCGCTTCAAGGTCATTACCCAGCGCGCGCCCAATATCGGCATCGTGACCGCCTACAACGACATGCTGTCGGCGCATGCACCGCTGCAAGGCTACCCCGCGCTGATCAAGGATGAAGCGCGCAAGCTGGGCGCCACGGCGCAAGTGGCGGGCGGTGTGCCCGCCATGTGCGATGGCGTCACGCAGGGCACCAGCGGCATGGAGCTCAGCCTGTTCAGCCGCGATGTGATCGCCATGGCCACCGCCGTGGCGCTGAGCCATGACATGTTTGACGCCGCGTTGATGCTGGGCGTGTGCGACAAGATCGTGCCGGGCCTGCTGATTGGCGCGTTGCAGTTTGGCCATTTGCCCATGGTGTTTGTCCCCGCCGGGCCCATGCCTTCCGGTCTTCCCAACAAGGAAAAAGCCAGGCTGCGCGAGCAGGCGGCGCAAGGCCTGATCGGACGCGAGGGCTTGCTGGAAGCTGAACTCCAGTCTTATCACAGCCCGGGTACCTGCACCTTTTATGGCACGGCCAACAGCAACCAGATGCTGCTGGAAGCCATGGGTCTGCATGTACCGGGCACCGCTTTTGTGGCGCCCGGTGGCGCCCTGCGCGACGAGCTCACACGCGAGGCGGCGCGCACGGTCCTGGGCATCGTCAAGTCCAAACGGTTTGCGCCGATTGGCCAACTCGTGGATGAACGCGCTATCGTGAATGCCATGGTGGCGCTGCTGGCTACCGGCGGCTCGACCAACCACCTGATTCATTGGGTGGCCGTGGCGCAGTCGGCCGGCATTGTGATTGACTGGAATGACTTTTCGGCCCTGTCCGATGTCGTGCCGCTGCTGACGCATGTGTACCCCAACGGCAGCGCCGACGTGAACCAGTTCCAGGCAGCAGGCGGCACCGGGCTGGTGATTCGCGAATTGCTGGATGCCGGTTTCATGCACGAAGACGTGCTGACGGTGCGGGGTGGCGGCATCCGCGAGTACACCCGGGAGCCTGAATTGGCGGGCACCTCGCTGGTTTGGCGTGATGCGGGCGACTCCAAAGACGACACCATCGTGCGGCCCGTCGCCAGCCCGTTCAGCCCGACCGGCGGACTCAAGCTGCTGCAGGGCAACCTTGGCCGCAGCGTGATCAAGGTGTCTGCCGTGCCCGATGACCGGCACGTGATTCAAGCGCCTGCCCGCGTTTTCGATTCGCAGGAGGCCTTGCATGTGGCGTTTAACGCCGGGGAGCTCGAACGCGATGTGGTGTGCGTCGTGCGCTGGCAAGGCCCGCAAGCCAATGGCATGCCCGAACTGCACAAGCTCACGCCGCCGCTGGCGGTGTTGCAGGGCAAAGGGTTCAGGGTGGCGCTGGTCACCGACGGCCGCATGAGCGGCGCCTCGGGAAAAGTGCCGGCCGCCATTCACGTCTCGCCCGAAGCCGCTGCGGGCGGCCCGCTGGCCAAGGTGCGCGACGGCGACGTGATCCGCGTCGATGCCGTGAACGGCCAATTGCAGGTGCTGGTGGCCGAGGCCGAATGGGCCGCGCGGCCTGTGGGTGTGATGCCCGATGATCTGCGCCAGCGCAACGGCGTTGGCATGGGCAGGGGATTGTTTGCCGGCATGCGCCGCCATGCGCTGACGGCTGAAGAAGGAGCTTTATCGTGGATGTAACTTTAGATGTGAGCGGCCACCTGACCGCCCTGCAGGTCATGCGGGATGCCCCCGTGATTCCCGTGATTGTGCTGACCGATGTTCGCCAGGCCGTGTTGCTGGCGCGCGCGCTGGTGGCGGGCGGCATCCGCATGCTTGAAGTCACCTTGCGCACCCCGCAGGCGTTGGCCTGTATTGAAGCAATTGCGCGTGAGGTGCCCGAAGCCGTGGCCGGCGCAGGCACGGTGCGCAGCGCCGCCGACGCCCAGGCCTGTGCCATGGCGGGCGCGCGCTTTGCGGTCAGCCCGGGGTACACCCATGCCGTGGGCCAGGCCTGCCGCGATGCCGGGCTACCCCTGCTGCCCGGCGTGGCCACCGGCAGTGAAATCATGATGGCGCAAGAAGATGGCCTGAGCGCGCTCAAGTTTTTCCCGGCGCTGCAGGCTGGCGGGCCGGCCATGCTCAAAGCCTGGAGCGGGCCGTTTGGCGACGTCCGGTTTTGCCCCACGGGCGGTGTGACCATGGCCAATGCGGCCGAGTTTTTGGCGCTGTCCAACGTGGTCTGCGTTGGTGGCTCCTGGCTTACGCCGGCGGAGGCGCTGGCGCGTGGCGACTGGGCGCAGGTGACGGCGCTGGCGCAGCAAGCGTGCCAGCTGATCCGGTCAAACGCTTGATTTCTTAAGGAAAATTGGCCTCTAGCCCAATCAGGATGGGCGGTAGAAGCTATTAAAAATATAGCGAATACGCCGTGCGGGCTAGCGCAGGCCAGCGCCCACCGCGTTTTCGGCGCGCTGGATCAACTCGATCTTGTAGCCGTCCGGATCCGTCACAAAAGCAATCACCGTGCTGCCGCCTTTAACCGGACCCGCTTCACGGGTGACGTTGCCGCCGGACGCCTTGATTTTTTCGCAGGCCGCATAAACATCGGGCACACCGAGCGCGATGTGGCCGAAGGCCGTACCCATTTCGTAGCGGTCGGTGCCGTGGTTGTAGGTCAGTTCGATTTCGGCATGCTCGGGGTTATTGCCATAGCCGACAAACGCCAGGCTGTACTTGTATTCGGGATTTTCAGACCTGCGCAGCAGCTTCATGCCCAGCACGTTGGTGTAGAAATCGATGGAGCGCTGGAGGTTGCCAACGCGCAGCATGGTGTGTAACAGTCGCATGGTGGATTTGTCCTGTCGTGAAAGTTATCAGATGAGTCATTGTCGCCAATCTTTTCAATGCTGTCGCCTTTGGCATCTCGCTGCCGCCATCACCGTCGATGTCGCTTCCGTTCGAGTTGGCAGGTTCATGACATGTCGTCCGATCCCTTGAGTGCCCTTGCCCTGATTGGCCCGCTGGTTGGTGGCCTGGGTCTGTTCCTGCTTGGCATGGGCATGATGAGCGATGGGCTCAAGCTTGCCGCCGGTGCGGCGCTTCATCGCATCCTCACCGGTGCTACGCGCACGCGCTGGCATGCGCTGGGTTCGGGCATGCTGGTCACGGCGATGGTGCAGTCGTCCAGTGCGGTCACGGTGGCGACGATCGGCTTCGTCAATGCGGGGCTGCTTGCTCTGGCGCCCGCGCTGTGGGTGCTGTTCGGCGCCAACGTCGGCACCACGATGACGAGCTGGATCATTGCGCTGCTCGGGCTCAAGTTCAAGATTGAGGCGCTCGCGCTGCCACTGGTGGGCGTCGGTGTGGTGTTTCGGCTCACCGGCCAGGGTCAGCGCCGCGGCGCGATCGGCACCGCGCTCGCGGGCTTTGGCTTGCTGTTTCTCGGCATTGCCATGCTGCAGCAGTCCTTCATCGGTCTGGCCGGGCAGGTCACGTTGCCGCAGGGCGAGGGCGCGCTCGCGGTCGCAGCGCAGCTTGGCGTCGGTGCGCTGATGACGGTCTTGATGCAGTCGTCGAGTGCGTCGATGGCGATCGCGCTGACTGCCGCCCAGGGTGGCTTGCTTTCCGCGCAAGGCGCGGCAGCGGTGGTGATAGGCGCCAATGTTGGCACCACGGTAACCGCGCTGCTGGCGGCTATCGGCGCCACGCCGAATGCGCGCCGGGCGGCGGCGGCGCATGTGATTTTCAACGCGCTGACCGCCAGCGTTGCGCTGGCGCTGCTGCCCTGGCTGATCGGCGCGCTGAGCACCGCACGCGAGGCGCTCGAGCTGTCGCCAGACCCGGCGGCCAAGTTGGCGCTGTTCCACACCACGTTCAACCTGCTCGGCGTGGTGTTGATGTGGCCGCTGGCCGAGCACCTGACGCGTTGGCTGCTGCAGCGCTTTCGGGCGCGCGAAGAAGACGAGGCGCAGCCGCGCTACCTGGATGACAACGTGCTGGCCGTGCCGACGCTGGCGCTTGAGGCGCTGGAGCGCGAGATCGAACGCATCGGACATCTGGCAGTGAATCTGGCCCGCGCGGCGCTGGCCGGTGCGGATGGCGCCACGCTGACCCGCCAGCGGTTGGTATTGGCGCGACTGGATGCAACGGTCGAATCCTTCGTTGAACGCATGAACCGCGCCGCGATGCCGCAAGGCACGAGCGAGCGCCTGGCCTGGGCCCTGCGGGTGCAGCGTTATTACGAGACGATGGCCGAGCAGGTACTTGCTGTCATCGCCCTTCCGGGTTTGCCGGCCGGGATCGGCGGAGGTCTGGCCGTGGCACAAACCAATTTTCGCGAGCGAGCGGATGCGCTCCTGGTGTTGTGCCTTCCGCAAGACGGTTCACCCGATGCAGCCGCGCTGGCATCTGCAGTTGACGTGATGGAAGTCGCCTACCAGGCGCTGAAGAGCGCCCTGCTGTTGGCCGGAGCCGCCGGGCAACTCTCGTTGGCCGCCATGGAGGAGGCGCTGCGCCGCTTTAGCGCTCTACGCCGAGCGGCGCAGCAGGCGGCCAAGGCGGCGCGCCGCTACGGCTTGGCGCCATTGGCTGCTGATCAAGAGGCGTGAGGCGAACGCTCATCGATCGCGAAAGTGCCTTGGCTTTAGCAAGCGACATGGCGAGGATTCGGCCCTACGCCTTCGCTGAAAACGATCCAACCGTAAAATGTTTCATGGCCATCACATGAGGTGGAACCAGGTTGAAAAACAGCGGCACCGGATCCGCGCAACGGAATAAATATGAAAGAAGTATTGCGCCGCATCGAGAACATCGACTGGGCACGCTGGAGCGGCCCCGCCTTGTCGGCGCTGCGCATTGTATTGATCGTCGTCGTTGCCTGGGTGGCGATCATCGTTCTCCAGCGGGCGGTGCGCAGTGTGCGCCTGCGCGTTGTGAGTCGCCTGGCCGGCGCCGAAGGTGCCCGGCGGGCCGAGACGCTGGGTCGTGTCATTCGTTATCTGATCGGCCTGGTCGTCAGCGCCGTGGCCGTCATGCTCGTGCTGGCGGAGGTCGGCGTTTCGTTGGCGCCCATCCTCGGCGCGGCCGGCGTCGTGGGGCTGGCCATCGGTTTCGGTGCACAAAGCCTGGTCAAGGATTACTTCACCGGATTTTTCATACTCTTTGAAGACCAGATTCGTACCGGCGACGTGGTGAGCATCGCGGGCCTGAGCGGCTCGGTGGAAGACATCACACTGCGCCATGTCCGGCTGCGCGACTACGCGGGCAACGTGCATTTTGTGCCGAACAGCCTGATCATGACCGTGACCAACATGAGTCGGCTCTTCGCGCAGGCCGTCATCGACGTGGGTGTGGCCTACCGCGAGAACGTTGACGAGGTGCTTGCCGCGATGAGCGCCGTCGGTGCCGGGATGCGCACCGACAGCGTGTTCGGTCCCAGGATACTCGACGACCTGGACATCGCCGGGGTCGAGCGTTTCGACGACAGCGCGGTGGTGCTGCGTTGTCGCTTCAAGGTGCTGCCGCTGGAGCAGTGGGGCGTTCGGCGCGAGTATTTGCGTCGGCTCAAGGCCGCATTTGATGCGCAGTCCATAGAGATTCCGTTCCCGCATGTCACCGTTTATGCCGGGGTCGACAAGCGGGGCGATACGCCCGCCATGCCGCTGCGCATGATCCGGGAGTCCGGCGACGGGCCGGCGCCTGCCGCGCCTGCGTCCTGACGAAGGACTGGTTCCCGGTGTGCCTCTGCGTTCGCCGTCCGGTTTTTTCGCTCACCCTCTCAACGTTCCCAGCCAGACCGCACCAATCACGAGGGCCAGCCCCGGCACAATGCGCGCCGCGTAGCGCCTGCCGCCCGCGCTGAACGCCACGAGCGCTTTCATCAGCGTGTTGGTGGTGAGCCCCGCCAGAATCGGCCACAGCGCCGCGTCCACCGACAGCTTGTTGGCCACGACCAGCGAGGCCACCGAGGCCGCTGTCGCATGGGTATCCACCAGCCCCGTCAAGGCGGCTGCCAGCAAGGTTCCGCGCGCGCCCAGCCACGCGCTCAAGCCCGCGGACAGCATCAGTACGGCGCTGACGACGGCGGCGAAGGCCAGCGCGGTTTTGAGATTGAACGCCCGACCAGCGTCTTCGTTGCTGGTCTCGTTTTGGGCCGGCGATCCCCTGGGAATGAAGGGAATGCTGTAGGCGCACGCGGCGACCCCGCCGAACACCAGCGGCCACAGCAGGGCATCGAGCAGCGCAGGTTGCAACGTGGCTACGACTACCGCCATCTGGATGATGGTGGCCACGGTGGAGAGTACCGCGCCCGCCACGGCGCCTGTCATCTGCGCCGGTTGCTGTTGCACGCGTGCGCCCATGGCATGAATGGTCGCCGTGCTTGACACGAAGCCTGCGGAAAATCCGGCCAGCGGCAAGCCGTAGCGCGGCCCCAGGGCGCGCATGGCCACATAGCCCAGCGCGCTGATGCCCATCACCAGCACGATCAAGCGCGTGATGGCGTGCGGATTGATCGCGTCAAAGGGCCCCATGAACCGGTCTGGCGCCAGCGGCAAGGCAATCAGGGCCGCTGCCAGAAACAGCAGCGCGTCGTGCAACTCGCGCTCGCTCAGCACGCTGCTGACAAAATAGTGAATGCGGTTTCGCGCTGCCAGCAAAGCCGCCAGCGCCACGCCTATGCCTGCGGCCAGACCTGCGTCGCGCATCGCCAGGCCGCCCAGCAGGCAGGTCAGCAGCAGGGCGATCTCGGTGGTCATGCCCGGGTCGTCCCCGCGCGTGCGCTGGTAGGCCACCACGGCCAGCGCGCCAACCACCAGCGCCACCACGGCCAGCAGCAGCCCACCGCCCAGCAGCACACCCAGGGCTCCCAGCAGGGCCGCGACGGCAAAGGTGCGAATACCGGCGGCACCGCGCGTGGGGCCGCTGCCTTTTCGGCGCTCGCGCTCGGCGCCAATCAGCAGGCCTATGCCCAGCGCGACGCACAGGCCCAGCAGCGTGGAAGGGTCAGTCAGGGACGGCATGGCGGCAGTTCAGATTCGCTTGATGCGTCGTGAAATCGGGTTTTTCTACACGGGCACCGTGTAGTTCAAGGTCATTCGCCCGCCATCCACCACCACGATTTCGCCGGTGATGTAGCTGGCGGCGTCGCTGGCCAGATAGGCCACGGTGTCGGCTATTTCCGAGGGCTCGCCCAGGCGTTTCATGGGGGTGCGGCTCAGGATGCGGGCCCTGGCTTCCTCGCTGGTCAGAACTGCCCTGGTGGCCAGTTCGGTTGCGATGGTGCCGGGCGCCACCGCGTTCACGCGCACGCCCTTGTCGGCCAGCGCCAGCGCCATCACGCGCGTGAGCTGGTTGATGCCGCCCTTGCTGACGTTGTAGCTGGCAATCGTGGGAATCGTCAGCGTGCCGTTGACCGAGCTCATGTTGACGATGCTGCCTTTACCCGCCCTGGCCATCTCGCGCGCCACGGCCTGGCCCACCAGAAATGAGCCCTTGAGGTTGATGCGCAAGACCGCGTCGAAATCTTCCTCGGTGACTTCAAGGAAATCAGCCGCCCTGAAAATGCCGGCGTTGTTGACCAGTACGTCGATGCGTCCATGCGCGGCCAGGACGTTGGCCACCAGTGCATCGACCTGGACTTTGTCGCCCACATCGCAATGCACGTACAGGCCGCCAAGTTCGCTCGCCAGCGTGGTGCCGCGCAGATCGTCGATGTCGGCAATCACGACGTGCGCTCCCTCGCGTGCAAAACGGCGAATGCAGGCCTCGCCAATGCCTTGCGCGCCACCCGTGACGATGCAGACACGGCCGGTCAGCCCGAAGGAGATTTTTGATGCGTTGGCGTTCATGGCCGGATAGTAGCAGCGCATGCGCTGAAAAAACGCTTGCCGTTGGTTTGCTATTCAATAAATAGCTGCTTAAGTCCGTCCTGATTGGGCTATCGGTATAAATTGCTCAAAAAAATAGGCAAGAAAAGCCGTTGGCCTCTTGCCTGTTCTTTGCCGCCCGGTGGTCAATCACCGGGCGAGGGTGCGGGGCTTATCGACCCGTAAACGAGCCTGGGCCGCCCGAGCGCCGGGGTCCGTTGCTGCTGCGGCCACCAGCGCCACCAGCGCCACCCGCGCCGCCACCGCTGGGGCGGCTGCCCCGGAAGTTGTTGCGGTTGCCTGTGGGCTGACCGGACGAAGGGAATCCGGAAGAGGCGTGGCTGGCCGGCTGCTGGTTGTCAAAGTCATTATTGCGTGGCTCGCCGCCTTGGGCGCGGGGCGCTTGTGCATAGGCGTTCCTTGGCTGGCCCGAGGGTTGGCCACCACCTTGTCCGTAACCGGTGTTCTGGCGTGGCTGGGCCGGGCTGCGGCGGCCGGCATTGCCGCCACCGTTAGGGCCGCGGCTGTCGCTACGACCTTCTCCGCCATTGCCGCCGCCGGCCGGGCTGCGGCCACGGCCGCCACCGTTGGCGCTGCGTTCGCCACCACCGCCGCTGCGACCGCCGGGCTGCGCGCCCTTGGTGTCACGGATGCGCGTCATCATTTCGCTGCGTGCGGCTTTGGCGGCTGCCTGCATCACGTCGCGGCTTGGCGGTTTGCCCAGGCCACCCCAGATGGTCTGGCGACCCATGGCCAGCGGCTCGGCTTTTTCGCCGGGCTCGGCTTCAAAGCCGGGCACGATGACTTTTTCGATGTTCTGCTTGGTAAAGCGCTCGATGTCCTGCATGAAGCCTTCTTCGTCCAGGCACACCAGGCTCACGGCCTCGCCGCTGTTGCCGGCGCGGCCGGTGCGGCCGATGCGGTGCACATAGTCTTCGCTGACGTTGGGGATGTCGTAGTTCACGACATGGGGCAGGTCGTCGATGTCGATGCCGCGGGCGGCGATGTCGGTGGCCACCAGTGCCCGT
>NZ_JAUXNA010000140.1 GCF_030682935.1 Polaromonas sp.
GGCTTCATCCCCTACGGCGGCACTTTCCTCACCTTCAGCGACTATTCGCGCAACGCCATCCGCATGGCCGCGCTGATGAAGCTGCGCGTGGTGCATGTGTTCACCCACGACTCGATTGGCCTGGGCGAAGACGGCCCGACGCACCAGTCGATCGAGCACGCCGCCAGCCTGCGCCTGATTCCCAACCTCGACGTCTGGCGTCCGGGCGACACCGCTGAAACGGCCGTGGCCTGGGCCGTGGCGCTGCAAAACAAGCACAAGCCAACGGCCTTGCTGCTGAGCCGCCAGAACCTGCCATATGCGCCCAAGGACGACCTGGGCCAGATCAGCAAAGGCGCTTACGTGCTGGCAGAACCGGTGGAGGTCGGTCTCAACAAAAAGATGCAGGCCGTCATCATTGCCACCGGCTCCGAGGTGCAGCTGGCGCTGAAGGCGCAAGAGCTGCTGGCGACCTACAAGATCGCGGTGCGCGTGGTTTCCATGCCCAGCACCACCACGTTTGACCAGCAAAAACCCGCTTACAAATCCGAAGTCCTGCCCGAAGGCATTCCGCGCATTGCCGTGGAAATGGGCGTGACCGATGGCTGGTGGAAATACGGCTGCGCTGCCGTGGTGGGCATCGATACCTTTGGCGAATCGGCACCGGCCGCCGTTTTGTTCAAGCACTTTGGCTTCACGCCCGAGAACGTGGCCGACACCGTGCGCAAGGTGCTGAGGAAATAGAGTTTCACGCGGCATCAATAGCGCCATGGCTTCTTCTTTGTTGTTAAATACCGCTACGCCAACATTTGGCGAGCTGTTCACCAATGGGCGAACCTTTGCTGTTCCACGATTCCAGCGGAGCTACAAATGGGATGAAGATCAATGGGAAGAACTCTGGCAGGACTTGATTGCTGCCGCTGAAAACGACAAAGAGCACTACATGGGCTCTATTGTTCTCAAGACGCATGAAACGCGAAAGCACTTTGAGGTAATCGATGGCCAGCAGCGTCTGGTTACTCTCACGCTGTTTGTGTTGGCCGCCGTGAAGTGTTTTGAGTTATGGGCAGAAGAAGGCCATGACGCCAACGCCAACAAAGAGCGGGCACAACTCTTTCGTGGTCGATTTTTACGTGCCAAAGATGCTGCTTCGCTTGTGGAAACCAGTCGGCTTGAGTTGAACCGCAACGACGGCGCTTTTTTCAGAAGCACGCTTTTGCAACTTCGCAAGCCGGTTTCCGTCAACCGGCTGCGTGAGTCAGAAAAGCTGATGTGGCGCGCTTTCAGTTATTTCTTGAATCAATTACAAGCCCGATTTGGGGCTGAACATGACGCAGCGGGCCTGAGTCATCTGCTTGATGCGGCGTCCGATAAATTGCTCTTCATCCAAATTCTGGTGAGCGATGAGATGGATGCTTACACGGTGTTTGAGACGCTCAATGCGCGAGGCACCCAGCTCACCGTGACTGATCTGCTGAAGAACTATTTGTTTTCCCGGTTTGGACATGACGAACACGCGATTGATGTGGCTGAAGATCAATGGATTCGGATCACCACCAACCGGGAAAAAGAATTTCCCAAGCTGTTACGGCATTACTGGAATTCCTACCATGGGGTGACGCGGCCCCCTCGGCTATTCAAAGAGATTCGCGAGTCGATCAAGAAGCATGACGATGCGCTGGTGCTTCTTGATGAGTTGGAAACCGTTTCCGTTCTCTATTCAGCGCTTCGTAATCCGGACGACGAGCTATGGCTCGAAGTCCCTGCTGCGCGAAAATTTGTTGGAGAGATCGACCTGTTTGGCGTAACGCAATGCTACCCCCTGCTTTTTGCCGCCTGGCAGCACATGCGGGATGAGTTTGTGGCGGTGCTCCGGATGTGCGCTGTGATTTCTTTTCGGTACATCGTGATTGGCAAGCTCAATACACAGCCCATGGAGCGCGAGTACGTTGAGGCGGCCCGCAAAGTGCGGAGCGGCACGATTACAACTCCAGCGCAACTGTTTGCAAGTCTGCGGTCTCTCTATGTTTCTGATGAACAGTTCGAGGCCGATTTTGCTTTGGCGAAAATCCCCACCCCCAACAATCGTGAACTGGTCCGCTACGTGTTATTTGCGATTGAAAACCAGCTGAGCGGAAATAGCCGCTCTTACCGCAGCGATGGTGCAACTGTTGAGCATATCCTTCCAGAAAATCCTGACGAAGCATGGCTGGCGGTTTTTCCGGAGCCAGGAGCCGATATTTACAGGCTGGGGAACTACACCCTGCTTGAGGCTGCGACTAATCGAAAAATTGAGCGCAAACAGATCATCGATAAGAAATCCGAATACTTGAAAAGTGGATACAAGCTCTCCAGCAATTTTGGCTGGCGAGAATGGACACGTACTCAGCTCAATGATCGGCAACGATGGATGGCGAAAACAGCAACTGCTGTTTGGCGATTGAATTATTAACTACTGGAGCAAAAGCAGATGACTATCAAACTAGGTATTAACGGCTTCGGCCGCATCGGACGCAACGTGTTGCGCGCCGCCGTGCAAAACTTCAGCGACATCGAGATCGTCGGCATCAACGACCTGCTCGAACCCGACTACCTCGCCTACATGCTGCAATACGACAGCGTGCACGGCCGCTTCAAGGGCGAAGTTTCGGTCGAGGGCAACACCCTGATCGTCAACGGCAAAAAAATCCGCCTGACGCAGGAGCGCGACCCCGCCAATCTCAAGTGGAGCGAGATCGGCGCCGACATCGTGCTGGAGGCCACCGGCCTGTTTCTCGACAAAGCCTCCGGCGAAAAGCACCTGGCAGCGGGCGCCAAAAAAGTCATCTTCTCGGCCCCCTCCAAAGACGACACCCCCATGTTCGTCTTTGGCGTGAACGACAAAACCTACGCCGGCCAGGCCATCATCAGCAACGCCAGCTGCACCACCAACTGCCTGGCACCCGTCGCCAAGGTGCTCAATGACAAATGGGGCATCAAGCGCGGCCTCATGACCACCGTGCACGCCGCCACCGCCACCCAGAAAACCGTCGACGGCCCCAGCAACAAGGACTGGCGCGGCGGCCGCGGCATTCTGGAAAACATCATTCCTTCCAGCACCGGCGCGGCCAAGGCGGTGGGCGTGGTGATTCCCGCGCTCAACAAAAAGCTCACCGGCATGTCGTTTCGCGTCCCCACGTCTGACGTGTCGGTGGTCGATTTGACGGTCGAGCTCAACAGCGAAGCCACCATGGCCGAGATCTGCGCCGAGATGAAGGCCCAGAGCGAAGGCGCACTCAAAGGCGTGCTCGGTTACACCGAAGACAAGGTGGTGGCCACCGACTTCCGCGGCGATGCCCGCACCTCGATCTTTGACGCCGAGGCCAGCATTGCGCTGGACAGCACCTTCGTGAAGATCGTGGCCTGGTACGACAACGAATGGGGTTATTCGAACAAGTGCCTGGAGATGGCGCGCGTGGTCGCGAAGTAATCGCTGCCGGTTCCGCTAAAAAACGCGCCTTCGGGCGCGTTTTGTTTTGGGGTCAGTACAAGCGCTTCGCGATGAAGTCCAGAAACGCGGTGATGCGCGAGGCTTGTGCAGCCGGGGCAGGTCGTCGGGCAGAGACGACAAAGCGTTGCCCGACAGATCCAGAATTTCCAGCGTATCGGCCAACTCAAAAATCTCGGGTGGAAAGGTCTGAAGGCCACACGACAAACGCAGCCGCTGGCATTCCGCCAGCTTGCCGGCGCGCAGTTGCTCAAGGGTGTTCATGGCGAACGGGCGGCGGCTCAGTTTCAGTAATGCGGCGGCAGGTCGTCGCCGGGCTGGCTCAAGGCGCGGGCGCCGCCTTCCGGCTGCTGCTGCCTGAGCGCGCCGACCTCGCGCACCAGCAGGTCGATTTGCCGCTGCTGGCGCACGATGATTTCGTTGAGCTGGTCCACCAGGTCTTCTGTAAAGCTGGCCTTGATTTCCAGATCGGTCAGGCGCTGGTCAGTGTTCGGGTGTTCCATGGCCCTATTGGACACGAATTCAGCGCCTGCCCGGATGCGGTCAGGACGCTGCGCCGTCCGCCGGCCGCTCTTCGCGCCCGCCGGGGTGCCGCGCAAAGCGCGCCGGGTCGCGCCCGTGCACCGGCGCGCTGTCGGGCCAGGGCCAGCCGCCAAACTGGGTACGCCGGTAGTCGTCCACGGCTTGCGCAATTTCGGCCCGGGTGTTCATCACGAACGGGCCGTGCTGCGCCACCGGCTCGCCAATCGGCCGGCCCTGCAGCAGCAGGAATTCGGCGGCTTCTTCACCGTTGAGCAGTGCCACATCAGCGCCTGCACGCAGCGTGATGGCGCTGCCCGCAGGCACCGCCTGGCCCGCCACCGTGATCGACGCGCCCTTGAAAAAATACAGCTGGCGCTGCGTGTCCGCGCCGGTGGCGGCGGGCAGCGTCCAGCGCGCGCCGGGCGCCATGCGAAGGGTCCAGATCGCCACATCGGCGTCTGTCTGCGCGGCCCAGGAATCGGGCGGCGGGGGCAGCGGCGCAGCCACGTCGGCGCGGTCCAGCCGGCCGGCAATCACGGCCACCTCGGTGCTGCGGCCCTGGTCGTCGGTCGCGCTCAGCCGCGGAATGTCGGGCGACCACAGCATGGTGAAGTGCGGCGCCGCCATCTTGTTGCGCGCGGGCAGGTTCAGCCAGATCTGGAACAGTTCCAGCGGATTCGGCCCGGCCGGGTCCAGCAGCGGAAACATCTCTGAATGCACCACGCCCTGGCCCGCCGTGAGCCACTGCACGTCGCCCCGGCCAAAGCGCGCCGTGGCGCCCAGTGAATCCGAATGGTCAATTAGGCCCTTGCGCACAATCGTCACGGTCTCAAAGCCCCGGTGCGGGTGGGCAGGAAAGCCCGGCACTTCTGCGCCGTGGTACATGCTCCAGCCGTCCTTGCGGCTGAAGTCCTGGCCGATGTCGCGGCCCGCCAGCGAAGCGTTCGGCCCCATCTGCGCGTTGCCCTGCGGGTAGGCGTCGTCGTGGTACACGCAAAACAAAAAGGGGTCCACGGTTTCCCACGGAAAGCCTAAAGGTTTGATCTGGACGATGGGGTGGGTGGGCATGGCGGCGCTTTCAAAAAATGCACCTGAGGCTGGCCAACGCCGCTTTCAAGTGTTCGCCACTCTACCCGCTTATCCGTACAGGCAGGCGTGGGGCCGTCCTACAGCGCGCCCGGCGCGCCCTTGGTATCTTTGTGCATCGTTCTGTTGAGCTTACCGAGAAATAATTTTCAGGCAGTTCATGACCGAGGCAGAGAAACTGCCTGCGCACAATTTCCGCGCACATGTCTTTCAATACCTCCAAGGATCATCATGAAATATTCAATACTCTTAGCCGCACTGATTGCTACCCTGGGCCTGACCGCCTGCGAACGAACCGTGGTCACGCCGGCCCCTGCTGTCGTCACGGTTCCCGGCCCTGCCGGTCCTGCAGGCGCCACCGGAGCCACCGGCTACGACGGCGCCAAGGGTGACACCGGTTCCAGCACGGGCGTTCCCGGCGCAACCGGTGCCACAGGCGCAACCGGCGCCACGGGTTACACCGGCGCTACCGGCGCAACGGGTTACACCGGCGCAACCGGTGACACGGGCACCAAAGGCGACACCGGTAAAACCGGCGATACCCTGGTGATCGTTCCCGCGAAGTAATGGACGCCCAGGCAAGGGCTGTGAAACATCACAGGCCGTTGCCGGTGGCCAGCCTTCATGCGCCTTTCCCTTTTTGAAGGAAAGGCGCATTTTTTATGGGCCAAATTGGCTTGTGGCCCAGGCACCCTGCGCCCAAACAGCTATTGATTCCGTAGCGCCCATTGGCCCGCACAAACCGGCGCCTTCCGGCCCCGGGCGCAGCGCTCCGGCAGCGCGCAAAGCCACTGCGCTACAGTGTCCCCACACCGACTCCCGAGCCCCCCATGCGCCGACTTGCCCTGCCTTCTTTGCTGGCCTTCACGCTGCTGTTGCCGGCCTGCTCCGTGTTGCCCAACGCGCCCTTGCCCCAGGTCATGGAAAACGCGCTGGGCATGAAGTTCGTGCTGATTCCCGGCGGCGAATTCCTGATGGGCAGCGACGAATCGCCTGACGCCCTGGCCAAGGATTACCCGCGCTACGAGCGCCAGCGCCTGGCGGAACTCGTTGACGAAGCGCCAGTGCACCGCGTGCGCATCACGCGGCCCTTTTTTCTGGGCCAGCATGAAGTCACCGTGGGCCAGTTCCGCAAGTTCCTCGAAGCCTCGGGCTACACGCCTGAATCGGTGGCCGATGGCACCGGCGGCTACGGCTATAACGCCGACTACGATCCGTCAAAAACACAAGGCGGCGATGCCTTTGAAGGCCGTGACCCCCGGTATTCATGGCGCAACCCCGGCTTTGCGCAGGACGACACGCACCCCGTGCTCAACGTGACCTGGAACGACGCCGTGGCCCTGACCCGCTGGCTGAGCCAGCACGAAGGAAAAACCTATCGCCTGCCGACCGAGGCCGAATGGGAATACGCCTGCCGCGCCGGCTCGCCCTCGCGCTATTCCAGTGGAAACGATCCCCAATCATTGCTGCAAACCGCCAACACCTTCGATGCCGACGCCGCCCAAAACTGGCCGGCCTGGCAGCCCTATGCGCTTGAAGGCCACGACGGCTACGCCTTCACCGCGCCGGTCGGCAGTTTCAAGGCCAACGCGTTCGGGCTGCACGACATGCTGGGCAACGCCTGGGAATGGGTGGCCGACTGGCACGACGAAGCCTATTACGCCCGCTCGCCCGTCAACGATCCGCCCGAGCCTGATGCCGGCAACGTGCGCGTGCGCCGTGGCGGCTCCTGGCACACCTGGTCGCTCTATGCGCGCTGCAGCTACCGCAACTGGAACTCCGCCCAGACCCGTTACACCCTGGTCGGCATGCGGCTGCTGCGCGAGGTGGACGGCGCGGCGCCCTGAGCCGTCATCAGCCGCAGCCGGCCGCTTTTACGCCCGCTGGGTTACGCCCGGGCTGGTCGGCCCATTCAAGGGCGAGCCCGTTTCGGGCAGGTGGTGAGGCGGGCTGGCGCCCTCAGCGCAGCGGCTTGGCCACAAAGCCGATCAGCAGCCCCTGGGGCGTGACCGTGATGCTGTCGGGCTGCAGCCCCAGGCCATCGGGCAGCGCCAGATCCTGCGGGCGCAGCCGGTGCAGCACGACTTCGTGCAAGGTCTGTTCGGCGAGCGCTGGCCCGTAGGCATCAAGCAGCGCCGACGGGCCCGGTGGCAGGTCGGCAAAGCGCAGGGAATTGACCCGCAGCTGGTGGGCGCGTATGGAGCGGTCGCTGGCTTCATAGCGCAGGCCAAAATCCAGATCAAACGCGCCGGTGTAGCTGCGCCCGAGCGCCGGGCCGGTGGCCTGCACCAGCATCTCGGTTCCCAGGCGGTTCAGCGCCGGCAGCAGGCGCAGGCGTGGCGCCTGCACATCGAGGGCAAGCAGCCCACCCAGCGGATACCGCAGCGGGAAACGCTCCGCCACCGCCCGCTGCAATTGATCGGCCGACACGGTGTAGCCGCCGGGCTGGCCGCGCGCGTCCGGCGAGGCTCGGGCGGCCCCGCCAAGCACCAGTGTGCCGGCCAGTGTCAACAACAGTCTGCGTTTCATCCATGTCCTCCATTGGCACTGCCATTGTGCGCCCCGTGTGGTGCCAGTGCGTCTGGCGTGCGCACAGCTGGTAACGTGCCGACACACCTCTTCCGCAGTGCGACACACCCGCGATACCTGCACCCTGTTTAATAATCAAGCCCGACAGTTGTATGGACGGGTGTCAGGAATGCTTTATGAAAACAATTTTTGTGCTGTTGGCCGTTGCCGGTTTGTCTGGCTGCGCGGTGTACCCGGTGCCCGTTTATGAGCCCTATGGCATGGGCCCGGTTTATGGGGCGCCGCCGCCAGTGGTCTTTTATGGCAGTGGTGTGTACCGGCAAGGCGGCTATCAAGGCGGCTATCCCGATGTCCATCCACCAGGCTACATCAGGCCCCGCCCCGGCGTCCTGGTGCAACCTGCGCCATGGCCCCTCGTCCAGGCGCCGCATCCCGGCCATCGCGCGCGCGACCGCGATGGGGACGGCATCCCCGACCGTCTGGACCGCCGGCCCAACGATCCGCGCTTCCGGTAGGCCGCCGGTGTTGGTGGTCAGGCGCTAAATAAGTGCCAAACAGGTCTCTGGTCGGCGTGTTTGCTGCGCCAGCGCTCAGCGCCTGATCCATCAACCACCCGCAGCAACAACTCAGCCCCGCTTGCCGGCGACCATGCGGTACAGAAACAGCAGAATGATCGCGCCCAGCACGGCGGCGATAAAGCCCGCTGATTCTCCGACCTGGTAGAAGCCCAGGGTTCTGCCCAGAAAAGTGGCAATGACAGAGCCCGCGATGCCAATGATGACCGTGATGATGAAGCCCGCAGGATCGCGCCCCGGCATCAAAAACTTGGCAACAATGCCGACGATGAGGCCAATAAGGATGGTCCAGAGAATGCCCATGGGTTGTGTCTTTCGTGAAGCGTAAAAAATGCTGAGTATGGCCGTAGGGTCAGGGTGACGACTGGTTTCGCCGCCATGGCGTTGCGGCCAGGCACCCCGAAAGGTTACCAAGCCGCCCGGCCGCGCCTATCGGATAAGCCATTGCCGCGCTGTAGGACCAGGTGGATATTGAACCTGGACGGGTAACGGCCAATTGCTTCGCGACACATTTTTGAATTCAAAGCAAAATCAGGCGCTAGCCAGCGTCCTGCCTGCCTGAGCAGCTATCAAATCAGGACCGCGCCGGAATTCCCAGCCCGCGCACCACCGCCGGCCGCGCCACAAACGCCGCCAGCGCCCGCGTCACATGCGGGAAGTCCTGCATGCCCACCAGTTCACCCGCCGCGTAAAACTCCACCAGGCCGCGCACCCACGGAAAAATGGCGATGTCGGCAATGCTGTAGGCCTCGCCCATGACCCAGTCGCGGCTGGCCAGGCGCTGGTTCAGCACGCCCAGCAGGCGCTTGGCTTCCGCCACATAGCGGTCGCGCGGCCGCTTGTCTTCATAGTCCTTGCCCGCGAACTTGTAGAAAAAGCCCAGCTGGCCAAACATCGGGCCCATGCCGCTTGAATGCCACATCAGCCACTGGATCGTCTCGTAGCGCTGCGCCGCATCCTGCGCAATGAACTGCCCGGTCTTGTCGGCCAGGTAAAGCAAAATCGCGCCCGACTCAAACAGCGCCAGCGGCTTGTTGCCCGGCCCGTGCGGGTCGAGGATGGCCGGAATCTTGTTGTTGGGGTTGAGCGACAGGAACGCCGGCGACAGCTGGTCCTGGGTTTCAAAGCTGACCAGATGCGCTTCATACGGCAGGCCGGTCTCTTCCAGCATGATCGGCACCTTCACGCCGTTGGGCGTGGGCCCCGAGTAAAGCTGCAGCAACTCGGGGTGCTGGGCCGGCCATTTATGGGTGACGGGAAAGGCAGAGAGATCGGTCATCGGGTTCCTTGAAATGGCGTCGGGCGGCCAGCGCCCTGATGCGGCCATTTTGACCCAAGGCCATTTGGCTGCACCGTACACCGGGATGACCGAGATCAAGCGCCCTCCGGGCCGGTTGAACGCGCCGCTGACGGTTGACTCAGGGCGCCAGGGGCTGACCGGCGTGCAGCGCGCCGGCCCTAAACGTCTTCGGGGCCTATGCTGATGACGGCGGGCTCCATGCACATGATTTCCCACAGGTGCCCGTCGAGGTCCTGAAAACCATGCTGGTACATCAAGCCATGGTCCTTGGGCCGGTTGGGTGTCTTTGCGCCCGCCGCCACCGCGTTGCGAACCATCTCGTCAACCGCTTCCCTGTTGTCGCTGGAGAGGCACACGATCACCTCGGTGCTTTTGGTCGCGTCGCAGACCGGGTTGGGCGTGAAGGTCTTGAAAAACGCTTCCACCAGCAGCATCACGTAAATGTTGTCGCCCACGACCATGCAGGTGGCGTTCTCGTCGGTGTACTGGGGGTCGAAGGTGAAGCCAAGCCGGGTGAAAAACCGCACCGACCTGTCAAGGTTTTTAACCGGAAGGTTCACGTAGATTTGGGAGGCCATGCGATTCCCCTTGAAGACTGGATTGCCGGTTGCTGTTGAAGCGCCAACAGATTTCGGGGGCCAAGGCGTTTTCACGTTCGGCGGTTTTTTATCCAAACCATAGGCTGGCATTTCAGGCCAGGCGGGCGTGTCAGACAAGGCGCCGTTCTCTGGTCGGCCAGCGTGCCCGCCGAGCCGGACACCAAACGGCCCGAGGAATAGAAAATTTAAGCCAAATCAGGCGTTAGCCCATGTCCTGCCTGCGGTAACAGCTATCAAATCAGGACTATGGAGCAGCCGACGAAACGCCCGCCTGAAACCGGTCGGGCCGCAAAACTGTGAGCGCCGTCTACCGCCCCACCACCGACCAGCCCGCATGGAGGTTGGGCTTGTCGTTCTCGTACTCCCACCGGGTGCCGCAGCGGTCGCAGCGGTACTTGGTGACGGTGGCAAGGTGGTTGCCGCGCTTTTCCTGGCGGTTGTCGCCCTGCACCAGCTCGGGGTGGCCGGGCGCCTTGCGCCAGTTGCGCTGGATGCCGGCGCACGATTCGCACAGCTCCATTTTTTTCAGTTCGTTCTTTCGGTTCAGGTCTTCGGTCATGGTGTTGCTTTTCAGGTGGGGCGAGCTTGCCTTGGGTGTGGGGGTCGATTGTCGCTCTTCGGTCATCCGCGTTGACGCCAGCTTCCCGTCAGGCGCCAGCGCCGCTGCCGCCAGGCCAACGCAGGCTGCGCAAACGCTGGTGCGCCGCGTCTTCCCCATCGACGGGCAACTGCTGCTTGGCCTTCAGGTAGTGGCTGGTGAACACATCCAGGTAAGCCTCCAGCGTCTGCGCCGCATGCGGCTCGCCGGCCAACTCCAGACACAAGGCGGCCACCTCCGAGGTGCAGAAATGGTCCGCGCGTTTGGACCGGCGCAGGCGGTAGCTGGAGAGTTGCTCGGTCTGCAGGCTGAGCACCGGCAGGTGGTCCAGGTAGGGGCTCTTGCGAAACATCTTGCGTGCCTCGGGCCAAGTGGCGTCGAGCAGCACAAACAGCGGCCGCTTGCCGTTTTGGGGATCGGTGGCTTGCACCCCTGCCACGACCCGCCCAGCCGCCACGAACTCACCCGGAAACACCAGATACGGCTGCCACTGCGGATCGGCCAGCAGGGCCAGCAGCGCAGGGTCCACCTCGGTGCGCGCCCAGCCAAAGGCAAACGTGTCCGCCACCACATCGGCAATCAGCCAGCCGGTGTTGCTGGGCTTGAGCGGCTCGATGTCGGCCATGATCAGGCACACCCCCGCACGCGTGGGCACGGCCGGGCGCAAGGCGCACAGGCAGTGGCTGGGAATCAGGCGGCAACCAGCGCAGCGCTCCCCACGCGGACCGCCCCGGGCCAGAAAGGGTTTGGAGCTGCGCGCCAGGCGGGCGGTGCGCAGGCGGGAGACGGCGTGGGTGAGCATGGGACGCACTGTAGCAGTGGGGCGCATGGCACGCACGGCAGACCAGGGTGCACTACCCGTGCTGGACGGCGGGGGTAGACGGATTGAGTACCGGGGATGCATCGTGTGCAAAATAAGGGTCGCGCAAAAATGTAGCACGAACGTGCTACTATTTCACCTCCTATGGAGACACCGCATGTCCACCACCACCATCCGAATTGAAGACGAGCTCAAGGCCCGCGTGGCCGTTGCCGCAAAGCGTGCCGGCAAAACGGCCCATGCCTTCATCCTTGACGCCATTTCCCAAACCGTGGAGCAGGTCGAGCTGGACAACGCCTTCAATGCCATTGCCGACCAGCGCTGGGCCAACCTTCAGTCCACCGGCAAGACGGTGCCCTGGGAGGACGCAAAAGCCTACCTTGCAGCCCGCGCGCGCAGTGAGCCCGCGCGCAAACCCGCAGCACGCAAGCGCACGGTGTGAGCGGGCGCATGACGCGCATCGAACTGGCGCCCGAAGTCTTTGATGACTTTGACCGATTCTTCGAGCACATCGCGCAGTTTGACGCGGGTTCCGCGCTCCAGCGCATCGGCGAAATTCTGGAGACCATCCAGATCCTGACCCACAGCCCCCTGATCGGGCGGCCCGTGAAAGACGGCAAGCGCGAACTCGTCATCGGCCGCGCCACGCGCGGCTATGTGGCGCTGTACCGCTACGTGCCGGCGATCGACACGGTATTTCTGCTGGCGGTGCGGGCCCAGCGCGAGGCGGGCCGGCAAGATTGACCGCAGCGCGCCTTATTTGGCAGGGCGGTGCAGCGCGCAGAGCTTGTTGCCGTCGGGGTCGCGCAGATACGCCAGGTAGAGCTTGCCCGCCGGGCCTTCGCGAAACCCCGGGGGCTCTTCACAAGTGGTGCCGCCGTTGCCGACGCCAGCCGCATGGAATGCGTCACCTTGTTCGGCGGACTGCACGGTAAACCCGATCGTGCTGCCATTGCCGTGCATAGCGGGCTCGCCATTGATGGGCGTGGTGATCGCGAACGTCCCGGTTGGGCTCCGGTAGAAATACCGGTTCTTGTTGGCAACCCCCGGGGCTATGCCCAGCGTGCCGAGCAGCGCGTCGTAAAACTTCCTTGAAACCTCGAGATCATTAACACCAAGCATCACATGACTGAACATTGCTTTCTCCGTTGGGGCCCGGTATCGGGCGAAGTTGAATCGGGGGAATGGTACTTGATGGTTGGTCAACGCCTGGTTGGTCAAACAAGCGTTGCACGGGTGTGCTGCAAGTGGGCGCGTTGCAGGCAGGTTTCTGCCGAACTGTTGATGCAAAATCGGCTTCTAGCCCCCGTGAAATGTGCGTCAGCACCTATCAAAAATAAAGCATGCGAGAAGCAATACTGCTTGTTGAATTCATTTTCGGAACAGTTCGTTCGCTACGCACATCAAGACTACCCAACTAAACAATGCGCATCCTCCACACATCCGACTGGCATCTGGGTCAGCATTTCATGGGAAAGAGCCGCCAGGCGGAGCACCAATCCTTGATCGACTGGCTGCTGATTCAAGTCGATGCGCACGCGGTGGATGCAGTGCTGATAGCAGGCGACATCTTCGACACGGGTTCACCCCCCAGCTATGCGCGCGAGCTGTACAGCCAGTTGGTGGTCCGGCTGCACGGTGCGGGTGTTGCACTGCTACTGCTCGGGGGCAACCATGATTCAGTCGCCACCCTGGGCGAGAGCCGCGCCATGCTGGCCTGCCTGAGCACAACCGTGGTCGCTGCGGTTGACGATGCTGCCAGCCAGGTCGTCGTGCTGCCTTTGCGGGGTAGCAAGGGCGAGGCGGGCTGCATCGTCTGCGCGGTGCCTTTCATCCGCCCCCGTGACGTGTTGCTGAGCCAGGCCGGGCAGAGCGCCGAGGAAAAGCAGCAGTCCATGCAAGCGGCCATTCAGGCCTATTACCAATCGGTCCATGAAGCAGGCCGCACGCGCCAGACGGCCCTGACCCAAGAGCTGGGTCGCGTCGTGCCGCTGATTGCCACCGGGCATCTCACCACGGTGGGTGCCAGCAGCAATGAATCCGTCCGCGAGATCTATGTGGGCTCACTCGATGCCTTTCCCACGTCTGCGTTTCCGCCGGTTGACTACATCGCGCTGGGGCACATCCACAAGCCACAAAAAGTGGGTGGGCTGGACCACATTCGCTACTGCGGCTCGCCCATCCCACTGGGGTTTGACGAAGCGCGGCAGCAAAAAGAGATGTTGCTGGTGGACTTGGGCGCGGACGGGCTGACTGCCATTACGCCCTTGTTGGTGCCCCGGTTTCAGCCATTGATCTCTGTCAGCGGCAACCTGGTGGCGCTGGCCATTGCCATCAGCGCCGCCGCCATGGAAGGGTCTGCCGAACAATCCGTGTGGATTGAAGTCACCGTGGTCGAGGACGACTACTTGTCCGACCTGCCAGCGCGCATCGAAGCCATGACGCAAGGCCTGCCAGTGGATGTTTTGCGGGTACGCCGCCAGCGCGGCAATGCAGCTGTCAGCATCGCTGGCGAGGTGAGTGAAACCCTGAATGAACTCAGCCCCGACGAAGTCTTTGCGCGCCGATTGGCGCAAGAAGAACTGGCGCCAGATCTGCAATTGGCCCTGGGCGAGCGCTACCGCGCAGTGGTCACCAGTCTCACGGAGGGCGCAGCATGAAAATTCTGAGCTTGCGCCTGAAAAACCTCAACTCACTAAAAGGTGAGTGGACCATCGACTTCACCAAAGCCCCCTTTGCCGACAACAGCCTGTTTGCCATCACGGGCCCAACAGGCGCGGGCAAATCCACATTGCTCGACGCGATCTGTCTTGCGCTGTACCACGAGACACCGCGTTTGAAAAGCATCTCGGCCTCGGCCAACGACATCATGACGCGCCACACCGTCGATTGCCTTGCTGAGGTGGAGTTTGAAGTGAAGGGCGCTGTGTACCGCGCCTTTTGGAGCCAGCGCCGCGCCCGCGACAAAGTGGACGGCGCGCTGCAGGCCCCCAAAGTGGAACTGGCCACAGGGGATGGCACGATTCTGAGCAGCCAAAGCAACGACAAACTCAAGCGCATTGCCGAGATCACCGGCCTCGACTTCCCTCGCTTCACCAAATCCATGCTGCTGGCCCAGGGCGGCTTTGCGGCTTTTCTGAACGCGAGCGCCAACGACCGGGCCGAGCTGCTGGAGGAACTGACGGGCACCGAGATCTACGGCGACATCTCGCGGAGCGTGTTTGAGCAGGCGCGCGAGGCCAAGCAGCAACTGGACCAACTCAAAGCCCGCGCCGAAGGCGTGGAACTATTGACTGCTGAAAGACACGATGCCATGCAAGGCGACGTTGACCGCTGGGGCAACGAACTGGTCGGCGTGCAAAGTGCCCATCAAACCACCTTGGCGCAACGCCAGTGGCAGCTGAATCTGGCGCAAAGCGGGCAAGAGGTCCAAGCCACGGAGGCCACACGCACTGAAGCGGCGGCCGCGCTTGAAGCCGCCGCGCCCGAACTTAGCCGCCTTGCCGACGGCGAGCCTGCGCAAGCGCTCAAGCCGCTGCATCAAACGTGGCAACAAGCGCAAACCATGTGCAAGGACAGTGAAGCCGTGCTGGCAACGCTGCACCGGGAGCGCCAGCGCGAGACAACCGCGCACTACCAGCACCACCACCTTGCCCACACCCTGGCCAGCCAGATTGCGGAGAACGCGCAGGGCCAACTGACGCTTACAGAAAAAGAACGACAACAACACGCCGCCTTTTGCG
Source organism: Polaromonas sp. (assembly GCF_030682935.1). Lineage (GTDB taxonomy): Bacteria > Pseudomonadota > Gammaproteobacteria > Burkholderiales > Burkholderiaceae_C > Polaromonas. The sequence goes on from NZ_JAUXNA010000140.1 coordinate 15,239, forward strand.
CCGCGCACCCACAACGCGCCGCCTTGGGCGAGCGCCTTGGCAGCTGGCGGCAGCAATTTGAACAACGCCACAAGCTGCAACACAACGTGGCCACCCAGCAATTGGCGTTGCGGGACCTGCAGGACGAGCAAGCCGCCCGCAGCGGCAAGCTCACAGCCCAGAGCGCCCAGGTTGACACCGCGGCGCTGGCAAAAACTGCATCCGAGTCCGCGCTGCAGTCTGCGCAGGCAGAACAAGACCAGCGCCTGGCCGGGCAGACGCCTGCGGCGTTGCGCACGCAGTGGCAGGCCGAACAAGGCCATCTCAATCGTTGGCAACAACTGGAGGCCAATGCCAAGCAGCGCCGTGAACTCGCCACCCAGCAAGCCACGCTGGCTGCAGGGGTGCAGCAGGGCGAGACCACCATCACCGAACAAAATGCCACGGTGTTGACGCTACGCGAGCAGCACAAGGCATTGAAAGAGCAAGTGGCAGACAAGCAAAAACTGCTCGACCAGGAACGCCGCATCCAAAGCCTGGACGCACACCGCCTGGCACTGCAGCCGGGCGAGGCCTGCCCCCTGTGTGGCGCAGTGGAGCACCCGGCCATTGATGCCTACCAGGCACTCGACGTTTCAGCCACTGCCGCCGCCTTGCAGCACAAGCAAGACGCGCTTGAAGAATTGGTGACGCAGGGCCAAACCGCCGCTGCCGCTTTGGCTGCCAGCAAAGCCAATCAAGCAGAGCGGCTGAGCCAACAAGAAAAAATCGCCCAGCAGATCAGCCAGTGGCAAACCGATTGGGCAGCGTCCATCAGCCAAGTCAACGCAGCCCCACCGCTGACCGGTGACGATTGGCAATGCGCCGAGACCTTGACCGCTGGGCACCAGGCTGCTGCGCAGGCCCTCGTCCAACGCACCAGCGACCTGCAAGCTGCGGAAACGGGCGAGCAAACGATTCAGCGCGCCCAAGCAGCCGCCAACCAAAACGCCCAAGCGCTGCAGGCAGCGCAAAGCCAGCTTGCACTGCTGCAACAGGCTGCCCAAGACGCGCAGGTGCGCCAGGCGGCACTGGTGCAAACCGGCCAAACCAACCAGGAAGACCTCACCGCCTTGGAGTCGACCCTGCAAGCAACTTTGGCTGAAGCTGGCTACGCCTTGCCAGCCGAGCCCAAGCCATGGCTACAAGAGCGAGACGGTGAATGGCAGCACTGGCAACAAACCCAACGCCAATTGCAAGAACTGGCGCAAGCGATTACCCGCCAGCAGGCACAGCGCGACGCCACACAGGCACAGGCAACCGCATGGGCACAACGGTGGACCGACCTGCAGGCGAGTGCCAGTGATGAAGCCCTTGCACTGCCCACGATTAAAGAGCTTGCCGCCGATGACTTGCCCGCAGCGCTTGCAGCTTGCACCCATGCAATAGCCAGCCTGACCGAGTCCATAGCCGCCCTGAACGGCCGGCACGCGCAAGCACAGGCTGCCCTCGTGCAGCAACGCACAGCCTTGCTGGACTCTGAGGCCGCGTGGCACGCCGCCCTGCACGCCAGCCCTTTCGCCGACGCAACAGCGTTTGAGGCCGCACTCTTGCCCGAGCCAGAACGTCAGCGCCTGACCGTGCTGAAAGAATCACTGCACGCCGCGCAACAGCGGGCAAGCGCACTGCTGCAGGCCGCAAGCGACAAGCAAACGCAATTGGCAGCACAAGCGCTCACGCCACTGGCGCCCGAAGAAATCGCCGCGCAACTGGCGGCGCTGGAGGCGCAGCGCAGCAGCCTCAGCGAGCAAATCGGCGCCCAGCGCGCCTTGCTGGCCAGCGACGCGCAACACCGAATAAATCAGCAAACACTGTTCGAGCAAATCAGCACGCAAACCGCAGAAGCCGATATTTGGCAGCGGCTGGACGGTTTGATCGGCTCCGCCAAAGGCGACAAGTTCCGCAAGTTTGCCCAAGGCCTCACGCTGGACCATTTGCTGCACCTTGCCAACCGGCACCTGGCACGCCTGCATGGCCGCTACCTGCTGCGCCGCAAGCCCACGGGGGAACTGGAGCTGGACATTGTGGACGCGTGGCAGGGCGATGCCACGCGCGACACGCGCACCCTGTCAGGCGGCGAAGGCTTCTTGGTCAGCCTGGCCCTGGCCTTGGCGCTATCGGATTTGGTGAGCAACAAAACGTCCATCGATTCGCTTTTCCTCGACGAAGGCTTTGGCTCACTGGACGGCGACACCCTGGAGATTGCGCTGACGGCATTGGACTCACTGAACGCCAGCGGCAAGATGATCGGCATCATCAGCCACGTGGAGGCGCTGAAAGAGCGCATCCCCGCGCAGATCCGGGTGGAGAAGGGCGGCGGCGTGGGGCATTCGCGGCTGGTGGTGTAGCAGCAGGGCGCGGGCGCGAGTCCAAGGGATGTGTTATCGCCGGATGCGGTGCAGGAACTGCGGGATCGGTATTTTGTTGCGCATTTAAGTGTCAAATTGACCGCTATCGCTCGTGGAATATGCACAGGCAGCTATTTAATATGTAGCAATGTTGATCCGGTTGAGGTGTTGTGAGCCGCATTGCGGCGTTATTCGCCGCACAAATTGCGGCGAATAAGCGCCATAATCGCCGCATGCGCCCCCATCGCCTCACCCGCAACCCTTGCTACATCTGGCAGTTGCCTGATTGGCCCAACCTCACCTATGACGTCGCCGCACTTTCCGCGCCCCTGGCCCAAGTGCACCGGGCGCAGGGCCTGCTCGTGGGGCGCATGGCAGAGCTGGGCATGGCCCAGCGCGAGCAAGCCACCTTGCAGGTGCTCACGCAAGAAGTCATCAAAACCAGCGAGATAGAAGGCGAGCGCCTCAGCCTGGACGCCGTTCGCTCATCCATCGCCCGCAGGCTGGGGCTGGACATTGGCGCCCTGGCCCCCAGCGACCGGCATGTGGACGGCGTGGTGGATGTGGTGCTGGACGCCACCCGCAACTTTGACCAACCCTTGACCGCAGAGCGCCTGTTTGGCTGGCACGCGGCGCTGTTTCCCACCGGCTACAGCGGGCGCGTACGCATCACCGTGGCGGCGTGGCGCACGGATGCCAGCGGCCCGATGGAAGTGGTGTCTGGCCCTGTGGGGCGGGAGAAAGTGCACTTCACCGCACCGCCTGCCAGCACATTGCCCGCGCAAACCGATGCGTTCTTGAAGTGGTTCGAGGCCGCCCCCTTGGGCGACGCCCTGATCAAAGCCGGGCTGGCGCACCTGTGGCTGGTGACCCTGCACCCGTTTGACGACGGCAATGGCCGCATCAGCCGCGCCGTGGGCGACATGGCGCTGGCCCGCGCTGAGGGCTTTAGCGCTGCCGGGCCGCCCCAAAGCGCGGACGGCCCCCGTGGGGGCAGCGACCCGCGTAGCGGCGGAGCGTGGGGGCAACATCCTGGTCAGCGCTTCTACAGCTTCAGCGCCCAGATACAGCGCGAGCGCAAAGACTACTACGACCAGCTGGAAGCCACCCAAAAAGGACCGCTGGACGTGACGCCCTGGCTCAACTGGTTCTTGGGCTGTCTGCTGCGCGCCGTGCAAGGCGCAGACGCCACGCTGGCCGGTGTGCTGGTCAAGGCCCAGTTCTGGCAACGCTGGGCCGGTACACCCATGAATGCGCGGCAAACCCAGGTGCTGAACCGCGTGCTGGACGGCTTTGAAGGCAAGCTCAGCAACGCTAGGTGGGCCGCGCTGGGCAAGTGTTCTGCCGACACGGCACTGCGCGACATCAACGACCTGCTGGCGCGTGGCGTGCTGCGCAAGCTGGAAGGTGGCGGGCGCAGTACGGGGTATGAGTTGTGCGCCAAATAGGCCGCTAGCCCGCGTAGATATTTCGAACACAGCTATCAAATGCGTAGCAATTGAGGCATCAAACATCTTGCGTCTCTACCACTTCAACCAGGCGAGAACTCTCGCGGTTGGTAACTTGATCCGCGTGGCCTACTGCGTGAGCTCGTTCGCAATCATCTCCGCCTGCTTTAGCACTGTTTCTGTCGCGAGCAATTCCATGTTGGGCGGATAGCCAAATTGCCGCAGGGTGCGTTTCACAATCACCTTAAGCTTGGCTCTGACGTTCTCTTTGATAGTCCAGTCTATGGATGCGTTTTCGCGCACCCGATGGGTTAACACCACTGCCAGTTCGCGTAACTTGTCTTGCTGCATCAACTCGCGGGCACTGTCGTTGTTGGCGACTGCGGTGTAGAACGCATATTCAAAGTCGGAAAGTCCCATGTGCTTGGCTTCATCATCGGCGGCGACGATCTCTTTGCTGACCTTGATCAGCTCGTCCATCACCTCGGCAGCAGTCAGAATTTTGTTGTGATATTTCTTGATAGCGGCCTCTAACATCTCCATCAGTGACCGGCTCTGCACCAGGTTGCGCTTGGCGCGTATTTTCAATTCGTCATTGAGGAGTTTCTTGAGCACCTCCAAGGCCACATTTTTATGCTCGTAGCCTTTCAGTTCGGCCAAGAATTCGTCAGACAAAATGGAAATGTCTGGTTTTTTTATGCCCGCCGCGTCAAACACATCAATCACTTTTTCCGACACCAACGCTTGGTCGATCACCTGGCGAATGGTGGTCTCGATTTCTTCGTTGCTGCGCCCGCCCTCGACACTGTCGTACTTCACCAGCCGCGCCTTCACGGCCTGGAAGAAGCCCACCTCGTCCTTCACGTCCATCGCTTGTTCATGCGGTATGGCAATGGCGAAGGCTTGCGAAAGCGCCGTGACCTCGTTGATATAACGTTTGCGGCCGTCATCCAAGCCGAGGATATGCTCTTCCGCCGCGAGAATCAGAGACAGTTTCTGGGCGGTATTCGCTCCGAAATAGTGTTCATAGGCAAAGCCGTGATACAGGGCCGAGATCACCTCAAGTTTCTCCAGCATCAGGCTCACGGCTTGCTCCTGCAACAGGGTTGGATCACCCTTGCCGCCCGCATCGGAATAGAACGAAAGCGCCTCTTTGAGGTCCGCCGCGATTCCCAGGTAATCCACCACCAAGCCGCCGGGCTTGTCTTTGTACACACGATTGACCCGGGCAATGGCTTGCATCAGGTTGTGCCCCTTCATGGGCTTGTCGATGTAGAGGGTGTGCATGCTCGGCGCATCGAAGCCGGTCAGCCACATGTCGCGCACGATCACCAACTTGAGCGGGTCATCTTCTGCCTTCATGCGCTCGGCCAGCAGCTTGCGCTGCTCCTTGGTAGTGTGGTGCTTGGCGAGCTTCGGCCCATCGCTCGATGCGGCAGTCATCACCACCTTGATAACGCCTTTGCTCAGTTCGTCGGCGTGCCAGTCGGGCCGCAGTTTGATGATTTCGTCATACAGATCGGCGGCAATGCGCCGCGACATGCTCACCACCATCGCCTTGCCTGCGAAGACCTCTTGCCGGACTTCAAAGTGACCAACGATGTCGCGGGCAATGTTTTTGATGCGCTGCTCGCTGCCAATCAGCGCCTCCATCTTGGTCCACTTGGCCTTGGCTTTTTGTGTCTCGGTCAGCTCGTCTTGCTCCAGCTCTTCATCCAGTTCGGCAATCAGCTTTTTACCTTCATCGCTCAGACTCACCTTGGCCAGGCGGCTCTCGTAATAAATACGCACCGTGGCACCATCCTCCACCGCTTGGGCAATGTCGTAGATGTCCACATAGTTGCCAAACACCGCCGGGGTGTTCACATCGGTCTTCTCAATCGGTGTACCGGTAAAACCCAGATAGGTGGCGCGGGGCAAAGCATCGCGCAGATACTTGGCAAAACCATAGACCACCTTCTTGCCGATCACCACGCCATCTGCGTTCTTTTCGTCTACCGTCTTGGCGGCAAAACCGTATTGGGTGCGGTGGGCTTCATCGACGATTACCACGATGTTTGGACGATTGGAAAGCTGGTCGTAAACATTGCCCTCATCGGGCTGGAACTTCTGGATGGTAGAGAAAACCACGCCGCCCGCTGCCACCTTCAGCAATGCCTTCAAGTGCTCGCGATCCTTGGCCTGCACTGGCTCCTGTCGCAACAGCTGTTTGGATGCGGCAAAGGTGTCAAAAAGCTGGTCGTCCAGATCATTGCGGTCGGTAATCACCAGTACCGTCGGGTTGTCCAGTGCCAGCACGATCTTGCCAGTATAAAAAACCATGGAGAGCGACTTGCCCGACCCTTGGGTGTGCCACACCACACCCGCCTTCATGTCACCCTTGGGCTGATCTGCAATACCCGGCAGGCCATAACTGGCCGGATTCTCGCGCACGGACAGCGGCCCGCCCATGTCCGCCGCCCGCAAGGTGGAGGCCACCGCCGCATTCACCGCGTAATACTGGTGATAGGCCGCCAGCTTCTTGATGGTGCTGATCGTGATCTGGCCCGTTTTCGGGTCTTCCTTGCTGCCCTTCTCGAAAACGATGAAGTGGCGCACCAAGTCCAGCAAGGTCCCCTGGTTCAACATGCCGATGATCAGCGTTTCCAACTGGCTGACCAGATGAGAAGCTTCTGCTTTGCCATCAGCGCTCTTCCAGGCCATGAAGCGCGACAAGCTTGCTGAAATGGAGCCAGCCTTGGCCTCCAGTCCATCAGAGATGACGACCAAAGCGTTGGCAGTGAACAGACTCGGTATGGCTTGTTTGTAGGTCTCAATCTGCTGATACGCTGCCTTGAGCGTGGCGTTTTCATCGGCTGCGTTCTTGAGTTCGATCACCACCAGCGGAATGCCATTGACAAACAGCACCAGGTCAGGCCGTTTTTTTTGATGGTTTTCGATGACGGTGAACTGGTTTGCCACCACGAACTCGTTGTTCTCAGGCCGGGCGAAGTCAATCAGCCACACCCGTTCGCCGCGTGTGTCACCATCCTTTTGCATGCTGACCGGCACCCCTTCGGTCAACAGGCGATGGAAAGCCTCATTGCTGGCCAGCAGGTCTGGCGAGTGGGCCCGTTGCACTTCCTTGAGTGCCATCTCAACCACATCCCGGGGCAGCCTGTGGTTAATGCGCCCGGCGGCTTGGGCCAGCCGACCGGGCAACAACACCTCTGCGTAACTGCTGCGCTCGGGGCTATCACTGTCGGGGGCAATGTCCGGGCCGTGCAAGTAGATGTACCCGAGCCTTTCAAACAGCTTGATGGCAAAGGTTTCGATGGCAGATTCGGTGAGCATGCTGGTTATCCCTGTTCACATTTTTTTCTTTAACTGATGGTATTCAAGAAGCCGTTATGAGAGCGCAACCTGTTGATTTATATCGGTTTTTAGTCTTAAAAACCCATCAACCTCTCATAAGCTCTCATTAATTTTTTGAACTTACGAGAGCCCAAGAGGGGCGAGTATCGCTACCGCGATTGATAATTTTCTTTTGTCGCCGTAGCTCGGCAACCAAGTTCCCTACCTTGATTTTCCGTTGCCGATCATCCATCCACTCCGGCAGCTTGTTCCACAGCAGTTCATCAATATCCTTGCGAGCCATTGAACCGTGTTCTTTCACAGCCTTGCAAATTAGGTCCAGGTAATACTGCTTGTCGAACGCAAGGTTTTTGCTGTAGCGCGCTTTCTGGCCTGTTTGCTGAGCCAACGACTTGGCGACAAAGAAGTTTGGCTTGCGGCCTTCAATCAAGGCTTTTGCCTTCAACAACTTTTCTTCATCACTACTTAGTTCTTGGCGCTTTTGCACTTTGTCCAGTGCAATGATGTCTTGCAGCGTTAAGCCGCCGTCCCGCGCCAGCAAACGAGCGTAATCAATGTCCAACACCTTGCCGGTTAGTGTCAGCATCACGCGGTTGCCTGAGAGGTCGTAGTCCGGCATTGGAAAAAACCGTTGCCGCTGGAACAAAAACAGCTTTCGAATGCCGCCGCCCGCCGTATCCACCATCTTTAGGTTGAACATGGCGGTAGCCAGAAAGCGGTTGCGGTAATGTTCCTCGGGTGCGTCCTCCATCACCACCCGGCTCACATCCCCTGGAACAAAGCTGCCCTTGTTGGTAAAGCTCAGACTCTCTTCCCGCTCCACCACATTGATGCGCCCCGCCAGCGTGTAGTCTTGGTGCGCAATGCAATTGTTCAGCGCCTCACGAATCGCATAGGGTTCATACTGATCAATTTCATCTGGGAACAGCGTACCTTCGCGGATGTAGCGGTATTTGAGGTTGCGAATCTTGGCGTACACCTTGTCCACCGCCAGCAGCAGCGGCATGCCAAACAGGGCGTAGTCCCGGTCGTTGCCTAGATGGTCTTTCAGCAGCCAACGAATCTTGGCCTCTGCTGGCAACCGGAACTGCTCGGCTTCCTCCCGGGCCAGCAGCAACAGCGCGGTGCGGGTGACGTGCCCTTTGATGGTTAGCTTGGCCTTATTCAAAAAGGTTGGCATGTCCCAGCCATCCACCTCGGCAGCCTTATCGGGAAACTTGCTCTTGAAGTTGCGCCGCGCCATCTCGAGGGCTTCTTCATCCAGATCAGTCAGGCTGGCAGCGGGCACGATCACTGCACTCCAGTCCTCCACCGTCGATTGCGCCCGGATGCGCTCAATCTCCTCCAGGTTTAGCGGCGACAGCGCTTCGCCATCGCGCCCATAGTAATGGCCGTCGAAGGCCACGGGCAAGCCCTTGGGTGCGGCCGGAATCTCAAACAACACCACGCGCCCGTTGGCGTGCGCCACCTCGTGAATCTCGATGAAGGTAATGCGATTGGTCGTCTTGTTCGCAATCTCTTCCTTCAGGCTGTCCAGATCCTTGCGCGTCAAACGAAAGTTGGAACCCACCACCTGCCGCTGGTCATTTACGCCAAAGACCAACCAAGCCGAGGCCTGGCGTTTCAGGTTGGCCTCGTTGCACAGCGCCGAAAAATACTTGCCCAGTTTGGTGAAGTCGTAGCCCTTCTTGGCTTCCTTGAACTCCACCACCTCGTTTTCGGCGGGCAAGGCCAGCAGTTGGGTTAGCTTGGTGATGTACGCGATCATTTCCGTTGCCCCCCTAAATTGGCAACAGCAGCCTGTAAAACCTGCCAACAAATTTTTGCCGTGTGTGAATCTGGCTTGAAGTTTTGAACTGCTTGTTGACGTGGATGAATGTAATTGCGAAAGTCCTTCAACGAATGGCTGTGTTTCTTGATATCCAGAGATAACAAGCCGACTTCGTGTGCTGTGTTTATCAGGCTATCGAGCGTCCACTCATGAAATGGCCGCACTTCCCCACTTCTGCCCTTCGGGGCGGAAGTGGCACGGTTAAAACTTTGGTTGTTTTTGGTTGCGGCATCCAGCAACAAACCCTCCAATGTGCTGCCACATAAAAAAATGACGGCTAGCGCTGCATCGGCATTTAGTGATTTATGTATTTCACTTATTCTTTGCTCAATCACACCCTGAAATGCAGCATCCATTTCCAGTCGTGCCAAGTCAATAGTTTGTGAATACTCCTGCGCCAGGAAATCCTGCTCGTTGGAAGCGCTTTTTGGTTCGCTGGTTCTCTGACCTGATAAACGATTGAGGATGGCGAGGGCTTTGTTTTTTTCAGATTCATCCACTGTTTCAGTTACGCAGGCGTATTCCAGTAATGCGTCCAATACCCCTGCAACGAGAGCATCCTGTTCGGTCTCCCAAAATGCCCTCAAACGTTTCATCTTTGATGACCCATTGAATCGATACTTTTCGTTATCGATATCAACCCCATGCTCCCTGAAAAACTCAGAGAACGTCTTGTCAGTAAAGCTCAAGACGAAACCACCTCTGTCAAAGAGCTTTTCAAAAACAACTTTTTCGTAGGTTTTCAATTGGGACATGCTAAACCTCCACCCGAGCCCAGACGGGGAACTGCGTCGTTTCCAGCTTGTAGTTTTTGGGCTGGCAGCTTTTACCATCGGCGGCAGTTGTTTCCAAAATGGAAATAACTGCCTTGTCCTGCAACTCCCCGGTATCGAATATGTTTTTCAGGTGTTTGTTGATGGCGGGCACCCCCACCGCAAAGAGATCAGCCATCGCCTTCTGGGTCAGCCAGACCGTCTCATCCCGCAGGGCCACGTTCAAGTTGATATCGCCATTGGCGGCCGTGTAGAGGATGAAGTTGGCGGCTTGCGGCAGGTTTTTGTCAGTCATGCTTGTTCACTTTGCAAATCAGCAGCTTCTGCAGGCAGTTGTTCGGATTCCATAAAGTCTTTGTATTCCGCTTGATAGGCCTGCAAGTCCACATTGAACAAGATCTCACTGGCGGGGTAGGAGTACTGACCCATGGTGAATTCGCCGAAAGATTCATCCCAATAGTTATTGAAATCTTCGTGATCGTCGTACTCAGGGGGGACATCGGCAGCCCCGGCACCAGCCGCTGGTGCGACGACATCGCCTTTTCTCTCCTCAAACGCCCGAATCAGGAACACCGCCACGACCAAGGTGCTGTCGATCAAAAAATCTCGGGTGAGCAAATCGACTTTGTCATTCCTGTCGCTCAATTCTTTCAGCGATTTGCCGTGCGACGTCGGGCTGATTTCGTTTCGCAGCGTGCCAATCAACTGGCCAATGTTGGCCAATGAAGTCGACACCTGGGTCACCAGTTGCTCGCCGTTGTAGCCCAATGCGCGAAAGGCTGTCTTCAACACGACGCTGATGGCGGGTGCATTCGCGAGCGCAATGCACTTCGCATCGCAAATTTCCTTGCCAATGCCTTCCAGCAGCGCCTTTGCATTTTCAACGGAGACACTGAAGTCCGATTCAAGATGACCCTCCATCCGGTCCACATAGACCCCATAGGGTTGCCAGCGGCTGTATTGGGCAAGCGTCGCCTTGAGCTTTTCCATCAGTAGGCTACCCGCACTTCACCACTCATCAACTTGGGCAGCAGGGTGTCACGCAGCTTTTCCAGCGTCTTGCGCTGCCGGGCACTCGCGATCTGCTTGTCCAGCAGTGGCTGCATCTGCTTTGACATGGTTGCAAGCACAGGTGGTGGCGGCACCAGCACCATCGCCGCGTCCAGGTCGCCGCGCTTGATGTGCCCCATGGTGGTGGCATGGCTGGCAGCGACGGCGATGAACTCGGCAAGATGGTGCTTGCACCACCGCAGATAAAACCACTTGGGGAACTCGTCCGACGTGACCTTGAACAGGTGCTGGTTCAGCACACACTTTTCGCCATCCCAGACCTTGACCATCAAGGACGCGGACCAAGCAAAGATTACATCGCCAGCTTCGACAATGTACCCGGGCTTGACGTGGCTCGTTGCCCAGTCCGCAGTGTCAGAGATGCCATTGCTTAGCTCGCGAATTTTCAGAACGGGCAGTTTTTCAACATCATCGGTTGGCGGATATTTCTGGCAGGCCAAACCATTCAAGAAATTGGCAATGCTGCTGAGCGGCCTTTCATGCCAGCCCTCTTGCGCGTCTTCCACAAACCATTGGCGAAATAGAGCTTCAGCCATGGCTTCGAGGGTTTTGTTCTGACGGTGCAGCAGGTCGATTTTGGCGTCGAGGCTGCTGAGTACAGCGGCGATGGCTTTTTGTTCGGCAAATGGGGGTAGCGAGAATTCAAAACTTCCTAATTGTTTTGCATTTGCTCCCGGTTGCGCAGACCCGCCTGCAATGGCATCCACATAGTCATACCATGCCGAAGATTGCAAAATATGACCAACAAAATCAGGTACGGCTTTAGTTGCGTCTATTTCGTACCTAATCAAGTACGACGCATACACAGCATCAAATGAAATATCTTTTATAAGCTTGTTGTATCCAGTTGTGGCACCCGTCCGCGCAATAACGATGTCGCCATTTTTCAGCTTATATTTATGAACGTCTTTTTTATCGGCAACGCAATATGGAACATCGGCCCAATTTATTCGATCAGGAGTAATGTCAGTGATTCGTAGAAATTTGGGGCCAACTGCGGTTTGCTTGGCACTAGTCGTATAGCCGTAAGAAATGTCCGAACATAGATCAGCAAGCGTTGTCGCCTCCCACCTGCTCATACATTTACCCTCGCCAGACTCTCGGCAATAGTCTGATTCAGCTTCGCTTCATCAAATAGCTGAGCCTCAAACTCCGCTTTTAGCGCAGCAAAGCGTTCCGCAAAATCGAAATCATCCTCCTCATCCGGCAGCCCCACATAACGCCCCGGCGTCAGTACGTAATCCAGCTCCGCCACCCGCGCCAGCGGCACCGAGGCGCAGAAGCCCTTTTCGTCCGCGTACTCGCTCTCGCCGGTGCGCCAGGCGTGGTAAACGTCGGCAACCTTCTGGATGTCCTCGTCGCTCAGTTCGCGCGTGCGGCGGTTGATCAGGTGGCCCAGGTTGCGGGCATCGATGAACAAAATTTCGCCCTTGCGCGGGTGGCCGTTGTTGCGGGCGCGGTTCATGAACCACAGGCCCGCCGGAATCTGCGTGTTCAGGAACAGCTTGGCGGGCAGATTGACAATGCAGTCGATCAGGTTGCCATCCGCCACCAGCGCCTTGCGGATGTCGCCCTCGCCGCTGCTCTTGCTGGTGAGCGCGCCCTTGGCCAGCACCACGCCCGCGCGGCCATTGGGGGCCAGGTGATGGTTGAAATGCTGCAGCCAGGCAAAGTTGGCATTGCCGGTGGGCGGCACGCCGTATTGCCAGCGGCCATCCTTGCGCAGCAGCTCGCCACTCCAGTCGCTGACATTGAAGGGCGGGTTGGCGATGATGAAGTCGGCCTTCACGTCTTTGTGCGCGTCGTTGAGGAAGGAGCCTTCGTTGTTCCATTTCACTTGGGATGCGTCAATGCCGCGAATGGCCAGGTTCATCTTGGCCAGCCGCCAGGTAGTCTGGTTGCTTTCCTGCCCGAAGATGGAGATATCGTTGATGCGGCCCTGGTGTTCGGTGACGAATTTCTCCGACTGCACAAACATACCGCCGGAGCCACAGCAGGGGTCAAACACCCGGCCCTTGTAGGGCTCCAGCATGACCACCAGCAGCTCGACGATGGAGCGCGGGGTGTAGAACTGCCCGCCCTGCTTGCCTTCGGCCAGCGCAAATTCGCCCAGGAAGTATTCAAAGACATGGCCCAGCACATCGGCGCTGCGGGCCTTGGCATCGCCCAGGGCGATGTTGCCCACCAGGTTGATTAGTCCGCCCAGGCTGGCGGGATCGAGGTTTTGTCGTGCAAAGACCTTGGGCAGAACGCCCTTGAGGGAGGGGTTCTCTTTCTCAATGGCGTCCATGGCGCCATCCACATAGCTGCCAATGTCTGGCTGCGTGGCTTTGCCCAGCAGGTGAGACCAGCGCGCATCAGGCGGCACGAAGAAGATGCTTTCTGCCTTGTATTCATCTTTGTCCTCCGGGTCAGCACCGGCAAAGTCACCTGCACCAGTCTGCAGCTTGATGAAGTGCTCCTCGAAGGAGTCGGAGATGTACTTGAGGAAAATAAGGCCAAGCACCACATGCTTGTATTCGGCCGCATCAATGTTCTTACGCAGCTTGTCGGCAGCCTTCCAGAGCTGTTTTTCCAGTGGCTCTTCTTTGTCGGGTTTTGCTGTGAGTGCACGGGCCATGGGAGTCGGTCTTTCAAATAACTAGTGGGGTACTGTACGACACGACACTCAGGTCAACCTCACCCCAAACCCCCCATCCCCACCCACCCCAATCACCAACCTCTGCGTCGCCCGCGTCGCCGCCACATAGAACACCCGCGCGGCCTCCTGCTCGTCTTCGCCCTTGGCAGGCATGTGCCCCACGCCGGGCAGGGCCACCACGGGGAACTCCAGGCCTTTGCTGACCTTCATGGTCATGATCTGTATGGCGTCGGCTGCGGGGTTGTATTCGCCGGTGCGCTTGCGCACGTTGAACGGCAGCTTGCGCTGGTGCAGGGCATCGGCGCACAGGTCCATGCTCTTCCAGTCCGCGCACAGGATGGCCATGTCGCCCCAGGCGTGACCTTCCTTGTGGGCGTGGCTCAGTTGGTCGGCAATGGCAAATGCCTCTTCGCGCAGGCTGGGCAGTTTGATGAGGATGGGCGCTTGGCCGTCGCGCCCGCAGCTGATGGGCTTGAGCAGCGGTATGCCGTCGTCGTCCTTGTCGTCGGCCGTCAGCAGGTCCGCCGCAATCAGGCTGGCGGTTTGCAGAATCTGCCGGGTGTTGCGGTAGTTGATTTTCAGAATCGTGGTGCGACCTTGCGCCTGAATGCCCACGCTTTTGAAGCTGAACTGTTTGCTGCGGCTGCGCTCGTAAATGCTTTGCGCATCGTCGTACAGCACCAGCAGGCTGTTCGTCGTGGGGTCCACCATTTGCGTGACCAGTCTGAGCCACTCGGGCGCAAAGTCGTGGCCTTCGTCGATCAGCACGGCCTGGTATTGGCCGCTGGGGATTTGCTTGCGGTCCACGCCCTGGATGACGCGTTGCACCATGTCGACCATCTTCATGTCCACCGGCATGTTTTGCGCAGGCAGTGTTTGCCCAAACGCCACCAGTTGGTCGCGGCACCATTTATGAAAATGCCGCGCATGCACCATGTCGCCCAGACCCTTGGCCTCCATCACGGAGGCCAGCTTGACGGCCAGCGGCTCGTTGTAGCAAAGAATCAGGATGGGTTTGCTTGCGGCGGTGTGGGCCTTGGCCAGGTACTCGGCGCGGTAGCCGAGGATCATGGTTTTGCCGGAACCGGCCACGCCGTGGATCACGCGGTGGCCGTCGCCCAGGCTACGGGCGAGTTGCTCTTGCTGCAGGTCCATCACGCGCATGATGCTGGGCAGTTCGGCCTCGGCATCGCTGTCGTCAAACAGCGCGCCCTGGGTTTGCACGCGCATCTCAGGAAACATGATCCAGCGCACGCGGTCCAGCTGCGGCAGCGACATGACGCCGCGCATCATGAACGGGAACATGCCCCACAGGCGGCTTTGCAGGTCTTCGGCGTCCACCTTGTCCAGCATTTCGTCGCTGCAAATCACCTGGTGCGGTTCAATGACCTGATCGAGTTGGCCTTCGGTGAACTGCTTGCGCGTCATGTTGGGAAACACCACGCCGTAGCTCCACGGAAAGCACAGTCCGCCCTGGTGCTGGCCATCGGCATGCACCAGCTGCGGGTCGCGCTTGAGGGCATCGGCAACTGCGTGCGCGTACTGCCTGGCCTGCTCGGCGGGGTTGGGCTGCGTCTTGAGCATGCCGTCCACAAAGACTTGCCAGCTTTGCTTGTCGGCCCGTTGAATGGTCTTGGGGCTCCAGTCTTTGACTTCCAGAATCAGCAGGCCGCGCCTCGGGTGCATCACGACAAAATCAGGGTGCAAATGCCTGGGGCCCACGGGCACGTCGTACCAGAGCAAATAGTCGTCGTCGAGTTTTTGCTCCAGCCGTTCGGCCAGCCGCCGTTCGCCGCTAGTCATGCGTGAAACGCACGTACCGATTGCAGGAATAAGAATCGCCATCCGGGAATCACCAACCTCTCAACACACACGTCAACTCTTTGTAACTGACCATCATGCCGGTGAATGAGGGGCGGGGCCAGCCCGCATTACTGAAAAAGTAAGCGTAAGGTATTCATTTGCGCGAATGAGTAGGGTAAATACTCGCCAAAAGCAATCTGGCGATGCTGCGGCTGGCTGAAGTGTGATTAAGCATAAAAACAGCCTTTAGCCCAGGTAAGACGGGCGCAATTAGCTATTAATAACATAGCAATCAAGGCCGGGCCGCATCAATGGCCGGATGCCCGCAAGGGTGCTTGTGCGGCGTGCTGACAGGCTTTGTGGGGGCTGACCTACAGACGGCTGCGCTGGCGACGGTAAGGTGGTGGCTGGTCAGCGCGCAACGACAAAACGCTGACCCGCGAGTGCTTTACAGGCACGCTGTTGTGTCGGGCCTGGCCTGGCGTTATCGAGTCGATTTCACAAGGAGTTTTGAGCATGAACAAGGACCAGATCAAAGGCGCTACCAAGGAAGTCGCTGGAAAAATTCAGGAAGCGGCCGGCAAACTGGTGGGCAGCAAAGAGCAGGAGGCCAAAGGCTTGGTCAAGCAGGTGGCGGGCAGTGCCCAAAAAGCCTTCGGTGACGCCAAGGAAATCGTCAAGGACGCGACCAAGTAAGCCTTCTGTCGCCGGGCCGGCCTTGCCCGCCACGCGCCACGGGGCGGTTTCGGGTATCGTCAATGCCCCCAACCCCCTGTGGACTTGCCTGTGACCAATGCCATTCACTTTTACGAACCGCGTGACGGCCACCGCCTGCCGCACGACCCTTTCAACGCGATCGTCGGGCCGCGCCCGATTGGCTGGATTTCGTCGCGCAATGAGGCGGGCGCGCTGAACCTGGCGCCCTACAGTTTTTTTAACGCCTTCAATTACACGCCGCCCATCGTCGGCTTTGCCAGCATTGGCTACAAGGACACGGTGCGCAACATCGAGCAGACCGGCGAGTTTGTCTGGAACCTGGCCACGCGCCCGCTGGCCGAGGCCATGAACCAGACTTGCGCGGCCGTGCCGCCCGAGGTCAGCGAGTTTGAGCTGGCGGGCTTGACCCCGGTGGCATCGCGCCTGGTTGCGGTGCCGCGCGTGCTGGAAAGCCCGGTGTCGTTTGAATGCCGCCGCACGCAGATCGTGCAGCTGGAGGGCGCCAACGGCGACAAGGTGCCGACCTGGCTGGTGCTGGGCGAGGTGGTGGCGGTGCACATCGACGAGGGGCTGCTGAAAAACGGGGTGTACGACACCGCTGCGGCCGGGCACATTTTGCGCGGTGGCGGGCCGGCCGACTATTTCACGGTGGGCCCGGAGCAGTTGTTTCGCATGCATCGACCCCGGTGAAGCGGCCTGGCAAGGCATCGATACACCCAGGAATACGGCCGTGCTGACGCGCGTCGATGATGCAATCTTGATCAACGCGGTTGCGGTGAGAGGGCAGGCTGGCTAATATGGTCGCTGCATTTGCGCATTCACCCCTGGGAGGCCCGCCATGAAATACGTTGCCAACATTCTGAAGTCAAAAGCGGACCCTGGCGTGTACGCCATCGCCCCCACCGCGTCGATGTTTGACGCGCTCCAGCTGATGGCTGAAAAAAACATTGGTTCACTGATAGTGAAGGACGGCGAGGCGATTGTCGGGATCGTGACCGAACGCGACTACGCCCGAAAAATCGTGCTGCTGGGACGCACCTCCCCGCAAACCCGGGTGCGCGAGGTCATGAGCAGCTCGGTGATGTTTGTCAGCCCGCACCACACCACCGAGCAGTGCATGGCGCTGATGACCGAAAACCGGCTGCGCCACCTGCCGGTCATGGAGGACGGCAAACTGCTCGGCATTGTCTCGATTGGCGACCTGGTCAAGGACATCATTTCCGAGCAGCAGTTCATCATCGAGCAGCTGGAGCACTACATCACGGGCGAGCGGCCTTGACGCATCCTGGTGTGGAGTTGCACGCTATCCGGCACATAAAACCGCGTCTTTTTGTCCATGGCGGCGTTGCAAATCCGCGCAATAGCGGGGCTATTGCTGTGGTTTGCGCCTTGCCCTGAACAAAAAGCCACCGGTTTTATTGGTACCGTCAAGCATGCAACACCACACTAGCGCGCCGGGTTCGGGGCCGGCCCCGGCAGCAGCACAAACGCCATCGCCCCGGCGGCCAGCAGCGCGGCAATGCTGGCCAGCACGGCCGTGAACGGGTCGGCGCCCTGGGCGCTGGCCACCGAGGCCACGATGCCGGTGAACCACTGCATGGCGGCCACGCCCAGAAACATCGCCATGGTGAACACCGCCATCGCGCGGCCGGTGATGGCGGCCGGGTAGGCGGCGCGCACGTCGGCGTACTGCAGCACCAAAAAGCCCGACAGCGCGCCAATCACGATCGGGCCCAGCACGTCGATCAGCGGGTTGTGCGTCAGCGCAAACGCGGCAAACAGGCCGGCCAGCAGCAGCGTAAAGCCCACAATCCAGCGGCGCCGGTGCAGTGGCCCGGGGTCAAGCCGGCCAAACAGTGGCGGACCGATCAGCGAGGCCAGCGACATCACCAGCGCCACGTTGCCGCTTTGCACCAGCGTGAAATCGTGGCGCTGCATCAGCAGCGGCCCCAGCCAGAGCCCGCGCAGCGAAATGAACGAGGCATAGCCGACGCTGGCCAGCAGCACAATGCCCAGCGTGTGCGGCAGCATGAAGATGGCGCCAAATTGGCCAATCGCCTGGCGCAGCGATTCCTTGCGGGGGGGCGCGCCAACCAGGCTGGCCGGCGGCGCTGGCTCATGCACCAGCGTCCAGATCAGGCCCCAGGCCAGCGCGGCACACGCGCCCAGCACCCAAAATCCCATGCGCCACGAGGTGGCCTCGATCAGCCAGGCCAGCGGCGTGCCGGTCAGCAGCATGCCGATGCCGCCCAGTCCCAGCGTGAGCCCGGAAATCGCGGCAAAGCGCTCGCTGGGCAGGTGCCGC
Source organism: Polaromonas sp. (assembly GCF_030682935.1). Lineage (GTDB taxonomy): Bacteria > Pseudomonadota > Gammaproteobacteria > Burkholderiales > Burkholderiaceae_C > Polaromonas. Next base: position 33,548 of record NZ_JAUXNA010000140.1, read on the forward strand.
GCAATGAACACCGTACAGACCAGAAAGGCCGGCGCGCAGCCCATGCCGATCAGCACCTGGCCCAGCACCAGCACGCTGTAGTTCGTTGCCAGCGCCGACAGCGCCGAGCCGGCAATCGCCACCGGAAACGCCACCAGCACGGTGCGCCGCACGCCGTGCAGGTCGATGCCGATGCCCATGAACAGCTGCATGGCGCCAAAGGCAAAGTGAAAGGCGCCCGCAAACAGGCCCAGCGCTTGCGCGCTGAGGTGAAAGTCGGCTTGCAGCGGCGCGGCCATGATGGCGGCCACCGTGCGGTAGGCCTGGCTGAGCGCAAACGCGGTGGTCAGCGCAAACAGCATGACCCACACCGAGCGGGCGGGCGCGGCACGGGCTGCGGGGGAGGTCGGAGAGGACGGAGAGGACGGAGAAGTGGATTTCATGGCGGGGTGCTGGGCGTTGAGGTTACATCGGCCGGGCTGCGCCCACTTGCCACTGTGGCGACACCGGGCGCTGCGGTCCCGGCGCTCAAGTGCAACGCCGTGTAATGGCGGTCAACAGGCTGCGCTTGCCTGCCGTTGAGCTCTTGGTCGTCACGAAATCATTCGGCAGACGAATCCAATTCACAGGAATACCATGAACAAATTACTCGCTACCTTGATCTCCGGTCTGTTTGTCAGCGCCGCATTTGCACAAGCGCCCGCACCGGTTATTGCGCCTGCGACACCTGCCGTGGTGAAAGCAGAAGTCAAGGCTGTCAACGCCGTAGCTGCTGCCAACAAATCCGAAGCCAAAGTGGATGCCACTGCCGATGCCAAAGTGCAAAAAGCCGAAGTGACCGCCACCGAAAAGAAATCCACTGCCAAGGCCAAGGCGGCAAAAGCCAAATCCAAAGCCCGCGCCAAAGTGGCCAAGGCCAAAGCTGCCGACAAGGTGACTGCCCAGGCCAAGGCCGATACGGTCAATGTCAAAGCCGATGCGAAAGCCGATACGGCGATTGTGAATGCAACCGCCAAAGTCGACAAAGTCAAGGTCGATGCAAAAGCCGACAAGGCCGCTGCCAATATCGAAACTTCTGCCGTGAAAGCTGAAGGCAAGGTTGACGTGAAAGCCGCTGGCGCCGTCAAGTAATCGTTTTTCGCGCGCTCAAAAAAGACAGGCTTGGCCTGTCTTTTTTATGTCCGCAGCACTTGCAGCCGTTGCGCATTCAGTCCGCCTGGGGCCTTCGCGCTGGCCGCATCAAGGCGTCAGTGCTGGTGCCCGTGTTCGCCATGCACATGCTGGTGCGCAATTTCTTCGGCAGACGCCTGGCGCACGTCCATGACCTTCAGGCTAAAGCGCAAGGCCTTGCCGGCCAGCGGGTGGTTGCCGTCGAGCAGGACGATGTCGCCCTTGATTTTCGAGACGTTGAAGATTTGCTCGCGGCCGTCGCTACCGCGGCCTTCGAGCTGGCCGCCGACTTTGACGCCGGCCGGAAACTGGCTGCGCGGAATGGTGCGCACCAGGCTTTCGTCGCGCAGGCCGAAGGCGTCTTCGGCCTGCAGCGCCAGCACGGTCTCGAAGCCGGGCTCCTGGCCTTGCAGCGCTTCTTCGATCTTGGGCAGGGTGTTGCCGTAGCCTCCGTGCAGGTAAACCATGGGCTCGGCGCTTTCCTCAATGCGCTTGCCCTGCGCGTCGGAGACTTTGAAACGCAGGGTGACGGCGGTGTCTTTTTCGATTTTCATGGGGTGTGCTTTCGGGTGCGTGGCTGGGAGGGCGGTAGCCGGCCGGGTGGCTCGTTCCGCGGTGGCACGATCTTAGCAATGATGGCTGGCTGCCGCCGACCCAATCGTCCCGCGCCATTGCGCAAGCATCAAGTATTCAGGCATGCAGGCGTTTGGCCATGCCCGCCGACAGCCACAGGCGCTGGTTAGACTCGACGAGCAATGCGTCCACGCCCTTGAGCGGCGCAAGCAGACGGCGGCCGGCTTCGGCGCCGGCCACCATGATGGCCGCGCCCAGGCCGTTGATGTCCTCCAGCTTGCGCGACACCAGGGCCACGCCATGCGGGCCGGCCGTGGGCTGGCCGGTCTTGGGATCCAGGATATGGTGGTAGCGTCGGCCATTGCGCATGAAGCCGCGCTCGTAGTCGCCCGAGGCCGCCACAAAGCCCTCGCTCAGATCCAGCACCCCCACGATGCGCTCCGGTGCGCGCGGATCGCGCAAGCCCACGCGCCAGTCGCGTCCCTGCAGCTGCCCGCTCACGAGCACATCGCCGCCGCCATTGATCATCGCGTCGGCCATGCCATGGCGCTTCAATACCTGCATGCCCGCTTGCAGTATCGGGAGCTTGGCAATCCCGCCCAAATCGACGCGCATGCCGCGGCGCCGCAAATAGGCCGTGGCGGATTTCTCGTCGAGTATCAAGTCCCGGTAGTTCACCAGCGGCAATTCACGCGCAATTTCCGCGGCATCCGGAATAATTGTTTGCGCCGGGTCAAAATTCCAACCCTGAAATGCCCCCACCGTAATGTCAAACGCGCCTTGGCTGCGCTCCGACATCTGCCTCGCCATTTTCAGCGCGTGCATCATCTCGGGTGCCACCGCGACGGGCTGCAGTCCCGCAGCCAGGTGCAGGGCGCTGACCACACTGGTGGCGCGATAGCGGCTCATCATGTCGCTCAGTCGCGCCATTTCGGCGAATGCGGCTGCCATCGCCGCCTCGGCTGCGTCGGCGTTCAGGGCCTGCACGGTGATGTCCACGCGCGTGCCCATCAGGCTGCGCGAGGCCTGCCGTACCCTCGGATCTGCCAGGGCCGGTTTGAGGAACAGCGCAGTGGCCAGCAAGGGCAGGCCGGCGAGCATGCGCCGGCGTCCGTTGTTCAGGCGAGGCGTGAGCGTCATCGCCTGGCCTTTAGCGTGATTGAGCCACCATGTAGTCCACGGCGGCCTTGACTTCATCATCCGGGAGCGTGGTGCCGCCGCCGCGCGCCGGCATCATGCCCTTGGCGCCGGTGAAGCCCTCCAGCGCATGCTTGTACAGAATGTCGGTGCCCTGGGCGATGCGCGGCGCCCAATCAGCCTTGTCACCGGGCTTGGGCGCGCCGGCCACACCGGCTGCATGGCACAAGGCGCAAGCCTTGCCAAACACGCTCTTGCCCAGTGCGTTCTCGGCGACCGGCGCCGTAACCGCAGCAGGTGCCGTCGCGGGCGCTGGCGCGGGGGCGCCGGTGGTGGCCTGGTTTTTATCGCCGCAAGCGGTCAGGAAAAAGGCCAGCGCGGCGATGGCCAGCGCATTCAGGGGTTTGTGCATGGAAGGACTCCGTTGGAATGTGATGCAAATTCTAGACACCTAAGCCGACGTATGCACCATGCTTTGCACGCCTTGGCGGACAAAAAGTTGCATTTGAAATGGATCATTGATCTCGCTCAATGTCGGTGAAGCATCTTGAAGCAATCATAAAGGCTGTCACCGAGCAAGCACCGTCCGCAAGGCAGCCAAGCGCCTTGTCTACTTAGGAACTCCACCATGAGCCAGAAACCAAACACTCCGTCCGAACAACCCAGCGGTCTCGGCCGCCGCAGGTTCATCAACACCGCCGCGCTGGCGGGCCTGACGGTCGGCGTGGCCGCCTGTACCGACAAGGCGACCACGGGCGCACCAGCGACGCCGGCGGCAAGCGGTGCATCCACGGGCGCTGCCCGGGGTGGCGACAATGCCACGCATCTGAAGCCGGGCGAGCTGGATACCTATTACGGCCTGTGGAGTGGCGGCCATACCGGCGACATGCGTGTGCTGGGCCTGCCCTCGGGCCGCGAGATCCACCGCATCCCCTGCTTTGTGCCCGATGCGCTGGTGGGCTGGGGCATTACCAATGAATCGAAGAAGGTGATGGGCACCAAGGCTGACGGCAGCCTCAGGTACACGGTGGGCGACTCCCACCACACCCATGCCTCCTACAAGGACGGCAACTACGACGGCCGCTACGCCTGGATCAACGACAAGATCAACAGCCGCATCGCGCGCATACGCCTGGACTATTTCGTCTGCGACAAGATCACGGACCTGCCCAATGTGCAGGGCTTTCACGGCATCTTCCCGGACAAGCGCGACCCGGTGGACGAGAAGATCAACTACACCACGCGCGTGTTCTGCGGCGGCGAGTTTTCCATCCCCCTGCCCAACACCGCCACCGAGGATGCATCCAAGTACCGCTCGCTGTTCAGCTGCGTGGACGCCGAAAGCATGGAAGTGCGCTGGCAGGTGCAGATCGACGGCAACTGTGATCTGGTCGCCACTTCCTATGACGGCAAGCTGGCCGCGGTCAACCAGTACAACACCGAGATGGGCGCGAAGTACGAGGACATGATGTCCGCCGAGCGCGACGCCTGCCTGTTCTTCAACGTGGCCCGCATCGAGGCCGCAGTCAAGGCCGGCAAGTTCAAGACCATTGCGGGCTCCAAGGTGCCGGTGGTGGACGGCACGCACGAGGCCAACAAGGACCCCAAGACCGCGCTCACGGCCTATGTGTCCGTGCCCAAGAACCCGCACGGCGTGAACGCCAGCCCCGATGGCAAATACTTCATTTGCGCCGGCAAGCTCTCGCCCACCGGCACCGTGATCGAACTCGCCAAGGTGCTCGACTGGTTCGAGGGCAAGCTCGAGAAGCTGGACTCGGTCATCGTCGCCGAGGTCGAACTGGGCCTGGGCCCGCTGCACACCGCCTTTGACGGCCGCGGCAACGCCTACACCACGCTGTTCCTGGACAGCCAGGTGGTGAAGTGGAATGTGGGAGCCGCGATCAAGTTCCACGCCGGCGACAAGAGCGCCAAGTACGTGGTCGATCGCCTGGATGTGCATTATCAGCCGGGCCACATCAACGCCTCGCAGTCGGAAACCATGTTTGCCGACGGCAAGTACCTGGCCGTGGGCTGCAAGTTCTCCAAGGACCGCTTCCTGCCGGTGGGCCCGCTGCACCCCGAGAACGAGCAGATCGTGGACATTTCTGGCGAGAAGATGGTGCTGCTGGCCGACCACCCGGTGCGCGGCGAGCCGCATGACTTCATCATCTTCAAGCGCGATCTGGTGCGCCCGAAGCAGGTGTATGCGCTCGACGACTTCCCGCTGGCCATCAAGGACCCCAAGGAATCCGGCGTGTTCCGCAATGGCAAGAAGGTCACGGTCAAGATGACCTCGCAGGCGCCGGCCTTCAGCCTGCGCGAGTTCAAGCTCAAGAAGGGCGACGAGGTCACGCTGATCCTGACCAACCTGGACAAGATCGAGGACCTGACGCACGGCTTCGCGATTCCCAACCACAACGTGAACTTCATCGTCAATCCGCTGGAAACCGCCTCGGTCACGTTCGTGGCCGACAAAGTCGGCGTGTTCTGGTGCTACTGCACCCACTTCTGTCATGCGCTGCACCTGGAAATGCGCACGCGTATGATCGTTGAAGCCTGATTTGACGGGTTGAACCTTGCAAGCGCCGCATCCGCGCGGCGCTTGTTCTTCAGGGAAGATATGTATTTGAGATGCCGACAGTTGGCAGCCAGGGGGGATGCCTGCCTGGCTGCGTTGTTTCTCGTGCTCGCCATGTCGGCGGGCAGTGTGCGCGCAGGCGCCTATGAGGCGGCGCTGCCGCCCGAACTCAATACCGCCAGGGACATGTGCGCCCTGGTGCCTTGCGCCGAGGTATTCCCCGGCGCCACGAACTTCTCCGAGCGCAAGGGCCAGCCGCCTTACGTGGAGGCCTACGATAACGCCAGCGCGCAAAAGAAACTGCTGGGCTATGTGATGCTGTCCACCGACATCACCGACACGCCGGCCTATTCGGGCAAGTCGGTGGTGACGCTGATCGGCATGGACAAGGCCGGCCGTTTCGTGGGCGTCAAGGTGCTCAAGCATTCCGAGCCGATTTTGCTGCTCGGCATTCCCGAGTCAACGCTGCTGCGCTTCAATGCGCAATACATCGGCAAGTCGGTGGCCGACAAGATAGAAGTGGGACAGTCGCGCCCCGATGAAGGCGTGCTGGGCCTGGACGCGATCTCCGGCGCCACCGTCACCGTGATCGCGCAGAATCAGGTGATGATGACCTCCGGCACGGTCGTGGCGCGCCAGGTCGGCATTCTGGCGCCCACCGTGCGCGAGCCCGCGCGCTACGTCGTCAACGGCAAGCGCTCCAGCTGGGACGAACTGGTCAAGCAGGGCGCTGTGCAGCGCTTGCGGGTCAACCCCGAACAGGTGGGCCTGGAGCGTGGGCCCGAGCCCTTTATCGAACTCTGGTTTGGCGACCTCAACCACCCCGACATCGGCAAGAGCCTGCTGGGTGACAACAGCTGGAACAACCTGCGCCTGCAGCTCAAGGAAGACGAGCACGCGATTTTTGTGATTCGCACGCGCGGCGCGGAATCGTTCAAGGGGTCGGGCTTTGTGCGCGGCGGCATTTACGACCGCGTGCAGGTGCGCCAGGGCGCCGATGCCTTCACTTTTCGTGATCTTGATGCGCTCAACCTTTACGGCATCGATGCTGCGGGCGCGCCGTCGTTCAACGAATCGGCCATCTTCATCATCCGCCCGACGTCGTTTTCAGCCGCGTACCCATGGAAGCTCAGTTTTCTGGGCAACCGCGTGGACCGCGCGACCGGCGCGCGCGTCTTCACGAGCTTTGATGCCCCCTACTGGCTGCCCGCCGCCGCTCTCGAAGGCGGGCGCCCGAAAATTGAAGAGCCCGACGCGCCGTGGGTGCGCATCTGGCAGTCGCGCGCTGTCGGGATCGCGCTGTTTGCGCTGCTGCTGGTGGCGGTGACCGTGGTCTATGCGCTGCGCGAAAAGCTCACGCGCCGGTCCACGCACAAGAACAAATGGCCCGTCAACGCGTTCAAGTACAGCGCCTGGGCCATCAGCATTGTGTTCGTCGGTTTTGGCGCCATGGCCCAGCCGTCCATCACGCAGGTGCTGACCTGGTTCCATGCGCTGCTGTTCCAGTGGACCTGGTCGCTGTTCCTTTCCGACCCGTTCATTTTCTTGTTCTGGATCTTCATCATCATCACCGTGTTCCTGTTCGGCCGCGGGCTGTTTTGCGGCTGGATGTGTCCGTTTGGCTCGCTCTCCGAGGCGATTTACAAGGTGGCGCGCGTGGTCGGCTTCAAGCGCTTTCAGACCCAGTTGCCACAGGTCTGGCATGACCGCCTCAAATGGCTGAAGTACGCGGTGTTCTTCGGCCTGATCACGGTGTCGATGTTCTCGATGGGGCTGGCCGAGAAACTCTCCGAGGTCGAGCCGTTCAAGACCACCTTCCTGGTCGGTATCAACAACCGTGCATGGCCCTATGGCCTGTTTGTGGCCGTGCTGCTGGGCTTGTCGATCTTTATTGAACGACCCTACTGCAAATACCTTTGCCCTCTGGGCGCCTCGCTGGCGATGCCCAGCACCTTCCGCTGGTTTGGTCTCAAGCGCAAGCAGGACTGCAACAGCTGCAAAGCCTGCGCCGTGGGCTGCGGCGCGCAGGCCATCGACGCCGACGGCCGCATCGACCACCGCGAATGCCTGCACTGCCTCGATTGCATGGTGCTCTACACGGATACCAGGGGCTGCCCGCCGCTGGCCAGGGAGCGCAAGCGCCGCGAGCGCGATGGGCTGGAGATCACGCCGGTTGACGTCAATGGCTATTTCATCCCGATCCACCCGGCCAGCAGCTTCACCGAACAGATCAGCGCCAAGGCGGCCCAGGGGCCGGATCCACGCATGCCCACAGATTCAGCGCTGCCGCCACACAAGGGGGGTCCGCGTGGGCTGCAGTGGCTATGGCTCGAACTGCGCGACCACCTGTGGCCATGGAGCAGCGAAGGCTGGCACTCGCAGCGGGCGCTGCAGGTAGCGGGCTTCTCGCTGGCCGTAGCGGCGAGCGTGGCCTGGGTGATGACGGCGATGGGAACCCTTTCCTCAGGGGCCATCATTGGATGGTGGTTTGGCTGGAGCGTCTACGAGGTGCTGATCCGCCTGTCGGGCAAGCGCTACGTGAAGGACGGCCCGTGGTGGCAGGACCATTACCGCCGTGCCAGCGTGATGGACATGCTGAGCTATGTCGGATTCAAGAATCTGCTGATCGGCGCGGCGCTGTTCCTCGCGCTCAAGGCGCTGGGCTTGTTGTCATTATGAAAACGCCGGTGCTGGCTCTGGCGCTAGCCCTGGCGGCCCTCATCGGCGCGGGCAGTGCGGTCGCCGCCACGCTGACGGTGCGGCCAGGCGACGACCTGGCCGCCGTGGTCAAGGCGGCGGCGCCGGGCGATGTGGTCGAGGTGGCGCGGGGCTTTTACCGTGTCAACCTGCTGATCGACAAGCCGCTGACTTTGCGCGGCATCAATCGCCCCACGCTCAGCGGCGGCCAGACCGGCGACACCATCCGCGTCACGGCGCCCGACGTGGTGATCGAGGGCCTGATAGTGCGCGACTCTGGCGACAGCCTCAAGGACCAGAACGCCGGCATTTACCTCTACCCGGGCGCGCACCGCGCCGTGGTGCAGAACTGCGACCTGACCTACAACCTGTTCGGCCTGTGGATCGAAAAGGCCAACGACGTGCGGGTGCAGGGCAACACGATTACCGGCAAGCGCGAGTACAACTCCTCGCAGCGCGGCAACGGCGTGCAGCTCTACAACACCACGGGCGCGCGCATCTTTGACAACAACATCAGCTTCATGCGCGACGCGCTGTACGTGGACGTGTCGCACCATGCGATTTTTCGCGGCAACAAGCTGCACCACAGCCGCTACGGCACCCACTACATGAATTCCTACCACAACCTGTGGGAAGACAACGACAGCTACTACAACCGGGGCGGCCTGGCGCTCATGGAGGTGCGCGACCAGGTCGTGCGCAACAACCGCGCCTGGGGCAACTCCGACCACGGCATCATGCTGCGCACCATCCAGGATTCGGTGATCGAGAACAACGTGGTGGCCGGCAACAATCGCGGGTTTTTCATCTACGACGTCGAGTACGCCACGCTCAGGGGCAATCTGGTGGTCGACAACGTGGTTGGCGTGCACCTGGCGGCGGGCTCGACGCGCAACGTGGTCGAGGGCAACGATTTCATCGCCAACCGCGAGCAGGTACGCTATGTCGGGGCGCGAGACGAGCGCTGGGGTGCCCAAAGCGGCAACCACTGGAGCAACTACCTCGGCTGGGACCGCGACGGCAATGGCATTGGCGATGTGCCCTACGAGGCCAACGACATGGTCGATCGCCTGACCTGGCAACATCCCAGCATGAAGCTGCTGCTGGCCAGCCCGGCCGTGCAGGCGCTGCGCCTGGTGGGCCAGCAGTTTCCGATTTTGCGCGTGCCTTCGGTGGTTGATCCCAAGCCGCGCATGCAACCGGGCAACCAACATTGGAGTCAATGGCGTGGCAAGCATTTTTCCGGTCAATAACGGCATCGCGGTTTCGCTGCGCGGCGTGACCAAGCATTACGGCCCGCTGCATGCGGTCGACGGTGTCGATCTGGACATTCAGCGCGGCGAAATCTTCGGCCTCATCGGGCACAACGGCGCGGGCAAAAGCACGCTGTTCAAGATGATGCTCGGACTGGTACCGGTTACGGCGGGCGAGATTCTGGTGGGCGGTGCGCAGGTAGCCGGGCGCGGCTTTCGCGCGGCGCGACGCCACCTGGGTTACCTGCCCGAAAACGTCGTGCTCTACGACAACCTGAGTGGCCTTGAAACCCTGCGTTTTTTTGCCCGCCTCAAGCACGCGCCGCTGGCCCAGTGCGCGCCAGCGCTCGAGCGCGTCGGCCTGGCGCATGCCGGGTCGCGCCCGGTGCGCGAGTATTCCAAGGGCATGCGCCAGCGCCTGGGTTTTGCGCAGGCGCTGCTGGGCTCGCCGCAGGTGCTGTTTCTTGACGAGCCCACCAACGGCCTGGACCCGCAGGCCATCCGCGACTTCTATGCCACGCTGCGCGGCCTGCAGAGCGAGGGTGTGACCATCATCATTACCTCGCACATCCTGGCCGAACTGCAGGAGCGGGTGGGGCGCCTGGCCATCATGTCGGCCGGCAAGCTGCAGGCCGTGGGTAGCGTGCAGGCCTTGCGCGAACAGACGCACATACCGCTGGTGTTTGAGTTGCGGCTGGACGCCGCTGATGCGCCGGCCGTGGCGCAAGCGCTGCTGCAATCAGTCGGCGTTGCGCCGGAACCCATGGCAACGGGCCTGCGCCTGCGCTGCCCGCGCGAATCGAAGATGGCCGTGCTCGCGGCGCTGGCGCCGTTTGGCACGCGCGTGCTCGACGTGAAGATGCAGGAACCGTCGCTCGAAGATGTGTTCTTCGGATTTTCCGATTGAAGGAGCACCCATGGAACTGACGCAAATTTTCACGATCGCCGCCAAGGAATTTCGCGACCGCATGCGCAACCGCTGGGTGCTGGCGGTGGCGCTGGTGTTCACCGTGTTTTCGCTGGTGATCGCTTATTTTGGCGGTGCGCAGCAGGGCACGGTCGGCTTTCGATCGATCGAATTCACCATCGCCAGTTTGGTCAGTCTGGTGATCTACCTGATTCCGCTGATCGCGCTGCTGCTGGGCTTTGACGCCATCGTCGGCGAGCGCGAACGCGGCTCGCTCGACTTGCTGCTGGCGCTGCCCATCACGCGGCTGGAGCTGCTGCTGGGCAAATACCTCGGTCTCGCGGCAGCGCTCACGCTGTCCACGCTGGCGGGCTTTGGCCTGGTGGCGGTGCTGCTTTACAGTCAGTTCAGCTGGGCCGGGCTGTACCACTATGTCGGCTTCATGATCAGCTCGGTGCTGCTGGGCCTGGCATTCCTGAGCCTCGCCGTGCTGGTGTCGGTGGTGGCGCGCGACCGCACGCGCGCTTCGGGGCTGGCGATTGCGATGTGGTTTTTCTTTGTGTTGGTGTTCGACCTGCTGCTGCTGGGCGCGCTGGTCGGCACGGGCGGCGCCTACGGCGGCGAGGCCTTCGCCTATATGCTGCTGCTCAACCCCGCGGATGTGTTTCGCATCCTCAATGTGTTTTCGCTCGAAGATGTTCGCACCCTGTATGGCCTGGCCAGCATCGTGCCGCCCGCCCTGGCCAAGCCCTGGCTGATGGGCGCGGTCATGCTGGCCTGGATTATTGTGCCGCTTGCGCTGGCACGCTGGAGATTCAAATCATGAGCTACACCTGTTCCTGCCGCCGCCGCCAACTGCTGGGCCTGGCCGCGCTCGCCTCGCTGGGGGCACTGGGCGGCCTGGCCGCTTGCGGTGACCGGCCCGGCGATGCCCGGGCGCTGGCGCCGGTGGAGATCGGCGCGGCCACCTCGTGCGAGCTCGACGGCATGCTGCTGGCCGACTACCCCGGCCCCAAGGCGCAGATCCACTACGCCGGCGCTGCCGCGCCGGTGTTCTTTTGCGACACGGTGGAATTGTTCAACATGCTGCTGCGGCCCGAGCAGGTGCGCAAGGTGCTGGCGGTGTACGTGCAGGACATGGGCCAGGCCGACTGGGAGCAGCCGCGCGGCCACTGGATCGACGCCAGGACCGCCGTCTATGTGCCGGGCAGCAAGCGCCACGGCTCGATGGGGCCCACCATTGCGAGCTTTGCGCAGGAAGCCGACGCCGCCAGGTTTGCCGTCGAGTACGGCGGCAAGGTGCGGCGCTTTGCAGACATCAGGCCCGACATGGTCGACCTGAGCGGCGGCGCACTGCACGACTCGCGGATGTAAGCGCGCCATGGAACTGCCCTGCCGGCACACCTCACCGCAGGTGCTGCGCGCGCTGGTGTTCGGCGCCATCGCCCTGGCGCTGTGGGTGGTGCCGACCGTGCAGCAAGCGCTGGCGCCCGCCGCATCTCCGGCTCTGGCGCCCGATGTCTGCGTGGTCGCGCCGCCGACGCCGTACGACCCGGCATTGGGTCAGCCGCTGGCCGCGCCGCGCGCCGTGCCTGCCGATGCGCGCTGCCCGGTCTGCGGCATGTATCCGGCGCGCTCGCCCGACTGGGCCGCGCAGGTGATCTTTGCCCATGGCGATGCCCAGTTTTTCGACTCGCCCCTGAGCCTGTTCATGTACTTGCAGGACGTGGGCCGCTACACCCGCGGCCATCGCGCGGACGAGATCGTCGCCAGCTATGTCACGGATGTCGACAGCGGACGCTGGATTTCTGCCAGCAGTGCCATTTATGTTCACGGCTCGTCGGCCATGGGACCCATGCGAGCGGGCAATCTACCCGCATTCGCCGAAGCCGTTGCGGCACAGCGCTTTGCGAGCGCGCGCGGCGGGGTGCTGCTGCGCGCCTCCGACATCGGCCCCGACTTGCTGCAGCGCCTCAGTGGTGGGATCTCTCACAGGCATTGAGCCGCACGGGTGCATGACCCGGCTGCAAGTGATGCCCGCGTCCCCGCCAAAGCATCCTCGCATCGACGCGCAGCCTGCGGGGCCGGGTCGTGCATCAGCGGCAGGCTTGCAGCGTCTTGTCTGCAAGCTGCGGTTTGAGCGCTTCGAGTTGGGCCTTCAGTGCGGCATCGACCGAGGGCAGTCTGAGCATCTGGCCGTTCACTTCGGGCAGCTCCAGCACCACCCTGGCGGTGCGCACGCCGCGCTGGGCGACTTTGGTCAACTCACTTTCAGCGTCGTCCCGGCTGCTAAAGTGGCCCAGTGACAGGCCGGGCCTGAGCGCCGGATTGATCAGCGGCCCGACCGACAGGCCCAGCTGGCGCAACTCGCTGCGTTTTTTGGCCAAAGATTCTTCGCTGCTGTATTTGCCCATATAGACAATCCAGCGCTCCGGCGCCTGGCTGCTTTCAAGCGCCCAGCTGCCTGCGGGCAGGCTGCTTTGCAGGCGGGGGCGCAGTGCCTCGGCCTGCTCATCGGTAAAAAGGCCGGCCTGCAGGCATTCGGTGGGGGCGGGGCGCACCGCTGCAGAAGGCGGGTTGCCCTGCGCTTGCCCGGCTTCGTTGGCACTCAGCAGGCGCATGGCTTCGGGCCGGATCTGCTGCGCCAGGCGCTGCGGCTCCGACAGGGTGGCCGGGGCAAAACCGTAGGCCGCCAGCAGGCCTTGCGTCCAGGCCCAGTAGCCGGCGTTGGCCAGCAGCAGCGCCAGCACCAGCAGCCTCAGCATGGAGGCGCTGCCGTGGTGGCTGAAACGGGCCGCACGCTGACTTCGGAGCTGGTGATTTCTTTCATGCCAGCCGCAGTATGCACCAGCAGGGCGCCGTTTTCGCCGACGCCATGGGCAGTGCCCTGGGTGCCGTCCGACAGCTGCACGGCCCGGCCTGCGAGCACATCGCGCGCGGCAAAGCGCGCCTGAAACGGGGCAAAACCAAAGTGCTCGAAGGCCTGCACGGCCTGCACCAGCGGCGGCAGCACGCGCAGCAGCGTGGCGGCCGCGTCAAGCTCGGGGTGCAAGTCCTGCAGGCAGCCCGGCGGGATGGCGGCCATGGCGGGCGTCGCTTCCGAAGGCGCGGGAAGCTCAAGCGCCCGGATGTTGATGCCGACACCGATCACCACATAGCGCAGGCCTTCCCAGCTGGCGGTTTCCACCAGAATGCCGGCCAGCTTGCGCTCGCCGCCCTCGCCGTCCTTGGCGCTGGCCGGCCCGCACAGCCACAGGTCGTTGGGCCATTTCAGGCCAATCCGGGTCGGGCCGGTGTTGAGGGGGGCCAGGCTTTCGGCCAGGCTGATGCCCACCACCAGCGACAGGCCCGCCCAGTCGGCGGGCTGCAGGCACAGGCCCAGCGAAAACGTCAGGCTGTCCCCGCGCCGGCTTTGCCAGCTGCGGCCCAGCCGGCCGCGCCCGGCGCTTTGCTGCTCGGCCACCAGCAGCAGCGGCTCGGGCTGGGGCTGCGCGCTGGCGCTGCCCCTGAAGCGCCGCATCAGCTCGCTGTTGCTGGAGTCGACCTCGGGCAGCACCTCGACCGTGAAACCGGGCAGGGCGGGCGCCAGGGCCTCCCAGACGGCTTCGGCGGGCCAGCGGATGGGGGATGTCAGGGAATTGGTCACGGGCGGGCGCTGGGTGTCGGGCTCAAGCCTTGGGGCTTTGTTTCTTGCCGGACTTCTTTTTGTCCTTGGGCGCCAGCAGCGTGCCCCGGCAGTTTGGGGCGCCGCACCAGCAGGGGTAGTCGGCCAGCAACTTGGGGGTGTATTTGGCGTCAATGATCAGGCCGTAGTCGTAAAACAGCTCTTCGCCCGCCTTGATGTTGCGCAGCGCCTTGATGAAAACGCGCCCGCCGTCCTCGTCGGCTTCGCAGTTGGGGGCGCAGCTGTGGTTGATCCAGCGCGATGAATTGCCGCCCACCTTGGCATCGATCACATGGTCTTCGTCGATGTGAAAGTAAAACGTGTGGTTGGGATTCGCCGGGTCGTGCGGGTGGCGGCGCAGCGCGTCTAGCCAGCTGATGACCTCGCCCACATATTCAATCAGCGTCTCGCCTTCGGCCAGGTCCTGCAGGGCAAACACGCCCTTGCCGTGCACGCCTGACAGGCGGGTTTGAATGCGCCGGCCATCGCTGCCCGGCGCGGTCGGTGAAGGGGCTGCAGAGGCCTTGATTTTTGACACGGCGTTTTTTTTGGTATGGTTAATTCATGCAGGTGCGCGTGGGCGGGCATGCGCACCCGCGAGCGCTTGCGCGCGAGAAGTTGTATTGTAGTGAGGCGCCCGGAGCGCCCCCGGTAGGGATTTATCAGCGTGCCCGATGAAAAAATCGTGGCTACGGAGAGCGGGGAAATTTTCCCCGCTGGTGTAGAAAAATTTGAAGAAGTACTTATGAAAACTCTGGTCATTGCAGAAAAGCCTTCGGTGGCACAAGACATTGTGCGTGCCATCACGCCCACGGCGGGCAAGTTTGAAAAGCACGACGAGTACTTTGAAAGCGACGACTGGATCGTCACCTCGGCGGTCGGCCACCTGGTCGAAATCCAGGCGCCCGAAGAGTTTGACGTGAAACGCGGCAAGTGGAGCTTTGCCAACCTGCCGGTGATTCCGCCTTACTTTGACCTCAAACCGATGGACAAAACCAAGACGCGGCTGAACGCCATCGTCAAGCTGACCAAGCGCAAGGACATTGGCGCCATCGTCAATGCCTGCGATGCGGGCCGCGAAGGCGAGCTGATTTTCCGGCTGATCCAGCAGTACGCCAAGAGCAAACACCCGGTCCAGCGGCTGTGGCTGCAGTCGATGACGCCGGCCGCGATTCGCGACGGCTTTGCCTCGCTGCGCAGCGACGCGCAGATGCAGCCGCTGGCCGACGCGGCGCGCTGCCGCTCGGAAGCCGACTGGCTGGTCGGCATCAACGGCACGCGGGCCATGACGGCCTTCAATTCGCGCGACGGCGGTTTCTTTCTGACGACCGTGGGCCGGGTGCAGACGCCCACGCTGTCGGTGGTGGTCGAGCGCGAAGAAAAAATCCGCAAGTTCGTCAGCCGCAACTACTGGGAAATCCACGCCACGTTTGCGGCCGAAGCCGGTGAATACAGCGCCAGGTGGTTTGACCCCAAATGGAAAAAGGCCGCGGCCAACGCCGACAATGCCGAGCCCGATGCCGAGCTCAGGGCCGACCGGGTCTGGACCGAGCCCGAGGCGCGGGCGATTGCCGATGCGGTGCGCGGCCAGAGCGCCACGGTCACCGAGGAATCCAAGCCCACCACGCAGGCCGCCGGGCTGCTGTTTGACCTGACCTCGCTGCAGCGCGAAGCCAACGGCAAGTTCGGCTTTTCGGCCAAGGCCACGCTGCAAATTGCGCAAAGCCTGTACGAGCGCCACAAGGCGCTGACCTACCCGCGTACCGATTCCCGCGCGCTGCCCGAGGACTATGTGCCGGTGGTCAAACAGACTTTTGAAATGCTGGCCGACAGCGGCATGCGGCATCTGGCGCCGCATGCGCTGACGGCGCTGCAGGGCAACTACATCAAGCCGACCAAGCGCATTTTTGACAACGCCAAGGTCAGCGACCACTTTGCCATCATCCCCACGCTGCAGGCGCCCAGCGGCTTGAGCGAGGCCGAGCAAAAGATTTATGACCTGGTGGTGCGCCGCTTCATGGCGGTGTTTTTCCCGAGCGCCGAGTACCTGGTCACGACCCGAATTTCACTGTCAGTCGGTCACAGCTTCAAGACCGAGGGCAAGGTGCTGGTCAAGCCGGGCTGGCTGGCGATTTACGGCAAGGAAGCGGCCGAAGAAGTGGCTGACGCCAAGGAAGGCGACAAGGGGCAAAGCCTGGTGCCCGTCAAGCCCGGCGAGCGCGTGCGCGCCGAAGCGGTGGACGCCAGGGGCCTGAAAACCCGGCCGCCGGCGCGCTACTCTGAAGCGACCTTGCTGGGCGCCATGGAAGGCGCCGGCAAAACCATTGACGACGATGAGCTGCGTGAAGCCATGCAGGAAAAAGGCCTGGGCACGCCAGCCACGCGCGCCGCCACCATCGAGGGCCTGATCGCCGAAAAATACATGCTGCGCGAAGGCCGCGAGCTGATCCCGACGGCCAAGGCCTTTCAGCTCATGACGCTGCTGCGCGGCCTGGGCGCCGAAGACCTGTCGCGCGCCGAGCTGACGGGCGAGTGGGAATACAAGCTGGCGCAGATGGAGCAGGGCAAGCTCAGCCGGGAAACCTTCATGGCCGAGATTGCGGCCATGACCGAGCGCCTCGTCAACAAGGCCAAGGGCTACGACAAGGACTCCATTCCCGGTGACTACGCCACGCTGCAAGCGCCCTGCCCCAATTGCGGCGGCGTCATCAAGGAAAACTACCGGCGCTACACCTGCACCGGCAAAGCAGGCGATCCCAACGACCACGGCTGCGGCTTTTCGTTTGGCAAAACCCCGGCAGGCCGGACCTTTGAAACCGCTGAAGTCGAGCAGTTTTTGCGCGACCGCAAAATCGGCCCGCTGGAGGGCTTTAGGTCCAAGGCGGGCTGGCCTTTCACCGCTGAAATGGTGATCAAGTTCGACGAGGAAACCAAGAACTACAAGCTCGAATTCGATTTTGGCGACGACAAAAATGCCGAGTCGGGCGAGATTGTGGACCTGGGCGACCAGCCATCGCTGGGCGCCTGCCCCAAGTGCGGCAGCGCCGTGGTTGAACTCGGCAAAAACTACATCTGCGAAAAGTCTGTGCCTACGCTGGCGCAGCCGACGCCGAGCTGCGACTTCAAGACCGGCCAGGTCATCCTGCAGCAGCCGATAGAGCGCGAGCAAATGGTCAGGCTGCTGGAAACCGGCAAGACCGATCTGCTCGACAAGTTCGTGTCCATGCGCACACGCCGCCCCTTCAAGGCCATGCTGGCCTGGGACAAGGCGGCGGGCAAGGTGAACTTCGAGTTTGCGCCGTCCAAGTTTCCGCCGCGCAAAACGGCGGCTGCCAAGTCGGGCACCATCAAGACGCCGTTCGGCAAAACCGTGGCCGTCAAAGCCGCCGGCGACAAGCCGGCGGCCCAAAAGGTGGCCGCCAAAAAAGCCGCGCCCAAAGCCGCAGCGGCCAAAACCGCCAAGCCCAGGGTGGCCCGCGTCAGCACCCCCGGCGCCGGTCTCAAGCCCAGCGATGCGCTGGCCGCAGTGATTGGCAGCGAGCCGGTGGCGCGCACCCAGGTGATCAAGAAACTGTGGGACTACATCAAGGCCGAGGGCCTGCAGGACGCCACCAACAAGCGCGCCATCAATGCCGATGCCAAACTGCTGGCGGTGTTTGGCAAACCGCAGGTGACGATGTTCGAGCTGGCCGGGATTGTGGGCAAGCACCTGAGTTGAGTTCAGGTGAGGGCGGCCCGCCTGCCGTCTGGGTCAATCACGGGCGAAAACAGCTATTGATAATGTAGCTGCCGGTGCCCGTACTGTATGCGCTAAAGGCGTTTTTTGTTCTTATTTTGCTAACTAATCAGCATCCCCGATTTTCTCCTTCCCCCTCTGGGGGAAGGTTGGGATGGGGGGCTCTTGGCAGCGCTCATAAAAGCCAGTAGCCCAAGGACTATTTCCAGAGTCCTCCACGAATCAAACAGCGGCTACCCGGCCACTTCCGCTAGCCCCCATCCCCGCCTTCCCCCAGAGGGGGAAGGTGCCATGCGGACTCGGGACCCGGTTCAGGATGCCAGCAGCGGCAGCGTTGGCTGGCGGCGGTTCTGGGTATCTTTGGCGGCGGCCACGGCCTGCAGAAAATCCTGCAGCACGGCGCCGTCGTCAATCGTGTCCGAGCCCGCCTGGTGGAACTCCGGGTGCCACTGCAGCGCGGCGATATAGCTTTTGGACCGGTCTTTGCGGCGTATCGCTTCCACAATGCCGTCCGTCACGCTATGGGCCTCGGCTTCGAACTCGGGCGACAGGTCCTTGATTCCCTGGTGGTGAATGCTGTTGACGCGCACCCGTTCCACGCCGGGGTAGAGCGCCGACAGCCGCGAGCCCTGCACGATGTCGACGCTGTGAAAATTCAGGTCGTAGGTGCTGGCGTCGCGGTGGATAAAAGAGTCGGGCACCTGCGTCTCGATGTCCTGGTAGAGCGTGCCGCCAAAGGCCACATTGAGCAGCTGCAGGCCGCGGCAGACGCCAAACACCGGTTTGCCGACGGCCTCGAACGCGGCGACCAGCGCCTTGTCATAGTCGTCGCGCAGGTGGTCGCCCGACCATTGTTCTTTCAACGGCGTTTCGCCGTAGCTGCCGGGCCAGACATCGGCCCCGCCATGCAGCACCAGGCCGTCCAGCCACTGCGCGTAGTGCGCGTAGGTCACGTCGCCGCGCTGCGTGCTGCCGGTCGGGCAGGGCACCATGACCACCATGGCGCCCGAGGACATGAGCCAGTGCGCAATCGACTGCTCGACGTACTGCAGCGTTTTTCCGGTGAACAGGGAACGCGCCGGGTCGGCGTGTGAAAAGCAGGCGGAAAGCCCGATCTTGAGGCGGCTGGCAGCTGGCATGGTGCTCCTTCGCGGCTGGCGTGTTCAGGTTTGATTACCGGCAAGGGTCTTGCAAAAGAGTGGGGGCGCCCATTCGGTCAAGCCCATCGCATCGCTGCAGCTTGCACAGAGTGTGCACCTGTGCGTGCGTGCCGGGTATAGGACGGCGCCGCCTTGTCGTGCCGCTTGTGGTGCAGACCGGCGGGCGCAACCATCAGGCATGACTCGGCGCCGTGCCGGTAAAGCGCACGGCGACGCGCGCGCCGGGCGTTTCCGGGTGACCGGGCAGTCTGGCGTCTTCTATCGAAATGGTGGCGCCGTGCTGCTGCGCAATTTCAAGAACAATCGCCAGCCCCAGCCCGGAGCCATCGACATTGGTGCCCAGCGTGCGGTAAAAGGGCTGGAACACCAGCTCGCGCTCGGACTCCAGAATGCCTGGCCCCGAGTCTTCCACCAGCAGCAGCAGCACGCCGCTGAAACGGTCGGTCAGCAGCCGCAGCGTGACCTGCCCTTTTTCCGGCGTGTAGTTGACGGCGTTGTCCAGCAGATTGCGCACCAGCTCCTTGAGCAACGTCGGGTTGCCTTCGAGCGCGGTGGCGGGCTTGCCGCCGGGCGGCCCGTCGTAGCCCAGGTCAATTTTCTTTTCAAGCGCCCGTGGCACCGTGTCGGCCATGACTTCCGAGACGATGTCGACCAGGTCAACGCGCTGCTTGGCCAGGCTGCGGCCGGTGGTTTCGGCACGGGCCATGGACAGCAGCTGGTTGACGGTGTGGGTCGCGCGTATGCTGGCGCGGCCAATGTGCTTGAGTGATTTTTTGAGCTCGTCGGCATCGGTTTCCCGCTGCGCCAGGTCGGCCTGCATGCGCAGGCCCGCCAGCGGCGTCTTGAGCTGGTGCGCGGCATCGGCCAGAAAGCGTTTTTGCGTGGTCAGCGACACCTTGAGCCGGCTCAGCAAATCGTTGATCGAAGACACCAGTGGCGCCACTTCCTCGGGCACGGTGGTGTCGTCGAGCGGGCTCATGTCGTCGGGTTTTCGGGCGCGTATGCGCTTTTCCAGCTGCGCCAGCGGCTTGATGCCGCGCACCAGCGCCAGCCACACCAGCAGCACGGCCAGCGGCAGCGTCACGAACTGCGGCACCATCGTGCCCTTGACGATCTCGGTGGCCAGCGTCTTGCGCTTTTCCAGCGTTTCCGCCACCTGCACCAGCACCGGGCGTGTTGCCGGTGTCGCGCCTTTCATATCCATCTTGATCCAGGTGTAGGCCACGCGCACCGCTTCGCCCTGGATCACATCCTCACGCAGCCGCACTTCCCCGTTGGTGGGTTTTTTCTCGTCGGGCGGCAAGGGCAAATCGTGTTCGCCGCCCAGATGCTCGCCCTGCGTTCCCACCACCTGGTAATAGACCAGGTCGGTGTCATCGGCGCGCAAAATCTCACGTGCCGGCGCCGTCAGATTGAAATGGACCTTGTTGTCTTTGACCACCAGCAGCTTGGACAGCGCCTGCACGTTGTATTCAAGCGCCCGGTCAAAGGGCTTGCCTGCAATGTTCTGCGCTACCAGCCAGGTCAGCGTCAAGCTGATCGGCCACAGCAGCAGCAGCGGCGTGAGCATCCAGTCGAGAATCTCGCCAAACAGGCTGCGCCGCTCGCGCTGAAAAAGTCTCAAGCCCACGATATTGGAGTGTCAGTTGAAGGCGAATCGCACGGTACGCATGTAGAAAAACATGAAAGTTATTTTTAGCCGCATCTTCTAAGTCTAAGCGTGGGGCCCAACTGTTCAGTTGGGAATTTTTTCCAGGCAATAACCAAGACCGCGCACCGTGGCAATCCGGATCGGGCCCTTTTCAATCTTCTTGCGCAGGCGATGGATGTAGACCTCAATCGCGTTGTTGCTGACTTCCTCGCCCCATTCACACAGGCGCTCGACCAGCTGGTCCTTGCTGACGAGCCGGCCGGCGCGCTGCAGCAGCACTTCAAGCAACCCCAGCTCGCGCGCCGACAGTTCCAGCATCTGGCCGTCTATGGTGGCCACGCGCCCGGCCTGGTCGTACACCAGCGGACCGTGCTTGATGGTGGAACTGGCCCCGCCCATGCCGCGGCGGGT
>NZ_JAUXNA010000161.1 GCF_030682935.1 Polaromonas sp.
GAGTTGTTGACCGCCACAGAACGTGACGCGACAAGTGTGAGGGCAAGCGAACGCAGCGCCGGGCCGCCCCAAGCAAGTTCAGCCCCCCCGGGGGGCAGCGTAGTACGCGAAGCGACAAGCGTGGGGGCAAGCGAACGCAGCGCCGGGCCGCCCCAAGCAAGTTCAGCCCCCCCGGGGGGCAGCGTAGTACGCGAAGCGACAAGCGTGGGGGCCTTATGACCTTTGGCCGGCTCGAACGCACGCAGGGTCCGCAGCCCATGAGCGACATCAATGTGACGCCGCTGGTGGATGTGATGCTGGTGCTGGTGGTGATTTTCATCATCACGGCGCCGCTGCTGGCCAGCACCATCCCGCTCGATTTGCCTAAAACCGATGCGGCCAGACCCACCGAAGCGCCCCGGTTTGTCACGCTGCTGGTCGACCGTTCTGGCCAGGCTTTTTTGAATGACAGGCCGGTGCAGCCGGACGAGTTGGCGCGTGACCTGGCGCAAACCGCGCGCCAGCACCCCGACACCGAAGTTCAGTTGCGCGCCGACCAGGCCGTGCCTTATGGCAAGGTGGTGGAGGTGATGGGTGTGGCGCAAAAAGCCGGGCTGAACCGCATCGGGTTTGTTGCCGAACCTGCGCCTGCCGCTGCTTTGACGGCACCGGCAGGCCGTTAGCTGGCACTGGGCATCCAGCCTCTAAAATCATGTGTTCGCAGCCAGGGGCTGCCCGCCCCGTGCCCGGGGTTCATTTTTTCGGTAGCCAGATTTCATGCAAGACAAATACAACCACCTCGACGTAGAGCGCAGTGCGCAAACCCAATGGACGGCCGCTGATGCTTACCGCGTGAGCGAGGACGCGAGCCGCCAGAAATACTACGCCTGCTCGATGCTGCCTTACCCCAGCGGCAAGCTGCACATGGGCCATGTGCGCAACTACACCATCAACGACATGCTGAGCCGCTACCTGCGCATGAAGGGCTACAACGTGCTGATGCCCATGGGCTGGGACGCGTTTGGCCTGCCGGCTGAAAATGCCGCGCTCAAAAACGGCGTGCCGCCCGCGCAGTGGACCTTTGACAACATCGCCTACATGAAAAAGCAGATGCAGGCGATGGGGCTGGCGATTGACTGGAGCCGGGAAATCACGACCTGCTCGCCCGACTACTACAAGTGGAACCAGTGGCTGTTCCTGAAAATGCTGGAGAAGGGCATTGCCTACCGCAAGACCCAGGTGGTGAACTGGGATCCGGTGGACCAGACCGTGCTGGCCAACGAACAGGTGATTGATGGCAAGGGCTGGCGCACCGGCGCGGTGGTGGAAAAGCGCGAGATTCCGGGCTACTACCTCAAGATCACCGACTACGCCGAAGAGTTGCTGGGCCACGTGAAGACCGGTCTGCCGGGCTGGCCCGAGCGCGTCAAGCTGATGCAGGAAAACTGGATTGGCAAAAGCGAGGGCGTGCGCTTTGCGTTCACGCACGACATCCGGGACGCCTCGGGCCAGCTGATCGACGGCGGCCGCATGTATGTCTTCACCACGCGGGCCGACACCATCATGGGCGTGACCTTTTGCGCCGTGGCACCCGAGCATCCGCTGGCGGCGCATGCCGCTGCATCGAACCCGGCGCTGGCCGCCTTCATTGAAGAATGCAAGGCGGGCGGCACCACCGAAGCCGAGCTGGCCACGCAGGAGAAAAAGGGCCAGCGTACCGGCCTGCGGGTTACGCATCCGCTGACCGGCGAGCAGGTCGAGGTCTGGGTCGGCAACTACGTGCTGATGAGTTACGGCGACGGCGCGGTCATGGGCGTGCCGGCGCACGACGAGCGCGACTTCGCGTTTGCGAAGAAATACAACCTCCTTATTAAGCCGGTAGTTGTTCCTGATGGATATCGCCTTGCGGAAGCGTCGATGGTTAGCGCTCTTAATGCAACTGGTGACGTTCACTTAACGTCACCAGTCCTACACGGCGTATCCCCCAATAAAAGTTTCTTAATTGACTGGGCCAAATGGAGTCCCCTTTTCGCCAATTACGGGGCGGCATTCAATTCTGACGGGTACGATGGTCTGAGCTACGTCGATGCAGTGAACAAAGTAGCCGCCGACTTGGCTGCCAAAGGCCTGGGCGAGAAGAAAACCACCTGGCGCCTGCGCGACTGGGGCGTGAGCCGCCAGCGCTACTGGGGCACGCCGATTCCCATCATTCATTGCGCAGAGCACGGCGCGGTGCCGGTGCCCGAAAAAGACCTGCCCGTGGTGTTGCCGCTCGATTGCGTGCCCGATGGCTCAGGCAATCCCCTGAACAAGCACGAAGGCTTTCACGCGGGCGTGACCTGCCCGGTCTGCGGCCAGCCGGCGCGCCGCGAGACCGACACCATGGACACCTTTGTCGATTCGTCGTGGTACTTCATGCGCTACTGCGACCCGAAGAACGACCAGGCCATGGTGGCCGAGGGCGCCGATTACTGGATGCCGATGGACCAGTACATAGGCGGCATTGAGCACGCCATCCTGCACTTGCTGTATGCGCGTTTCTGGACCAAGGTGATGCGTGACCTCGGCCTCGTCAAGATCGACGAGCCCTTCACCAAGCTGCTCACGCAGGGCATGGTGCTGAACCACATCTATTCGCGCAAGGGTGAAAAAGGCGGCATGGAATACTTCTGGCCGAACGAGGTCGAAGACATCCATGACGGCACGGGCAAAGTCACGCAGGCCAGGCGCAAGTCGGACGGTCTGTTGGTGAACTACGAAGGCGTAGGCACCATGAGCAAGAGCAAAAACAATGGCGTCGATCCGCAGGACCTGATCGAAAAATACGGTGCTGACACCGCGCGCCTGTACACCATGTTCACCGCGCCGCCCGAAGCCACGCTTGAATGGAACGACGCCGGGGTCGAGGGCTCTTATCGCTTTTTGCGCCGCGTCTGGAATTTTGGGGTCAAGCTGAATGCCATGAATTCAGGCGCTTCTTGCGACCGTGTGGCGGGCGATGCAGGCACTTTTGACAAAGAAACCAAAGCGCTCAGGCTCGAAGTCCATACGGTGCTCAAGCAGGTCGACTACGACTACCAGCGCATGCAGTACAACACCGTGGTGTCGGGCGCCATGAAGCTGCTCAATGCGCTGGAAGACTTCAAGGGTGAAGTTTCAAGTCAGTCCCTGGTGGCGCTGGGCGAAGGCTTTGGCATCTTGCTTCGGTGCCTCTACCCGGCGGCGCCGCACCTGGCGCATGGCTTGTGGTCGGAGTTGGGTTACGCAGTACAGCACGGCGACCTGCTGGACGCGCCCTGGCCCGAGGTGGACAGCAGCGCATTGCAGCAGGACGAGATCGAGTTGATGCTTCAGGTCAATGGCAAGCTGCGCGGGTCGGTCACGGTCCCGGCGGGCGCTGACAAGGCCGTCATTGAGGCCGCTGCGCTGGCTTCAGAGGTTTTCTTGAAGCTGGGTGCGCCCGCCAAGAAAGTCATCGTGGTGCCGGGCCGTCTGGTCAACATCGTTGTCTGAGTCCCCGCCCGGAAACCCCCAAGACAAGGCCAACATGCAGCGTCGCTCTTTACTGTCCCTGATGGCCTCCACTGCCGCTTTCAGTCTGAGTGGCTGCGGTTTTGCGCTGCGCAAGGCCCCCAACTTTGCGTTCACGACGCTCTACAGCAGCCTTGCAGAGACCTCGCCACTGGGTGTCGAGCTCAGAAGGTCGCTGGAGTCCACCCGCAAGGTCAAGGTGATCACCGATGGCCGCCAGATCAATGAGGCGCAAGTCGTTCTCGATGTGCTGTCCGACCAGCGCGAAAAGGTGGTGCTCAGTCTTAATGCCGCAGGGCAGGTGCGCGAGTTTCAGTTGCGCATGCGTTTTCGTTTCAGGTTACGGACCGTGGCGGGCAAAGAACTGATTCCCGACACCGAAATCCTGCAGCAGCGTGACATCAGTTTCAACGAATCGGCGATGCTGGCCAAGGAAGCTGAAGAAGGCCTGCTCTACCGCGACATGCAAAGCGATATCGTGCAGCAGATCATGCGCCGCCTGGCGGCCGTGACGGCGCTTTAGCCGCTATCCACCGTGCGCAATCGCTGACAGCGCCGCGCACGGTGAGTCACCGCTGTCGGTAAATCAAATCAGGACAACAGGCGGCAAAGTCGCTAAGCTTTACGATCATGCAAACGGCCAGTCTGTCACCTCTTCCCCTGCACGGACCCGGCCTGCCGGGCGACGCTGCGTCCTCGGTTGCTGCCAACGCCATGCCGCTGACGATGCTGGATGACCCGCAGGAATGGTCAGCTTTTAGCCGGCCGGTGGCGCAGCAGCCCACGTATTGGGAGTCCAGCGTGGTGTTTGAGGGCATGCACTGTGCCGCCTGCGCGCTCTCCATTGAGGATGCCTTGCGCCAGGTGCCCGGCGTGGTGTCGGTGGACGTGAGCGCAGCCAGCCATCGTGGCCGCATCGTCTGGTCAGACCAGGCCGTCAAGCCGTCCGGCTGGATG
>NZ_JAUXNA010000162.1 GCF_030682935.1 Polaromonas sp.
AGTTTTTCAGAGCAAATCAGCCATCAATTTACTGTTGATACCGACCGCTCATTTCTAACCACGTATGCACTAGGCCAATACCTGAACGCGGACGTATTCGGTAACGTGGTCGATGCAGAGGAGATTTTTCGTGACGCCGGAATGTGGGCGTGGTTGTCGCTTGCGTTTATTGGAAGTTTGGTAAGCAAAAAGCCCGCGGGTAGTCCGCTTGCAGTGAACCACTACATGCAAACGAGTACGGCTGCTGGCCAGCGCCAGAACTACAGACTGATTTGCAGAACGGCTTGGTGGATGGTCCGCATACATGGCAGTTCAGCCGCAATTGCGTTGAGTTCCCCGAAGAGTCCATGGGGTGAGCTGGCTGAACAAATCATTGCTAGGCAACACATCGCATCCCATAAAGGCTTTTTTGCCGTGGCCGGGCGTCTTTATCTTGCGCCTGACGGGTCACTCAAGAGGGGGGCAGCAGGAAAGAGAAGCAAGGCGGCGAAGCACAATCCCAAGGCAAAGGGCGGCTTAGGCTCCATGCGTCGCCTTGCCTTGACGCTGAATCAATTCGGGCGAACGTACAACACTCGTGCGATTCCACCGGAAAAAATGATCTGCCTCTTGCCGAAGGAATACGAACGCTGGATCGTATAAAGACAATATCCAAAGTGCCGATATCCAAGGCTTGATTTCAGTGATAGTCGACGACGCTTCTTCATCAGCAGTTTGCCGGCCAACGCCGGGCAAATAGCCCAAGCAGTGCGCACCCATTGGGCCATTGGGAACACGCTGCACTGGGCACTGGATGTCGTCTTCAACGAAGATTAATCAACTGTACGCAAAGACCACGAGCCACAGAACATGGCCATGTTGTGCTCAACCTATTGAACACCGCGAAAAAACACTTCAAGGGCGTCGGAATCAAGGCGCTACGCAAAAAAGCAGGCTGGGGCAATGACAATCTTCGGCTTATTTTGAAGCAAGGCTTTTGATGGGACAGCCCTGCGCTCGTTGCTGCATTACCGGACTGGCAGCTCAGTTCTTGATCCGTAATCTCAGCGCGTCGCCGTCTGCCACGGGTTGATAACTTCCTAGCCCGCGTAGTCAAAGTCTCTGGTGTTGCGGGTGCCCAGCCGCAAGTCATGGTGCAGCACCGTGGCGGCCAGCAGGCTGTCGATGGCGGGCACGGGACGGCCCGCCTGCGCGAGCAGCCGGCCCCAGTGGTCGGCCACGTCCGGGCCAATCGGCAAAATGCGCGGGCCAAACCAGTCGCGCAGGTCGTGCTCCAGCCAGAGGCGCAGTTTTTCGCGGCGCTGGGTGTCGGCCAGTTTCTCGACGCCTTTGCGAATTTCGCCCAGCGTCAAGGCGCTCAAAAACAGGGCGTCGTCCGGTGTGTTCGCAAACCAGTCCAGCACGGCGGCGTCAGGTTTGGGGCGCACCAGTTCCGAGATCACGTTGGTGTCGATCAGGTAGCTCACAGCGCGATCTTGCGCGTCAAGCCTGCTTGTCGCCCCGTATCCAGCTCGAGCCCGACCATTGGCGTGCCGGGCACCATCTTCTGTCGGAATTCGTCCAAATGACGCTCAATCATGAGGCCGGTGATACGCTGCTCGGCCGATATCGCTTACTTGATTTTCCTCAAACAATTGGGGTTCCACCGGACCTAAGGTCAAGGGTGTGAAAACCCTTGTTTCTTTAGTTCGCTTTGGCCTGCCCGTGGCGCTTGCTGCATTGGCCACGGCGTGTGGCGGTGGCGGCGGTGGCGGTGCGGTCACGGTGCCCGTCATCACCAACCTGGTGATCACGCCAGAGGCGGCCTACGTCTCCAGTTCGCCACAGACCTTTGACTCCGTCTTTGACTTCACCGATCCAGACGGCAACCTGGCGAGCGTCACGGTAAAAATTCTGGACAGTGCCGGTAGCATGGTCAGCCTTGAGACAGCGCCCGTCCTGGAGGTCGACGGCCTGAAGTCCGGCACCGTCCTCGGGCAGCTGACGGCCGTTGCGGTGAAACCCGACACCTACACGGTCCGGATTTATGTGACAGACTCCGCTGGCCAACAGTCCAACACCTTGACCGGCACGGCGCGCATTGTTGCCTACCCGTGGACCCGCAAGCTGGCGGCACCTACGCTGCGGGAACATGCCGCCACTGCCGTCGTCAATGGCAAGCTCTACGTGATGGGCGGGCAGCGCACGGACAGCGGCGTCAGACCTGGCCCGTCCACCAACGTACTGGAAATCTATGACCCCGTGACAAACATCTGGAGCACAGGCAATCCCATGCCCACAGCGCGCATGGGCCTCGTTGCTACGGTGGCCAACGGCAAGATCTACGCGATTGGCGGCCGAACGGACGGCTTCAGCACCTCGGCCGTGGGTACGGTAGAACTATTCGATCCCGCAACGGGTCTTTGGACCACCAAAAACCCGATGCTGACCGCTCGCTACTTTGCGGCTGGCGCCACGTTGCCAACGCCGCTAGGCGACCAGATCGTTGTGGCCGGCGGCGAGTCGACTGACCTGCTGCTCAGCAATGTCGAGCAATACAACCCGCTCACGAACGCGTGGTCCAGCCTCAACGCCATGACCACCGCCCGCAGCCAGCTGGCCATGACTGAATTTGCTGGCCGGCTCTACGCCGTGGGGGGCTATGCGGGTGTCATTTCGCAATGGGTGAACACCGTGGAGGAATATGACCCTGGCACGGGCAGCTGGACCCCGCGCGCGCCCATGCCCACTGCGCGCGCGCACCTGGCCCTGGCCCCGCTCAACGGCAAGCTGCTGGCAGCGGGCGGCGAGAACGTCAACCGCAGTCTGGACGTGCTGGAAAGCTACGATCCCGCCATCAACCTCTGGACCACCAAGACCCCCAGCCTGACCGCGTTCACGCGCGCCGCAGCCGGCGTAGTGAATGGCAAGGTGTACGTCTTCGGCAACGCCCTCACGCTTGAATACGACCCGAACAACGAAATTCGTTAGCCCATCACCGGAACCATCAGGCGGCGGCCCGCCGCGTCCGCACCGCCGCCGCCAGCCCTTGCAGCACCGGCACGGTTTGCTCAAAGCTGATGCACGCGTCGGTCACCGACACGCCGTGCTTTAAAGGCTGGCCGGCCACGATGTCTTGCCGGCCTTCGTTCAAATGGCTTTCAATCATGAGGCCGGTGATGCGCTGCTCGCCCGCGGCGATCTGCTGGGCCACTTCGGCGGCCACAGT
The DNA here is from genome assembly GCF_030682935.1 of Polaromonas sp. Lineage (GTDB taxonomy): Bacteria > Pseudomonadota > Gammaproteobacteria > Burkholderiales > Burkholderiaceae_C > Polaromonas. The sequence goes on from NZ_JAUXNA010000162.1 coordinate 3,209, forward strand.
GATCTGGCGTTGGTGCTGCTTGCTGCTGTTGGCGTGCGACACGTCAATCATCACCTGCTCGCGCAGGCCGGCGCTTTTGAGCAGCGTGCAGGCGGCGTTGACGTCTGCGGCGGCGTAGTTGGGCTGCTTGCCGCCGCGCAAAATCACGTGGCAGTCGGCGTTGCCGCGGGTTTCAAAAATGGCGGCCTGGCCCATCTTGGTCATGCCCATGAAGGCGTGCGCGGCCTGCGCCGCCTGGATCGCGTCGGTAGCCACCTTGATGCCGCCATCGGTGCCGTTCTTGAAGCCGACCGGGCAGCTCAGGCCAGAAGCCAGCTGACGGTGGCTGGGGCTTTCGGTGGTGCGCGCGCCAATGGCGCCCCAGCTGACCAGGTCGCTGATGAATTGCGGGCTCAGCAAGTCCAGGAACTCGGTGCCCACCGGCAGGCCCAAGGCCAGCACGTCGAGCAGCAACTGGCGCGCCATCTCCAGCCCTTCGTTGATGGCAAAGCTGCCGTCCAGGCGCGGGTCGTTGATGTAGCCCTTCCAGCCCACGGTGGTGCGGGGTTTTTCGAAATACACACGCATCACCACCAGCAAGTCGCCGGCCAGTGCATCAGCTTGCACTTTCAGCTGCCGCGCGTAGTCCATGGCCTGCGCATGGTCGTGGATGGAGCAGGGCCCGACCACCACGATCAGCCGGTCGTCGGCGCCCTGCAGCACGCGCGAGATGGCGGTGCGGCTTTGTTCGACCAGCGTCAGCGTGGCCTGGGGTACGGGCAGCCATTCTTCGAGCAGCGCGGGCGTGATCAGCGGACGCACCGCGCCGATACGGGTGTCGTCAATGCGGGTGGTGTCGTGGGTCGAAAGCGGTGTGGCTGGGCGGGTGTGCATGCGGATGCTCCTGATTATTGGTGTTTTATGGATCTAGCCCTTTAACTGCGGGCAGTATTAGCTATTTATTTAGTAGCGTTATTAGCCTGTACAAGCCGTGGCGTACTTGGCCATCAGCGCGCTGACCGTGGGTTTGGCGCAGCGCTGCAGCGTCATCAGCAGCGCGTGGTCAGGCTTGGCCACGCCGTGGCGGGCGCGCAGGTCGCGTTGAATCTGGCCCAGCAGCGCGGCCGCCATTTCGGCGTCGGCCAGCGCGCGGTGGGCAGCGCCGGCGCGCGGCAGGCGGTGAAAGTCGACCAGCGAGCCGAGCTTGTGGTTGGGTGCCTGCGGGTACAGCCTGCGCGAGACCAGCAGCGTGCAGGCATAGGGCTGCGGCGCGGGCAGGCCCAGGCGCTGCAACTCGGCGACCCAGAACTTGCGGTCAAACGAAGCGTTGTGCGCCACCATGGGCGTATCGCCCACAAAGCGGCTGGCGTCGGCCATGACCTGCGCGGCATCGGGCGCGTCGGCCAGCATGGCATTGGTGATGCCCGTGAGCTGGGTGATGAAGGACGGAATGCGCACGCCGGCGTTCATCAGGCTCTGGAAGCGGTCAACCACCCGCCCGCCCTCGACCAGCACGATCGCGACCTCGGTGGCGCGGTCACCCAAAGCGGGCGACAGACCGGTGGTTTCAAAGTCAATGACGGCGATGGGTGACATGGGCGGGCAGGGTTTTGGAGTCTGGAATTTCAGGGGAGGCCGGTGAACGCCAGTGAACGCGTTACCAAGTCTGGCAGCCGTTACGCCATGCGGATTGTTTAATTTGCAGGCCCGGCCTGTAATTTGAAAAGCATGGCGCCAAGATGAGCCTGTGGGCCGTGCAGGTCGGTGAAATCGGCAACATGACTTTTCAGGCGCATTTCGAATCATCGGCAAAACTCGGCGCCACCCTTGACGGGCATCAACAGTGATGCCGCCTTTAACGTCTGGCGTGCAAAAAGCAACCCGTCGGGGCTGGGACGCTGGGTCCGCAGCAGCCAGTCTTACGAAATCCCGATCTGAGCAGGCTGCCTCATCACGTATCGATGTTGGCCGCCCGCAGCGCATTTTTCTCGATAAACTCCCGGCGCGGCTCGACCTCGTCGCCCATCAGCATGGTGAACACGCGGTCAGCTTCAATGGCGTCGTCAATCTGCACCCTGAGCAGGCGGCGCACTGTGGGGTCCATGGTGGTTTCCCACAGCTGGGCCGGGTTCATTTCGCCCAGCCCTTTGTAGCGCTGGCGTGACGTGCTGTTTTCAGCCTGGCCAATCAGCCAGAACATGGCCTGGCGGAAGTCGCTGATTTTTTCTTCTTTTCTGCGCTCGCCTTCGCCGCGCATGACCTTGGCGCCCTCGGTGATCAGGTCCCTGAACGACGTGGCGGCTTCGGCCAGCGTGGCGTAGTCGGCGCCGTGCACAAAGTCCTGGGTCAGCACGCTGCTTTTGACGTTGCCGTGGTGACGGCGGCTGATGCGCAAAATGGGCTTGTCGTTACGCACGTCAAACTCGCCGGCCACGTCGGCCGGCGCGCCGGTGACGTTGAGCTCGCGCAGCTTGGCCTGCAGGATCACGGCGCAGGCTTCGGCATCGGCCAGGGTGTCGAGATTGAGCGACACGCCATCGGCAATGGCGCGCAAGGCTTCTTCATCCATGAAGCCGCGCAGGCGGTTGATCACCGACTCGGCGTGCTGGTGCTTGCGCGCCAGCTCGGCCAGCGGTTCGCCGGTGAGCACGGCGTTGGCGTCCGCACCGGTCTGCACGTAGGCGTCGCGCAGCGCGATGCGCAGCAAAAAACCGTCGAGCGCAACCGTGTCTTTCAGGTACTGCTCTTCCTTGCCGGCCTTGACCTTGTACAGCGGCGGCTGGGCGATGTAGATGTGCCCGCGCTCCACCAGCTCGGGCATCTGGCGGTAAAAGAAGGTGAGCAGCAGCGTGCGGATGTGCGCACCGTCCACGTCGGCATCGGTCATGATGATGATGCGGTGGTAGCGCAGCTTGGCCA
>NZ_JAUXNA010000034.1 GCF_030682935.1 Polaromonas sp.
CCGATGACGATGTTCTTGGCGTATTCGGGCTGAATTTCGAAGAAATCGCCATCGTCCACGGTTTTGGCGATCAGCTCCTTCATGTCGTAGGGCTTGTTCGGGTTCTCGGGCACCAGCGTGTCCAGGCTCAGGTCCATGCGCCCAGCCGGGTCGGCGCTGGGGCGCACGGGCGCCTTTTCGCGGTTGTTCAGCGGCAGGTAGTTGTACAGCCTGCGCAGCATCAGGAGGGCTTCGACATCGTTTTCAAACGCCAGATCGGCCACGCCGCTGCGGGTGGTGTGTGTGATGGCACCGCCCAGTTCCTCGGCCGTGACTTCCTCGTGCGTCACGGTCTTGACCACTTCGGGGCCGGTCACGAACATGTAGCTGCTGTCCTTGACCATGAAGATGAAGTCGGTCATGGCGGGCGAATACACCGCGCCGCCGGCTGACGGCCCCATGATCATGCTGATCTGCGGAATCACGCCGCTGGCCATCACGTTGCGCTGGAACACATCGGCATAGCCGCCGAGCGAGGCCACGCCTTCCTGGATGCGGGCGCCGCCCGAATCGTTCAGGCCAATCACCGGGGCGCCGACCTTCATGGCCTGGTCCATGACCTTGCAGATTTTTTCGGCATGGGCTTCAGACAAAGCACCGCCAAACACGGTGAAATCCTGGCTGAAGACGAACACCAGACGGCCATTGATCATGCCGTAGCCAGTGACCACGCCATCGCCCGGAATCTTGTTGTCCTGCATCCCGAAGTCGGTACAGCGGTGTTCAACAAACATGTCCCATTCTTCGAACGTGCCTTCGTCAAGCAGCAGCTCCAGCCGCTCGCGCGCCGTCAGCTTGCCCTTTCCGTGCTGCGCGTCAATGCGCTTTTGGCCACCGCCCAGGCGGGCCGCAGCGCGCTTTTTTTCGAGTTGTTCAAGGATTTCTTGCATGGTTTGCTTTCTTAATGCGCTGTAAACACTATCTGCTATCTATTTAGTAGCTTCTTATACAAGCCCTGAATGGGCTGCAAGCAGATTTCTTGCCGCTGTGGATGGCGGAAGCCGGCCACTCACAACCTGGGCCACCAGCCCGGGCAGCAAGGCGCTGACCGCCGGGTCTTGCCGGAACGCCTGCTTCAGGCCGGCGTCAATGCGTTCCCACATCCACGCCA
>NZ_JAUXNA010000201.1 GCF_030682935.1 Polaromonas sp.
AGTGGCGAGCGTGGGGGCCATATATTTACAGGTCAATCTCCGCTGCCAGCGGAGCGTGGTCCGACAGGTGCGACCACGGCTTGCCGGGCAGCACCACCGGTGCGTGGGAGAGGGCGTTGCGCACATAAATGCGGTCCAGCCGCAGCACGGGAAAGCGCGCGGGAAAGGTGCGCGCTGCCTGGCCATGGGCCTGCACAAAGACCTCGTGCAGCCCGGCCCTGCGCGCCAGCTGGGCGTGGGCCTGGTGACGCCAGTCGTTGAAGTCGCCAGCCACCACCACCGGGGCGTGGGCCGGAATGGCCTTGCGCACCAGGTTGCACAGCATGTCCATCTGCTGGGTGCGGTGGGCCTCCATCAGCCCCAGGTGCACGCAGATGGCATGCACATTGACGCTGCGGCCCGGAATATGCAGCTCGCAATGCAGCAGGCCGCGCCGCTCGGGGCCGCTGATGGACACGTCATGGTTTTCAAAACGCACAATCGGAAATTTCGACAGCAGCGCATTGCCATGGTGACCGTTGGTGTAGACCGCGTTGCGGCCATAGGCAAACTCCGGCCAGATCGTATCGGCCAGGAACTCATAGTGCGGCGCGTCGGGGAAGTTGTCGAACTTGTTGCCATGCTTGAGGTGGTTGCCGGTCACCTCCTGCAGAAACACCACATCGGCGCCCACCATCCGCACGGCCTCGCGCAATTCAGGCAGGATGAACTTGCGGTTGAAAAAAGTAAAGCCCTTGTGGATGTTGACCGTGAGGACCTTGAATGAAAACGGTGCGTCGGGGCTGATGGCGGCCAGCGCGGTCTGCGTGTCTGCTTCGACGGCCGCCATGTCGATGGGCGCGGCGAACCCGGGCAAGGCGTCAGGCGCGGCGACCGACAGATCGACAGGTGCGTCGCGGGTGGAAAGGTCTGTGAAAGGAGGCTGCATAGGAAGTGAGGTGCAGGCAAAAAATACCTGGATGACGATTGTTGATCTCCGGCGCTGGGGGCGGCTGTAGGACAGCAACTTATTTGGGGAGAGTCGCCCGGCGGCACATGGTGCGCGCGCCTCCGACAGATTCTCTGTGCACCATACACCACCCGTGCCCGGGTCAGGCCAGAAGCCGGGCACAAATTAATGATTAATCAGGCAGTTGGCCCAATATCCACGGGCATGGTCAGCTATTGAATACATAGCTATTTGCAGCGTGCGACCGCCATAAAAAAGCCTGCACCGGCGCCCTCCAGAAGGGTCGCCGGTGCAGGCTATGGCGCGCGGGGGCAACAGGCCACCGCAGCGTCAGTCTCAGCCTTTGTGGTGCATGCCGCCTTCATGACGACCACGGCCTTCGTACTTGCCGTGCATTTTGTGCTCGGCGTCAAAGGTTTTTTGCTGCTCGGCGCTCAGGGCCGTGTAAAACGTCTTGGTGGCCGCGCCGCGCTGGTCCATGGCGGTGTTCATTTCAGCCATGCGCTGGGTCCGCATCTCGCGCATTTTGTCGATGCGCTCGGGCGTGCTCAGTTTGTCGATTTCGGCGCGCTGCGTTGCCGTGGGACGTGCACCGTGAACGGGTGGCTGCATGGCGGCGGTAAAGGCCGTCCAGGCGCCTTCCTGGGCCGGTGTGATCTTGAGTTTGGCTTTCATTTCGGCCTGGCGTTTGGCCATCACGGCCTGCATTTTGGCGGGGTCCTGACGGCCCATGGCCGCGGGGGCGGGCACCGGGGTGAGGGGGGCGGTTTGCGCCATGGCGCTGGCGCCTGCTGCGGCCAGCAGACCGGCCAGGACGAAACTGTTCAGGGAAGCAAGGGGTTTGAGCGTGAATTTCATGGAAACTTCCTTTTGGGGAGGTGGACTGGACGATGCCTGCTGCCAGGAATTGGCGTCAGGTTGAAAGCAAGTGTGCGGCGCGCGTGTATAGGCCGCATTGCGCGGCGGTGACGCTTTGTAAAGTTGGATGAAAAGGGCGTTGCCGGGTGGCCCGGCTTGCCGCGAATGACCCCTGTGCTTACAATGCGCTCAGCTTGTCGGGGTGCCAAAGATGTTTCAAAAAAAGATTCGTTGGAGGCTGAGATCGCAGATGCGAGACCCGCTGAACCTGATCGGGATCATCCCCGCGTAGGGAACAAGGCACTTGGCTCCGGCAGAATTGACGGCGCTGGCAGTGGCACCCCCCGGAGGCATTCCGGGCGCTCCGCCAGCCGCACCATCATCAATATCTCCGGCTCCCCAGGCAGGCACCCCACCTTTTCTGGAGACAGCCATGGCCAAGACCCGTTTTACCGTTGACACCGACGACCTCACCAGCCGCATCACGCGCGCGCCTTTTCCCGGTTCCGCAAAAATTTACATCGATGGCTCGCGGCCCGACATTCGTGTGCCGTTTCGCGAGGTCACGCTGACCGACACGCTGGTGGCCGAAGGCGAGCAGACGCGCCGCGAAGCCAACCCGCCGCTGCGCCTGTATGACGCATCGGGCGTGTACACCGACCCGGCCGCGCCGATCGACATCACGCGCGGCTTGAGCCCGCTGCGCGCGGCGTGGATTGCCGAGCGGCTTGATACCGAAGCGCTGCCCGGCATCAGCAGCGCGTATGGCCGCGAACGCCTGAACGACCCGGCGCTGAGCGCGTTGCGCATGGCGCATGCGCCGGTGCCGCGCCGTGCCAAAGCCGGTGCGAACGTGTCGCAAATGCACTATGCGCGCAAAGGCATCATCACGCCGGAGATGGAATACATCGCCATCCGCGAAAACCTGGTGCGCGCCCAGCTGGCCGAACGCCTGGCGACCGAACGCATGCCCAAGATGGGCCACTCATTCGGTGCGTCGATTCCGAAAGAGATCACCGCAGAATTCGTGCGTGACGAAGTGGCGCGCGGCCGCGCCGTGATTCCCAACAACATCAACCACCCCGAGAGCGAGCCGATGATCATCGGCCGCAATTTCCTGATCAAGGTCAATGCCAACATCGGCAACTCGGCCGTCACCTCGTCGATTGAAGAAGAAGTGGACAAGCTGGTCTGGTCGATTCGCTGGGGCGCCGACACCGTGATGGACCTCTCGACCGGCGAGAACATCCATGAAACGCGCGAATGGATCTTGCGCAACTCGCCGGTGCCGATCGGCACGGTGCCGATTTACCAGGCGCTGGAAAAAGTCAACGGCAAGGCCGAAGACCTGACCTGGGAAATTTTCCGCGACACGCTGATCGAGCAGGCCGAGCAGGGCGTGGACTACTTCACGATTCATGCCGGCGTGCGCCTGGCCTATGTGCCGCTGACGGCCAACCGCCTGACCGGCATCGTCTCGCGCGGCGGCTCCATCATGGCCAAGTGGTGTCTGTCGCACCACCGCGAGAGCTTTTTGTACGAGCATTTCGAAGACATCTGCGAAATCATGAAGGCCTACGACATCTGCTTCTCGCTGGGCGACGGCCTGCGCCCCGGCTCGATTGCCGACGCCAACGACGAAGCGCAGTTTGCCGAACTGCACACGCTGGGCGAGTTGACGCAGATCGCCTGGAAGCACGACGTGCAGGTGATGATCGAAGGCCCCGGCCATGTGCCGCTGCAGCTGGTGAAGGAAAACGTCGAGAAGCAGCTCGAAGCCTGCTTTGAAGCGCCGTTCTACACGCTGGGCCCGCTGATCACTGACATTTCGCCCGGCTACGACCATATTTCGTCGGCCATGGGCGCTGCCAACATCGGCTGGTATGGCACGGCCATGCTGTGCTACGTGACGCCGAAGGAGCACCTCGGGCTGCCGAACCGCGACGACGTCAAGCAGGGCCTGATTGCCTACAAGATTGCCGCCCATGCGGGCGACCTGGCCAAGGGCTACCCGGGCGCGCAGATGTGGGACAACGCGGTATCCAAAGCGCGCTTTGAATTCCGCTGGGAAGACCAGTTCCGCCTGGCGATTGACCCCGACACGGCGATGGCCTACCACGATGAAACCCTGCCGAAGGAAAACGCCAAGGTGGCGCATTTCTGCTCGATGTGCGGGCCGAAATTCTGCTCGATGAAGATCTCGCAGGAGGTGCGCGAGTTTGCGCGGCTCAACCCGTCGACGACGACACTGGCCAAGGCGCCGGGCGTGATTGCGATCAAGCAGATCACGGTTGAAATTGAAACCGGCTTTGAGGAAAAAGCCGAGGAATTCCGCAAGGGTGGCAACGAGATTTATTCCTGAAGGTAGCACCCATGAACACCTTGCACATCGGCATTGCGGGTGCGGGCCTGGCGGGCCGCACGCTGGCCTGGCGGCTGCTGCGCGCGGGCTGCCGCGTCAGCCTGTTTGATTCGCGCCAGCGCGCCGAGCTGGACACCGCCTCGATGACGGCGGCGGCCATGCTGTCGCCGCTGGCCGAACTGGCGGTGTCGGACGACGCGGTGTTTGCGCTGGGCCAGCGCTCGATGCAGCTGTGGCCGCGCTGGATCGCCGAGCTGGCGGAAGGCGGCGGCGCGCCGGTGTACTTTCGCCAGCAAGGCACGCTGGTGGTGGCCCATGCGCCCGACCAGACGTCGCTGGAACATTTCAGCCGGCTGCTGCACCACAAGCTGCCCGAGGCCTGCCGCGCCCAGGTGCACACGCTCGATGCGGCCGGGCTGGCGCAGCAGGAGCCGGCGCTGGCAGGGCGGTTTGGCGGCGGCCTGTTCCTTGACAGTGAAGGCCAGCTGGCCAATGAACAGTGGATGGCCGCGCTGGCCACTGAAATCGACCGGCTGGGTGTCGCCTGGCATGAAGGCCAGGCCGTTGACAGGGTGGAGGAGGGCCGCATCGTCTGCGCCAGCGGCACGCATGCGGTCGATGTGGCGGTCGATGCGCGCGGCGTGGGCAGCAAGGCGCAGTGGCCGCAGCTGCGCGGTGTGCGCGGCGAGGTGCTGCGGGTCGAATGCCACGGCGTAACCTTGCAGCGCCCGGTGCGGCTGATGCACCCGCGCTATGCGCTGTATGTGGTGCCCCGGCCGGATCACCAGTTCGTGGTCGGCGCGACCGAGCTGGAATCGGAAGACACCGGCCCGGTGACCCTGCGTTCCACGCTGGAGCTGGGCAGCGCCCTGCACAGCCTGCACCCGGCTTTTGGCGAGGCACGCGTGCTGCGCCTGTCGGCGGCCCTGCGCCCGGCGCTGGACGACAACCGGCCCGCCGTGGCGCTTCGCGATGGCGTGTGGCACATCAACGGCCTGTACCGGCATGGTTATCTGTGCGCGCCGGCCGTGATTGACAAGCTGGCCCATAAACTGCTGGGCACTGACAGCGAGGAAAAGGCATGACGACTTTTGAAATTTCCCTGAATGGCGAGCGCATTGCCACGCAGGCTTCCACGCTGCAGGCGCTGCTGCTGGAGCGCGGCTATGACCTGAAAAGTGCGTTTGCCTGCGCCGTCAACCGCGATTTTGTACCCCGGCCGCAGTGGCCGGAACGCAGCTTGCAGGACGAAGACCGCATTGACGTGGTCACACCAATTACCGGAGGTTAAACATGAACGATCTTTTGAACAGCCCCATCGCCCACGGCAGCCCCTGGTCGGTGGCCGGAACCACCCTTTCCAGCCGCTTTTTGCTGGGCACCTCGCGCTACCCGTCGCCGCAGGTGCTGGGCGACGCGGTGCGCGCCAGCGGCACCGAAGTGCTGACGGTGGGCCTGCGCCGGCTGCAGCCCGAAAGCGGCGGCGGCAGCAGTTTCTGGCAGCGCATCCAGGCGCTGGGCTGCCACATTTTGCCCAACACGGCGGGCTGCCACTCTGCCTCCGAAGCGATCACGCTGGCGCAGATGGCGCGCGAGATTTTTGGCACGACCTGGGTCAAGCTCGAAGTGATTGGCGACGACTACACGCTGCAGCCCGACACGGCGGCCACGCTCGAAGCGGCGACGGTGCTGGCCAAAGACGGCTTTGCGGTGTTCGCCTACACCACCGATGACCTGTTGATGGCGCAGCGCCTGCACGCGGCGGGCTGCGCGGCCGTGATGCCGTGGGCGGCGCCGATTGGCACGGGGCGCGGGCCGCTCAACCCCTACGCGCTGGAAACCATGCGCCGCCGACTGCCCGACGCCGTGCTGGTCGTCGATGCCGGCCTGGGCCGGCCGTCGCATGCCGCGCAGGTGATGGAGCTGGGCTTTGACGCCGTGCTGCTCAACACTGCCGTGGCGCAGGCGGGCGACCCGGTGCGCATGGCGCGTGCCTTTGCCGACGGCGTGGCGGCGGGCCGCGCCGCTTACGAATCCACCCCCATGCCCGAGCGCGCTGCGGCGCAGGCGTCGACGCCGACTGTGGGTGTGCCGTTTTGGCATGCCCCTTGATGCCATGACTGACGCTGTCTCCAACCCTGCTTTCGCCCCGCTCACCGGTCCCATCGGCTTTTACCCTGTGGTGCCCGACGCCGCCTGGGTGCGGCGCCTGCTGGGCTGGGGTGTGCGCACCCTCCAGCTGCGCATCAAGGCCGCTGACCACACGCCCGCTGAAATTGAACAGCAGGTTCGCGCCGCAGTTCTTGCCGGTCGTGTCGTGCCCGGCGCGCAGGTGTTCATCAACGACCACTGGCAGCTGGCGCTGGCAGCTGGCGCTTACGGCGTGCATCTGGGCCAGGAAGACCTGGACACGGCCGACCTGGCCGCGCTGCGCCGCGCCGGCCTGCGGCTGGGGCTGAGTACCCACACCCCGGCCGAGTTGGCGCGCGCCAAGGCGGCGCAGCCGTCTTACCTGGCGATCGGCCCGGTCTACCCGACCACGCTGAAAGTCATGCCCTACGAGCCGGTCGGGCTGGCGCAGCTGAAGCAGTGGGCCGCGCAGGCCGCGCCGTATCCAGTGGTCGCCATTGGCGGCATTTCACTGGACCGCCTACCCGGCGTGCTGGCCTGCGGGGTAAACGGCGTGGCCGTGGTCAGCGCGGTGACGCTGGCGGCTGACCCGCAGCAGGCGGCGCTGACCGGCCTGCGGCTGGCTGCGGGCTGAAAAATCGAAATTTATGCATCAAATCTGCCTTTTGTCCAAACAGGTCGGGCATGAGTAGCTATTATTTGTATAGCGCAGGATAGTCGGTGTAGCCCTTGGCGCCGCCGCCGTAAAACGTCGCCGCGTCGGGCGTGTTGAGCGGCGTGTTCAGGCGCAGGCGCGCCACCAGGTCCGGGTTGGCGATGTAGGGCTTGCCAAAGGCGACCAGGTCGGCGCCATCCTGGACGGCTTGCCCGGCCAGCGCCTGGTCATAGCCGTTGTTGACCATCCAGGCGCCTTTGCCGCCGGCGGCGCGGTAGGCGGCTTTCAGCTCGGCATAGTCAAACGGACGATCGGGCAGCTCACGCGCGCCGCCGGTGGCGCCCTCAATGAGGTGGATGTAGGCCAGGTTCAGCTTGGCGAGCTGCTTGACCACGTAGTCGAACAGCGGCTGCGGGTCGGCATCAAACGCATCGTTGGAGGTGGTGACGGGTGACAGGCGAATGCCGGTGCGGCTGCCGCCAATGGCGTCAACGATGGCACGCGCCACTTCGAGCAGCAGGCGCGCGCGGTTCTTGATGCTGCCGCCGTAGTCGTCGGTGCGCTGGTTGGAGCCGCTTTTGAGGAACTGGTCGAGCAGGTAGCCGTTGGCGGCGTGAATTTCAACGCCGTCAAAACCGGCGGTGTCCACTGCATTGAGCGCGGCGGCCCGGTAGGTGTGCACGATCTCGGGCAACTCTGCGGCGTCGAGTGCGCGCGGCTCCGAGGTGGCCACGAAGGTGGGCACGCCGTCCCTGATCAGCACCGTTTTGGTTTTGGCGGTGATGGCCGAAGGCGCCACCGGTTTTCCGCCATTCGGCTGCAGTTCGGTGTGCGACACGCGGCCCACGTGCCAGAGTTGCACCACGATCTTGCCGCCCGCTCCATGCACGGCTTCGGTGATGCGCTTCCAGCCGTCGAGCTGCTCGGTGCCGTACAGGCCCGGCACGTCGGCATAGCCCTGGGCCTGGTGGCTGATGGCGGTGGCTTCGGTGATGATCAGGCCGGCCGTGGCGCGCTGGGCATAGTACTCGGCCATCAGCGGGGTGGGAATGGCGTCGGGCGCGCGGTTGCGCGTGAGGGGCGCCATCACGATGCGGTTGGCGAGTTGCAGGTCGCCGGCCTGGACGGGGTCGAATAAAGAAGGCATTGAAAATGATCCGTAAGGTAAACAACAAGACAAGCTGCAAGTGTGCGCCCCTCTGGATGGGCTTGGCAAGGCACGGGCCGCTGAATGGGTGTTTTCAAGCCCGGCCTTGCGCCAGGTCAGCTTGCTTGCGCCTTCATGGCGGGCCGCGCGGCGGAGTGCCCGGCGGGTTGATGGTGTAGTCGCCGGTGCCGTCCCGCAGCGCGCAGGTGCGACGGCCTTGTCCTACAGCCGCATGCGCGCCCTGCTGATTGGCCACCGGCGCGGGCACTTTTAGCATCGGGTTTTTACAGTGCTCATGTTGTGCGCTGCGGCGTGGTTCAGGAGGACATGATGCTCAAGTACGCGATTGTTTTTGTGGTGATTTCACTGATCGCCGGTGCGCTTGGTTTTGGCGGTGTGGCCGCAGGCGCTGCCGGTATTGCCAAGATTCTGTTTGGTCTGTTCCTGATTCTGGCCGTCATTTTTGTGGTGCTGGCCGCATTGGGTGTCGGTGCGGTCAAGAAGGTGCTGAAGTAAGTCCCGCCCGCCGCCTGCAGGAGGGCGATTCGGCCGCAGGGCCATTTTGATTATTTATACCGGCTGGAAGTCCTTGTGCACAACTTTTGCGACGAGCGCAGCGGCAACCGCTTTATCCGGCTGGACGCGCCCAAGGGGATGCTGACGGTCAACTACAACGCCCGGGTGGAACTGATGCCGGCACCGGTGCCGCTGCACCTCGACGAGACGCCGGTCAGCGCGGTGCCCGACGACGTGCTGCGCTTTCTGATGCCGAGCCGCTACTGCGAGTCCGACATCATGAGCCGCGCGGCCCAACACCTGTTTGGCCAGCTGCCGCACGGCATAGGCCGCGTGCGCGCCATCGAGCGATGGATTCGCGAGTCGATCGAGTACCTGCCCGGGTTTGGCAATTCAACCACCAGTGCGCAGGAGGTGTTTGTGCAGCGCGCCGGCGTCTGCCGCGACTTTGCACACCTGGGCATCACGCTGTGCCGCGCGCTCAATATTCCTGCGCGGCTGGTCGTGGGCTATGTGCATTTTGCGGAGCCGCCCGAAGATTTCCATGCCGTGTTCGAAGCCTGGCTGGACGGCCAGTGGGTTGTTTTTGACCCGACCGGCCTGGCGCCCACAGACCGGCTGGTGCGCATAGGCTCGGGCCGCGACGCCAAGGATGTGGCCTTCGCCACCATTTTCGGCCCCGTGCAGATGGTGCGCAAGGAACTGGTGGTGCAGGAAGGCGACGCAGCGCCCGCGCCGGCCTGACCCTTTCAGGTACGGTAGCTGGCGTCCAGGCGTTCGAGCTTGCGGATCAGCGACGGCCAGACAAAGGCGCCGCCCATGCCGCCGGTCTGCACGCGCATGGCTTCGGACACGCCCTGGACGATCAGCGGATTGACCTGCGTCAGTTCGCCACCGCCGGCCTGGGCGTCAATCTGGATGCGGCAGGTCGCTTCAAAGGTGTACATGCTCAAGAACGCGTCGGCAATCGTCTTGCCGACGGTCAGCAGGCCATGGTTGCGCAACACCAGGAAGTTGGCGCGGCCCAGATCGGCTTGCAGGCGCGGCTTTTCGTCGTCCCTGAATGCCACGCCCTCGTACGCGTGGTAGGCCAGCGAGGCCAGCACAAAGGTCGACTGCTGGCTGATCGGCAGCACGCCGCCGGCCTGCGCGCTCACGCCGACGCCGGCGCGCGTGTGGGTGTGCAGCACGCAGCCGGCATCAGCGCGCGCCTCATGCACGGCGCTGTGAATCACAAAGCCGGCCGGGTTGACCGGGAAGGGGGAGTCAATCACCTTGTTGCACTGCTCGTCGACCTTGACCAGGCTGGACGCGGTGATCTCGTCAAACATCAGGCCATAGGGGTTGATCAGGAAGTGGTGCGCGCCCGGGCCCGTGACGGCCTCGGGCACCTTGGCGCTGATGTGGGTGAACACCAGGTCGCTCCATCCGTACAGCGCCACCAGCCGGTAGCAGGCCGCCAGGTCGCAGCGCAGCTGCCATTCTTCGGCGCTGACCGCGTCCCGCAGGGAAGGAATGTTCATGGGGTGCCTCCTGGAATGCATGATTGGGTTCGACAGCCTACAACGCCTGCCACCAACGCAGGTGTTTCCCGCGCGACACCCACTGCCCCGGCCCGGATTCGGGGCCGTGGAAACATCGGTAGCAGGCTATTGAAAATGGAGCGCATGCTGCCCCTGGAAATTGCGCAAACCCGGTTTTTTACTGTTTTCCGGGTAAGCCTTGCCTAGCGCTGGTAGGCGACCACTACCTGCCGCTGCTCGCCCAGCCCGTCGATGCCGAGCGCAATCTTGTCGCCTGCCTTGAGGTAGACCGGCGGCTTCATGCCCATGCCGACGCCGGGCGGCGTGCCGGTGGTGATGACATCGCCCGGCTCCAGCGTCATGAAGCGGCTGACATAGCTGACGATCTCGGCGACGCTGAAAATCATGGTCCGGGTCGATCCGGTCTGCATGCGCCGGCCGTTGACGTCCAGCCACATGCCGAGGTTCTGCGGGTCAGCGACCTCGTCGCGCGTGACCAGCCACGGGCCGATCGGCCCGAAGGTGTCGCAGCCCTTGCCCTTGTCCCAGGTGCCGCCGCGCTCGATCTGGAATTCCCGCTCGCTGACATCGTTGATGGTGCAGTAGCCCGCGACGTGCCCGAGGGCCTCGTCTTCCGTCACATAGCGCGCGCGGGTGCCGATGACCACGCCCAGCTCGACCTCCCAGTCGGTCTTGACCGAATCCCGGGGCAGCATGACCGCATCGTCGGGTCCCTGGATGCAGCTGGTGGCCTTCATGAACACGATCGGTTCGGCAGGAATCGGCAGGCCCGATTCGGCCGCATGGTCGGCAAAATTCAGGCCGATGGCGATGAACTTGCGGATGCCGGTCAGCGGACTGCCCAGGCGCGGCGAACCTTCGACCGCTGGCAGGCGGCCGGTGTCCTGCTGGCGCAGTGCCTCCAGCGCGGCATCGCCGAGCTGGTCGGGGCCGATGTCGCCGATCAGGCCGCTGAGGTCGCGCAGCTGGCCGGCCGTGTCGATGAGGCCGGGTTTTTCCTGGCCCGGGTTGCCGTAGCGAACGAGTTTCATGGGATTTCCTTTTTTCCTTGGGGTGAGTCAATTCATTGTTAAAGCCTGCGGGACACCGGCCTGCGAACTCAGGTCGTGGTCAGATCGTGATGCCGCCATCAATGTTGTAGGCCTGCCCGGTGACAAACGCTGATTCGTCGCTGGCCAGGAACACCACCAGCGGCGCAATTTCATGCGCTTGCGCCAGCCGGCCCAGGGGCTGGCGCGCGACAAAGCCCTTGCGCGCCTCCACCGGGTCTTCAAACACATTGATGCGGTCCTGCAGCGAGGGCGTGTCGACCGTGCCGGGGCATACCGCATTGCAGCGCACGCCCTGGGCCACGTAATCGGCGGCGACGCTTTTGGTCAGGCCGATGACGGCCGCCTTGGAGGCGCCGTACAGGAAGCGGTTCGGCAGGCCCTTGAAGCCGCAGACGCTGGCCATGTTGATGATGCTGCCGCCCTGGTGGGCCAGCATCTTCGGCAGCGCCGCCTGGATGAGCCAGAACTGCGCGCGCACATTGAGGTTGAATGCAAAGTCCCATTCGGCATCGGTGGCTTGCAGAACCGAGCCGGCATGGACGAAGCCTGCGCAGTTGAAGAGCACGTTGAGTGCCGGCAGGCCGTCGATCAAGGCGTGGATCGCCTGCCTGTCGAGCACATCGAGCACGGCGGTCTGAATATTGGGCACACCGGCATAGGCCGCCAGCAGCGCCGGATTGACATCGGTGGCCCAGACCTGCGCGCCTTCGGCGGCCATCGCCAATGCGCTGGCCTTGCCGATGCCCTGTCCGGCGGCCGTCACCAGCGCGGTTTTTCCTTCGAGTCTCATCTTGGGTTCCTTGGGAAGTTTTGTCGATCTGTACACCGGCAGACGCCAGGGCAGGGTTTTGCCGGATGGGTGAAGCGCCTGATTCATGGGATTATTAATTGGCCTTACCACTTGGCCAATTCTGGCTAACCCTTAATTCGAGTTTTACCCTTTTCCGAATGTCTCTCCTTCAAATTGTCGAACCCCAGCGCCTGTACCGGCAGATTGCCGGGCAGTTGCGCGCGCTGATCAGCCAGGGTGAATTGGCCGTCGGCAGCCGCCTGCCGGCAGAACGCGACCTGGCCCGGCAACTGGGCGTGAGCCGCCCGTCGGTGCGCGAAGCGCTGATCGCGCTGGAAGTCGAAGGCTGGGTCGAGGTGCGCACCGGCTCGGGCGTCTATGTGCTGGACCGCAGCAGCCAGGCCAGCCGCGTGGCGGCCCGCAGCCCGCAGATTCCGGCCGACGAATGGGGGCCGCTGGAGCTGATTCGCGCCCGCCGGGTGGTGGAAGGCGAAATAGCCTCACTGGCGGCCACCGAGGCCAAACGCAAACACATCGCGGCCATGACCGAGGCGCTGGCTGCGATGCAAAGCGATGCCGACCAGGGCATCATGCCGCTCGAAGGCGACCGGGCTTTTCACACCGCCATCGTCGAATCCTGCGGCAATGTCGTGTTGATTGAAACGGTGCAGCGCTTCTGGGACTCCCGGCGCAGCCCGCTGTTTGAGCGGCTGACCGGCTATTTTGAAACCGCGCATTCCTGGCGCGCCGCCATCGCCGAGCACGAAGCCATCTTGCAGGCCATCCGCCGCCACGACCCGGCCGCCGCCCGCCTGGCCATGCACCAACACATGGACAACTCGCACACCCGCTTCAGCGTGAGCTGGCGACAGGCCCAGAAGCTCAAGGATCCCGTGTAGAGATCAGAACTGCGGTGCATGGCTGGCGCATGCACCGGACCCGTCAAGCCAGCACACCATCCACCCCGAGGAGACACCATGAACGACTTGAAAACAAAACGTAATACTCTTAAAACAATAGCATGCTGTGCACTAGTGGCAAGCGCAACAGGCATTTCTGGCCTTGCATCTGCGCAAACCAAGCTGAAATGGGCGCATGTCTATGAAACCTCCGAGCCGTTTCACAAATGGTCGGTCTGGGCCGGCGACGAAATCAAGAAGCGCACCAACGGCAAGTACGAGGTGCAGGTGTTTCCGGCCTCCACGCTGGGCAAGGAAGCCGACATCAACCAGGGCCTGACGCTCGGCTCGGTGGACATCATCCTGAGCGGCGCCAGCTTTGCCGGCAACACCTACAAGCCGCTGGCCGTGACCTACTTTCCCTTCATCTTCCGGGACGCAGAGCACCTGCTGAAATATGCCAAGAGCGATGTGTTCAAGGAACTCGCCAAGGGTTATGACGACAAGAGCGGCAACCACATCACCGCGCTCAACTACTACGGCGCGCGCCATGTCACCTCCAGCGCGGCCAAGCCGGTCACCAAGCCCGAGGACATGAAGGGCCTGAAGATCCGCGTGCCCGACGCGCCGGCCTACCTGGCCTTTCCCAAGTCACTCGGCGCCAATGCGACGCCCATCGCCTTTGCCGAGGTCTACCTGGCGCTGCAGAACGGCACCGTCGATGCGCAGGAAAACCCGCTGCCGACCATCGAGGCGAAGAAGTTCTTCGAGGTGCAGAAAAACATCTCGCTGACCGGCCACATCGTCGACTCGCTGTTGACCATCACCTCCGGCCAGCTCTGGAGCAAGCTGTCGGCCGACGAGAAAAAGATCTTCTCCGACGTGATGCAGGAAGCCGCCGAAAAGACCGGCCGCGAAATCATTGCGTCCGAAGTGCGCCTGGCCGAGGAGTTCAAGAAAAAGGGCAACAACGTCATCACGGTCGACAAGAACGCCTTCCGCGAAGCGGTGCTGAAAAACACCAAACCGACCGACCACGGCTACCGCCAGCAGGACTACGACCGCATCACCGCGATCAAGTGATCCCGTCCGGCTCCTTCCCCCGCTGGGGGAAGGTTGGGATGGGGGCCGCCACATTAACGGAGAGCGTTCATTCGCCGTCGGTGTCAGCACCCTGAAATCCCCGATCGGCGACGAATTGACAGCGCGCCAAGTGCCGCAGAGCCCCCATCCCTGCCTTCCCCCAAAGGGGGAAGGAGCAAGAAAGACAAACCTCTGGAATCTCCCATGACCGACAAAATCATCAGCGACGACGGCGAGTTCCACACCGAGGACGAGGTGCTGGACCTGTCGACGACCACGCCCGAAGCCTGGCTGGCCCTGGCCATCTTCTGGATGCTGGGCCTGACGGTTTTCTACCAGTTCATCACCCGCTATGTGATGAACGATTCGGCGGCCTGGACCGAGGAAATTGCCCGCTACCAGCTGATTGCGGTGGTGTTCATCGGCGCGGCCATCGGCGTGGCCAAGAACAACCATATCCATGTCGATTTCTTTTACCGCCACATGCCGGCCAGGATGGGCCGGCTCATGTCGGGCTTTGTGGACCTGGTGCGCATCGCGTTTTTTGGCGCCGCCGTGGTCATGACGGTGCAGATGATGCTCAAGATCGGCAACCAGACGCGCATGACGGTGGTGGACCTGCCGATGAACATCGTCTATTCGCTGTGCCTGCTCGGCTTTGCGGTGATGCTGCTGCGCGCGATACAGGTCGCCGTGATCCATTACCGGCGCGGCTACAGCGTGCTGGAGCGGCCCGACACCACGATGCAGGACCGCTGAGTCCCGGCACCACCAGCATCACACAAGTCATCCCATGCTCAAAATATTCTTCCTGATCTTCATGGGCGCCGGCATTCCGGTGGCCATCGCCATGGCGGGCGCCTCGCTCGTTTACATCCTGTTCAGCGGCACGCTGCCGCCTTTCGTGGTGATTCACCGCATGGTGTCGGGCATCGACAGCTTTCCGCTGCTGGCCGTGCCCTTCTTCATCCTGGCCGGCAACCTGATGAACAATGCCGGCATCACCACCCGCATCTACAACTTCGCGCTGGCGCTGGTGGGCTGGCTCAAGGGCGGGCTCGGCCATGTCAACATCGTCGGCTCGGTGATCTTTGCCGGCATGAGCGGCACCGCGATTGCCGATGCGGCCGGCCTGGGCACCATCGAGATCAAGGCGATGAAGGAGCACGGCTATTCGTCCGAATTCGCCGTCGGCGTGACGGCCGCATCGGCCACGCTGGGCCCCATCATTCCGCCCAGCCTGCCCTTCGTGATCTACGGCATGATGGCCAACGTGTCCATCGGCGCGCTCTTCCTGGCTGGCCTGCTGCCGGGCCTGATGCTGGCGGTCCTGATGATGCTCACCGTCGCCTGGTTTGCCCACAAGAACAAATGGGGCGGCGACATCCGTTTTTCGGGCAGCCGCTTTGGCAAGGCGCTGGTGGAACTGGCCGTGGTGGCTGGCTGGCCGCTGGCGCTGTGGGGCCTGATCCAGGTCGGCGCGCCGCCGCAGATCACCGTCTTTCTGGGCCTGGTCGCGCTGTTCGTGCTCGACAAGATGTTCAGCTTTGAAGCCGTGCTGCCCATCATGACGCCGGTGCTGCTGATCGGCGGCATGACGACCGGCCTGTTCACGCCCACCGAAGGCGCCATTGCGGCCTGCGTCTGGGCCATGGTGCTGGGCTTTGCCTGGTACCGCACGCTGAAGTTCAAGCTGTTCGTCAAGGTCTGCCTGGACACGGTCGAAACGACTTCCACCGTGCTGTTCATCGTGGCCGCCGCGTCGATCTTCGGCTGGATGCTGACCGCCACCGGCGTGACCGCCGGCATTGCCGAATGGGTGCTCGGTTTCACGAAAGAAGCCTGGGTGTTTTTGCTGCTCGCCAACCTCCTGATGCTGTTTGTCGGCTGCTTCCTGGAGCCCACAGCCGCCATCACCATCCTGGTGCCCATCCTGCTGCCGATCACGCAGCAACTGGGCATCGACCCGGTGCATTTCGGGCTGGTCATGGTGCTCAACCTGATGATAGGCCTGCTGCACCCGCCCATGGGCATGGTGCTGTTTGTGCTGGCGCGGGTGGCCAAGCTGTCGGTCGAGCGCACCACCAT
>NZ_JAUXNA010000252.1 GCF_030682935.1 Polaromonas sp.
GTCTGGATGGTGGGCCTGTTTGGCGTGATTGGTTACATCTTCGTCAAGCTGGGCGCTGAACCTGCTCCCTTGCTGCTGGGCTTTATTCTGGGCCCCATGATGGAGGAAAACCTGCGCCGTGCGCTGCTGCTGTCGCGCGGCGACTGGAGCGTGTTCGTGACGCGTCCGCTGTCAGCCGGGTTGCTCGCAGCCGGTGTCTTGATGCTGGTGATCGTGCTGCTGCCTGCGGTGAAAAACAAGCGGGAAGAAGCTTTCGTCGAGGATTGACGGCGCGCTAAACACCCTGCCATCAGGATCATCCCTGACGGGCAGGGTGTGGGCGCGCTGAGGCCCGATGACAGCCGCCACGTCCCGTGCGACACTCAGCAGCATGACGCTCAGGCTGCGGGCTTCCAAAAAGACATTTTGAGTAATAGTTCAGGACAAAAAGTTCCTCCAGCCCAGCAGGCGCGGGCGCAAGAAGCTCCCAAAAGCATAGCTGCCGGCTTGCTGCTCGCCACCTTGGGCGCGATCGCGTTCAGTGGCAAGGCCATCATCGTGAAGCTGGCTTACCGCCATGGCGTCGATGCCGTCACGCTGATCATGTACCGCATGCTGTTTGCGCTGCCGATTTTTGCCGTGATGGCCTGGTGGGCCAGCCGGGGCAAAGCAGCTCTGACGCGCAAAGACTGGCTGGGCGTGCTCTGGCTAGGATTTACCGGCTACTACCTGGCCAGCTTTCTCGACTTTGCCGGGCTGGCGCACATCAGCGCCTCGCTGGAGCGGCTGATTTTGTACCTCAATCCCACGCTGGTCCTGCTGATGGGGCTGGTGCTGTACCAGCGGCGCATCACGCCGCGGCAAATGATGGGCATGGCCATCAGCTACTGTGGTGTGGTGCTGGTGTTTGGTCACGAGATCACGCTGCAAGGCGACGATGCGGCTTCGACGGCCCTGGGCGCTTTGCTGGTGTTTCTCAGCGCAGTCAGTTATGCGGTTTATCTGGTCTACAGCGGCGAGCTGGTCCAGCGTCTGGGCTCATTGCGGCTGGTCGGTCTGGCCACCACGGTGGCCTGCCTGCTTTGTCTGCTGCAGTTTGTGCTGCTCAGACCCCTGAGCGCTGCCGCCGTGGCGCCCGAGGTGATCTGGCTGTCGCTGCTCAATGCCACCCTGTGCACGGCCTTGCCCGTGCTGATGGTGATGATGGCGATCGAGCGCATTGGCGCCAGCCTGGCGGCGCAAACCGGCATGGTCGGCCCTTTGTCCACGATTTTGATGGGGGCGGTGATTCTGGGCGAACCCTTCACCGCCTGGGTGGCTGCGGGCACCATGCTGGTGATTGCCGGGATTTTTGTGTTTACCAGGGCGGGCCGCTAGGGAGGCTCTCCCAAGGCACCGTTGTTATGACTGTTATAAAGGAATCAACATGAATTTGGGTATTGAAGGCAAATGGGCGCTGGTGTGCGGCGCCAGCAAGGGTCTTGGCTTTGGCTGCGCGCAGGCGCTGGTAAGGGAAGGCGTGCATGTGCTGATCGTGGCGCGCGGCGCCGAAGTTCTGGAGGCGGCTGCCAACAAATTAATAGCTGACAGCGCCCGCCCAGCTAGCGCTACCGTGCAATTTGTTGCTGCAGACATCACCACGGCAGAAGGCCGCGCCGCCGTCTTTGCGGTGCGCAAGGACTTCGACATCGTGGTGACCAACGCCGGCGGTCCGCCGCCCGGTGATTTCCGCGACTGGGACAGGGACGCGTGGATCAAAGCGGTCGACGCCAACATGCTGACGCCGATCGAGTTGATCAAGGCCACGGTTGACGGCATGGCGGCGCGCGGCTTTGGCCGCATCATCAACATCACTTCCAGCGCGGTGAAGGCACCGATCGACATCCTGGGCCTCTCGAACGGCGCGCGCAGCGGCCTGACCGGTTTTGTGGCGGGGGTAGCGCGCAGCAAGATCGCTGCCCAGGGCATCACCATCAACAACCTGCTGCCCGGTGCCTTTGACACCGACCGCCTCAAGGGCACCATGAAGGGCGCGGCCGAAAAAACCGGCCAACCGATCGAGGCCGTGATGGACGCGCGCCGAAAAAATATACCGGCGCAGCGCTTTGGAACGCCTGAAGAGTTTGGCGCGATTTGTGCCTTTCTGTGCAGTGTGCACGCCGGCTACATGACCGGCCAGAACGTGCTGGCCGACGGCGGCGCGTATCCGGGGGCTTATTGAGGTAGCTGCATGTGGTTACCCGTACATCGGATATTGAATTTCCGGCCAGTAATCGGGGGAGCAGGCGGTCCAGCGGCGTGGGGCCGTCTCGCAACTTTTTTTGTATTGCTTACGCTGGGGCTGCAAATTTGGCCTGGGGCGTCTGAACTGTTGCGGTTTTCGCGGGCTGACTATGAGCGGGGTGCCGTGTGGCAGCTACTAAGCGCGCAGTTGGTGCATTTAAGTAACTGGCATGCCGCCGCAAATGCTTTTGCGTTTGCGATGATTATTTTTACGTGCGCTTCCTGGCTCCGGTGGCCCCTTCAGATGCTGGCCTTGTGCGGCGGCTACATGGGGGTGGCTGTGGTGGTGGCGCTCGATCCGAATTGCAGCTACTACGCGGGAGCTTCGGGTGCACTGCACGGGCTGTTGGCCGGCAATGCCGTGAGCATGGCCTTTGCAGCTCGTTCACAGCGCCAGTCTGCGGATGCGCATTGCAATTCGCTCCGTGTGTCATCGTCACGCTGGACGCTCGGGCTGTCTATCGCGGTGTTGGGCTTGATGGCCTTGAAGCTTTGGCTGGAGGCGGGCAGTCTGCCTGCCGCGCCACTGGGTGGATGGCGTTTTCCTGTTTACCGCCCAGCCCATATTGCCGGTGCGCTGGGCGGTATGGGCCTGGTATTGCTGGTTTTAACGTTTCGGGCCGTAACGGCGGCCAAAGTAAACGCCGAGTGCCGTCAGTGATAGCAGGGCGAGCACATCAGGCCAGCCCATCGATCCGCCACCACCACCACCACCTGCAGCGCCAGATGCCGTGACCGCAATCAACACAGTCTGGGGGATGCCGCTGAAAATACCGTCGTTGGGTGTAATGGTAAGGCTGTAATCTCCAGCGGGGCCTGCTGCATCCCAGCTGAATACGCCGGTGGCCGCATCGAAGCTGGAACCTGCGGGAAGACTGTTGGCAACAAACATGACAGGATTATTTTCTGCATCAGCCGCTGAAGCGGTAAAGCTCAGATTGCCGCCCTGAATCACGCTCTGGACCGGAATCGGGCTCAGAACCGGGGCCGTGTTGGACCTGACGCTGACCTGGTTTGAAGCAGACAAGCCCGCGCCATCCGTGACGTTCACCTTGAACGTGTAGCTGGCCCCGGGCGAAGGCGCAAGAAAAGAGGTTGCGGCCGCTGTAGTGCTGCTCAAACTCACTGCGGGACCGGCCATTTGCGTCCATTGGTAGCTGAACGTGGTGTTGCCGCTGTTGCCCGCCGAGGCCGTCGCCGTGAAGCTGATGGTCGAGCCGGTGGGCCGGACTCCGGTCGGACTGACGGAAGCGGCCACCGTCGGTGCCAGTGAGTTGAGGCGGTCAAGCGCTGCCCGGGCATCGACCAGGCCGGCACCGCAGTCGGTGCGGGGCGCGCAGAACGTGCCAGGCGGGTGCGGCCGGGCTGAGCTGGCCAGCACAGAGCCAAGGGTGTCCGGAGTGATGGCCGGTTGCAGGCTGGCCAGCAGGGCGGCAACGCCCGCCACATGGGACGCGGCCATGCTGGTGCCCTGGTATCCCGCATAGCTGTCGGCCACCGGGGTGGTGGTTCCGGTGTTCAGCGTGGAGTACACCAGGGCGCCGTCACCTGCCACCAAAGTGCCAGCACCACCGCCCGGGCCGCTGATGGCCGTGCCGGCACCGATGTTGGCGTAGTCGGCGTTGTCGCCCAGCTTGGTATGGGCAGTCACCGCAATCACGCCGGCGCAATTGGCGGGTTGACTGATAACTGTCTTTCCGTCGTTGCCTGTGGCCGCCACCACGATGCTGCCCACAGCGCGCGCGGCATTGACGGCACCCTGAAAGGTATCACTGCACGATCCGCTCCCCCCCAGGCTCAGGTTCAGCACCTTGGCCTTGTTCGGATTGGCTGGCACGTCGGGCACGCTCAGCCCTGCCGACCACCGCATGCCGGCAGCAATGTCAGAGATGTGGCCGCCACAAACGCCGAGCACGCGCACCGGCAGGACCTTTGCGCCAAACGCCACGCCGGCCACGCCCACGCCGTTGTTGGTGACCGCGGCGATGGTGCCGGCCACATGGGTGCCGTGCCAGCTGCTGTTGCTGGGAGGCGAGTCTGTACCGCACCAATCCCCTGGATCGGATGCGTCGCTGTCGCGTCCATCACCGTCGTTGGCCATGGTGAGGTCGCTGACGAAGTCATAGCCCGGCAACAGGTTTGCAGCCAGATCCGCATGCGGGCGGAAACCGGTGTCGATCACGGCCACCACCGCACCAGAGCCGGTGGAGAGGTCCCAGGCCGTGGGCAGGTTGGCGCCACCGGGGACGGTGGCTGGCGTTTGATAGTGCCACTGCTGACTCTGGTACTGCGGGTCGTTGGGCGTGAACAGCGGCTGGACTATTTCGTCGATTTCGGCATAAGCCACGCTGGCGTCCTGCTCGATCTGCTTGGCCAGCGCGAACAATTCCGCGCGGCTGAGCTTCTGGCCCGTGATGACCACATGGGTCTCTGCGGTCACCGATTTCAGGTACGACAAGTTGGCCGCACTGGTGTTGAGCGACTTCAACGCCGTGCCGGTCTGAAGCATTGACACCTGACTCCGTGCCGCGTTGAAGTCAAACACGCCTGCGCGCGTAACGGCTTTGTCCTTGAATTTGACAATCAGGCGGTCCAGCCGGCGCTCCGTTTGCAGCGGTCCGGCAAACGCCGTGGCTTGTGCCTTAGAAAAAGTTTTCCCCTCGGGTGCAAGCTGCGCGATGGATAGGGCGCTGGCCGTCGCGATGGACAGTGCCATGACAGCAGCGCCCAAAGGCCTGAAGTTCTTTTTTGTTTTCATGATTTCTTCTCTTTCTGGTTGCAGGGCCCAAGAAAGGGTGCCTATGCGTACGGTCCATCACCTGCTTGCACCGCGAAGCGCCTACCGGGGCGGCCGTGCCTGCACAGATTCAGGACGGTCTGGCCACGGTGTCGGCTTCGACCCGCAGCACGTAGGGAAGGCCTGCCAGGCGCTGCAGGATGTCGGCGTGGCTCTGGCCGGTCTGGGGCTCAATTCGATACACATGGGTATCGGGCGCGACACTGCTGATGAAGATGATAGGCGCATGAATTTTTTGGCCGATGTCCTGCAGGAAGGCTTCATCACGGTAAGGCACCGCATTTCTGAATTTGACAATGACACGCAAGGCCTGGCCATAAGTTGAATTCATGGATGCTGGCGGGGCGCTGTTCTGCATCGCGGTATTGTTGGCCATCAGTGCAGGTGGACTGCAGGCGCTCAAAAATAAACAGGCCATCAAGGTCGCTGCACACGTTTGGCGTCTACCCGATGAAATGAAACTGCGCTTGCTCATGCCGACCGTATTTCGTTTTTACAATTCGAATATAAATATTTCAGTATATTTGATGGATGGTTGACTGTATTTGCGTATTTGTCAATTCTGGTTGGCGGCGTCAAAAAACGCCGGGGCTTTTGCCGTCATCAAGTCCTCTTTGCTGTTCCCGCCTGACGGTCAGACTCCGTATCATGGGGGGCACCTCACTCTCACGACATTAAGTAATCCGTATGGATTTAGGAGGTTCAGGAAAGTGGTCGCTGGTGTGCGGTGCCAGCAAGGGGCTGGGGTTTGGCTGCGCGCAGGTGCTGGTTGCAGGTCGACGGCGGCGCATTCGGCGGAACTTTTTAAGCAGGGCGGTGTAACTGCATACCAATTTTGACCTTGAAAGCTGAGCCTGGGGAGGATCTTGTCGATTACTTCGAGCGCAAGGTGGGGTGGTGAATGTGGGGGGGCTGCAAAAATATCTTGCAGAAATTTCACAAATACCGGAATAAAGCGTGGGGGAGTTCCGTCTATCCGGTTGTCTACTCCAGACTTCAACCCCTAAGGACTCACCCCCCATGAAAACCCGGTTATTTCCAGCCTTCATGATTTCTTGTGCCGCTGCACTCTTTGCGCCTTTGTCACATGCTGAATCTCCCATCAAGGCTTTGGATGGTGTGATGGTGACGGCTGCAGGCAAGACGGTTTACACCTTCGATAACGACACGGCCGGCAGTGGCAAGAGCGTTTGCAACGGACCTTGTGCCGGCCTGTGGCCGCCGGTGATGGCCGGCGCCGATGCCAAGCCCGAGGGCGAGTTGACGATCATCACCCGCGACGACAGCGCCAGGCAGTGGGCTTACAAAGGCAAGCCGATTTATCTCTACGCATCGGACACCAAAGCGGGTGACCGCAGCGGCGACAATTTCAAGAACATCTGGCATGTCATCAAGCCTTGAGGCAGGCATGAATTGAATTTTTCTCAAGTCAAGTCACGCTGATTCCATGCGCGCTCAAGACGAAGCGGATATCGTTGCCTGCATTCCCAGCTTGCGCCGCTATGCGCGCGGGCTGACCTCTGACCGCGAGCGTGCCGACGACCTGGTGCAAGACACGCTGGAGCGCGCCTGGGGGCGATTCGCATTGTGGCAACGGCGGGGTGAGGTCAGGGCCTGGATGTTTGGCATCATGCATAACCTGTTCATAGACCGGCTGCGCACCCAGCGCAGCGCACCCGAGCAGTCCGCAGGCGATGAGCTTGCAGAGTCGCCTGCTCGCGCGACGCAATCCGATCGGCTTGAGGTGCGTGATCTGGACCGGGCGCTGCAACGACTTCCGCCCGAACAACGGGCGGTACTGCTGCTCGTCGGCGTGGAGGAAATGAGCTACCAGCAAGTGGCCGGTGTGCTTGGCGTCCCGATGGGTACGGTGATGTCGCGGCTGTCGCGCGCGCGCGAGCGCCTGCGGGCTGAACTGGAAGGACGCGAAGTGACCTGCAAACTTCAGAGCGTGAAATGATATGGAAAAAATCAAGCTGACTCCCCCCACCGGCACAACACCGATCACTGAGGTTGATTTGCATGCCTATGCCGACCATCAACTGCCGTCGGCACGACGGGCCGAGGTCGAGCAATTTCTGCGTACCCGGCCCGATGAACGCCATTGCGTACAGGACTGGAAAAGCCAAAATGAATCGCTGCGCCATCTGCTGAATCCGGTGCTTCAGGAACCGCTGCCCTTGCGCCTCCCGCTGCGACCCGATGCCATCGTATGGCCCTGGCGCGGTCTGGCTGCGGGTGTGGCTATTGCCGTGGTGAGTGCCAGCTCTGCCTGGTTCGCGCGTGGATCTATTGATGCCAGTGCAGCCCGACTCGCCTCCCGCACGAACCCCTCTGTGCTCGCCTACCAAGATGGAGACCTGAGCGGTTTTGCGCGCCGGGCGGCTGTGGCCCACGTGGTCTACAGCCCTGACGTCCGGCGGCCGGTGGAGGTGGGTGCCGACCAGGAGCAGCAACTGGTGACCTGGCTGTCCAAGCGCCTGGGTACCGAGGTCAAGCCGCCCAGCCTCAATAGCGTGGGCTATGAACTGATAGGCGGGCGCTTGCTGCCGGGTGACACCGGACCGGTGGCGCAGTTCATGTACCACGACAGCACGGGTCAGCGGCTCACGCTTTATGTCACCCGTGAAGTGCCCAAGCCTTCAGGCCAGTCAGAAACGGCTTTCCGGTTCGCAAAGGATGGCCCGGTCAAGGTCTTTTACTGGGTAGACAAAAACTTTGGTTACGCCATTTCGGGTGGTTCGGATCGCGATGAATTGATGCGCGTGT
Source organism: Polaromonas sp. (assembly GCF_030682935.1). Classification (GTDB taxonomy): domain Bacteria; phylum Pseudomonadota; class Gammaproteobacteria; order Burkholderiales; family Burkholderiaceae_C; genus Polaromonas. The sequence continues at coordinate 7,829 of NZ_JAUXNA010000252.1, forward strand.
CCAAAGAGGTCTATCGGCAGCTCAGCCGGGGGTGAATTTTCAGGACAAAGCAGCTTGCATCAGCCGCAGCGCCAGCTCCCCCGGTCATTTGGTAAGCCGCTCTGACTTTGGGATATCTCCCCTTTTTAACTGAAACCAATTTTTCAAGGAAACTTCATGAACGCCAATCGCCGAGAAATTCTTAAATACACCGCTGCCGCCGCTGCTGCGGCCGCACTGCCAGCCAGCTTTGCCCAAAATGCCACGGGTGCAATAGATCCCCGCGACCGCGTCTTCATCACCAATGAAGACTCCAATACGCTGGTGGTGATTGACCCGCGCACCAACACGGTAGAGACCACCATCAACCTGACCAGCTTCGATGAAGATGCGCGCCCGCCGTTTCGCTACATCACTGCGGGCGTCGCACCGACCCATGCGGCGATGATTCACAAGCCGCTGTACCACGGCTGCATTGATGCGCACGGTGCCGTACCTTCACCGGATGGTCGCTTGCTGGCCACCAGCGGGCGTGGCTCCAGCAATATTTACCTGATCGACGCGGTGGAAAAGCGCGTGATCGGCAACACGCCCAATCCGGCTGCCGGACCCACCACCAATCCGGAACGCCTTTCCAGCGGTATCCTGCTGGGGCGCGAGCCCCATGAGCCCACGTTCACCCGCAATGGCAAGGAGCTGTGGGTCACGCTGCGCGGTGAGGATCGCATTGCCATTCTGGATGTGGACCGCGCGTTGCGGCAGTTGCGAGGCTCCGACGTTTCGTCTGTGCGCCAGTTTCTGCCCACACTGAACGGCCCGGCGCAGGTCTGGTTCAACCGCGAAGGCACGCTGGCTTTTGTGGCCAGCCAGAAGGTGTCCAAGGTCGATGTGTTTCGTGTCAACCCAGGCGCCGATGGCCACTCGCAACCGAAGCATCTGAGCACGCTCGATATCAGCGCCCAGGACAAACTGGGCTTCACGCCCTTCATGAAAACCACGCCTGACGGCAAGGAGGTCTGGTTTTCCCACAAACTGGCGGACGCGGTATCGTGCCGTTCGACGCGCGAGGGTTTTGAGCTGCTCGACAACGTGCCTCTGGGGGCCATGGGGCGGCCCAACCATGTGGAGTTTGTGGCCAATGCCAAAGGCGCCGTGGTGTATGCCAGCCTGTCGCGGGTGGACGACAGCGGCCCTGGTGGCGTGGCATCGAGCCAGATTGCCATCATTGACCGTGGTGCTAAAACCGGCGAGCGCAGACTGGTGGGTAGCTTTTTCAGCCATGGCCGCGAATCACACGGCCTGTGGACCAATCCTGAAAACACCTTGCTGTACGTCGCCCATGAACAAGATGAATTGCCGGGTACGCCCAATGCCGGCCAGACCGTGTGCAGCGCTTTTGACATCAGCGACCCGTTCAAGCCGAACTTCATTGCGCAAATTCCGCTGGGCAACCTGAATCTGCCTTCGGGCGGCCTGCGCAACAAGAAGAGCATTAATCTGGTGTACGTGCGGCCCGGGGTGAAGGGACAAACGGCATGAGTGCAGCCGCCAGGATACGGGCAAGACTTGCGCTGGCCGTCACCATGGCAGTTCTGGCGGGCAGCGCCGTGGCGCAGCCCGCCCATGGTCATGACCATGCCGCCATGCAGGCGGACTCAGCGCCTGTATTTCAAGCAGGCATGGATGCTGGCATGGCGCGCATGATGCAGGACATGCATGCGCCGGGCTACAGCGGCAATGCAGATGTGGATTTTCTGGCCATGATGATTCCTCACCACGCGGGTGCGGTTGACATGGCGCGGCTGGTACTCAAGCATGGCCGCGATCCGGCAACCCGCCAGTTGGCTGAAGAGATCATGGCCGGTCAGACCATCGAGATCGAAAGTATGACAAGGCGGCTCGCCGCATTGCGTCAACCCGCATCTGACAGCCCCAGACCAGAGTTCCCGTCCCTGGGCGGTAACCGTGGAAATTGAGGCGGGCAGCTTAGCGCCGCGCCGACACCACAATCCCGCCCACAATCAGTCCGAAGGCCAGTGCATGGTAAAGATGCGGCAGCTCGCCCATGAAGGCCGCTGACAGCAGGGCGGCAAACAGCGGCGTGAGGTTGGAGAAAAAGCCGGCAATGGCCGGACCGACGCGCTGCACGCCCATGCCCCAGCAGCGATAGGCGATCACGGCCGGGCCAATGGCGATATACAGCAGCGCCGTCACCAGCGGCCAGCCCCAACTGATGTGCGCATTGGTCAGCGCCCATTCACCGCCCGCAAACAGGCCCGACCAGCCCAGGCCAAACACAATCTGCGCCATTAAAAATCCCGCCCAGTCGCGGCGAAGTTCAGGTGGATCCTTGGGCTGCGACAGCAGCCAGCTGTAAAACGCCCAGGCCAGCGTGGCCAGCAGCACATAAACATCCCCGGGCACCAGTTGGACCTCTACCAGCAGCGCCCACTGCCCGCGTGACAGTACGACCAGTACGCCAGCGATCGACATCAAGGCGCCGGCAATCTGCTGGCGCGAGACCCGCTGCCCGAAGCAAAGGCCGCCCACCAGCAGCATCCAGACCGGGATGCTGGATGCGACCAGGGTCACATTGAGTGGCGTCGATGTTTGCAGCGCCAGGTATTGCAGGGCGTTGTAGCAGCCCACACCCAGCAGTCCCAGCAACGCAAAGCGCTTCCAGTTCAGCCACATGGCGCTGCCGCGCCGCAGTATCCGGTGGGCCAGCGGCAAAAGAATCACAAAAGCCAGTGCCCAGCGCAGAAAGTTCAGCGTCATGGGCGGAACCAGATCGTAGACCAGACGGCCCACCACGGCGTTGCCCGCCCAGAGCAAAGGAGGCAGCACCAAAAGCAGGGCGGTAGCGGGGGTCAGGCGTTGATTCATACCCGGGACTTTACCAAGCTGGCAAGGTGCCACGCCCCGGCAAGGGCAGCGCCGCTTGATTCATGGCACGATAGCGGCCTGTTGCCTTTTTTGCCTACCCTACCCACAGAAAACCAGGAAATTTTTCATGACTCCCATCCGCTCCAAAGCCGTACGCATTGACCAGCCCGGCGGCCCCGAGGAACTCAAACTGGTCGAGGTCCAGGTGGGCGAGCCGGGTCCGGGCGAGATCCGCATCCGCCACAAGGCCATAGGCCTGAACTTTATTGACGTTTACCAGCGCAGCGGCCTGTATCCGCTGCCGATGCCGCTGCAACTGGGCATGGAAGCCTCGGGCGTGGTGGAGGCCGTCGGTGAGGGCGTGACCCACCTCCAGGTGGGCGACCGCGCCGCGTATGCCAGCCAGCCGCCGGGCAGCTACTGCGAAGTGCGCGTGATGCCCGCCAAATGCGTGTGCAAGCTGCCCGACGCGATTTCTTTCGAGACCGGCGCGGCCATGATGCTCAAGGGCCTGACCGCGCAGTACCTGCTGCGCCGCACGCAGCCGCAAGGCGGGCTGAAGGCGGGCGACTTCGTGCTGTTTCATGCCGCCGCTGGCGGCGTCGGCCTGATTGCCTGCCAGTGGGCCAGGGCGATGGGCCTGCAGTTGATCGGCACGGCCGGATCGGATGAAAAATGTGCATTGGCCAGGGACCATGGCGCGGCCTTTGTCATCAACTACGCCACCGAAGATTTCGTCGCCCGCGTCAAGGAAATCACCGGCGGCCAGTGCGTGAAAGTGGTTTATGACTCCGTTGGCAAGGATACTTTTCTTAAGTCGCTCGATTGCCTGCGCCCGTTTGGCCTGCTGGCCAATTTCGGCAACGCCTCGGGCAAGGTCGAGCCGCTGGACATCGGCTTGCTGGCGGCCAAGGGCTCGCTGTATGTGTCGAGGCCCACGCTGTTCACCCACATTGCCACGCGCGAAACCACGCAGCAGATGGCCGATGATTTGTTTGACATGGTCAGCAGCGGCAAGGTACAGATCCGCATTGACCAGCGTTTTTCGCTGGCCGATGTGGCCGAGGCGCACCGTGCGCTGGAAGCCCGCAAGACCACGGGTTGCAGCATTTTGACGTTGTAAGGCGTGCCGCACAGGGGGGCAGACTGCTTTTGAAACAGCGATTACCTATTGAAGGGAATGCCCCCGGTCTGGAAACATCTTTCCTGAAACTTCGCCTTGAAGGCACCAGTCAAAACAGGGAGTCGTCAAAAAAATACGGCTCGCCAAGGCTGGACCGAGCTGACTTCAGTTCCTTCTCCGGTTCTTGGGTTTGACTGTTGAAGGAGGTTCATCATGAACAACCGCTTGAAAATCGCGTCCGTCTTGGTTTTGGCGGTGGCCTCAGGTTCTGCTTTGGCGCAAGATCCGGGCGCGCCCAAAACACGTGAGCAGGTCCGGGCCGAACTGCTTGAAGCCCAGCAAAGGGGCGAGGTCATGGCGGACGGGGAGAGCGGCAGGATGCTCAATGAGTTGTCACCCCGGCAGTACCCGGCCAGGGCCACCGCATCAAGCAAAACGCGCGCTGAAGTCCAGGCGGAACTGCTTGAGGCCCGGCGCAACGGCGAGGTTTTTGCGGGTGGCGATTCGGATTCGGCCTTTACCCTGCGCTACCCCGGTGGCGCGGTGGCGGCCACACCCGGTCGCACGCGTGCGGAGGTGAAGGCGGAGCTGCTTGAGGCGCAGCGCCGGGGCGAAACGATGATGAACGGTGATTCGGATCTGGGCATCAACGGGGTCTACCCCTACCGCGCAAGAGGCAGGGCCCGTTCAGAGTAAGCGCCGCTGGTTAGACCGTTGCCCGGGGCTTACCCTTTCGCGCGTCTTACCCGCAGCAACTCATCGAGGATCAGGCAGGCAGCGCCTATGCTGATCGCGGCGTCGGCAATGTTGAACGCCGGAAAGTGCCAGCCTGCGTAGTGGACATCCAGGAAGTCCACCACATAGCCGTGCAGGGTGCGGTCAATCACGTTGCCCACCGCACCGCCCAAAATGCAGGCCAGCGCGAACGAGAACAGCTTCTGCCCGGGATGCGACTTGAGCATCCACACAATGAAGAGCGCCGCCACCACGCCGATGGCGGTGAAAAACCAGCGCTGCCAGCCCGACGCCGACGCCAGGAAAGAGAAGGCCGCGCCGGTGTTGTGGACCCGCACAATATTGAAGAAGCTGGTCACGGTGGTGGCGTCACCGAGGCGGTAATAGCCGAGGATCAGCACTTTGGTGAACTGGTCGGCAATCAGCAGGATCAACGCCAGGCCCAGCCAGGGCAGCATGCTGGACGATGATTTTCCGAAGGTGATTTTGGCCATCAGGCAAACTTCCTGTCTTCACCCGCGCCATGCAGGTTGCTGGTGCAGCGGCCACAAATCGTGGGGTGGGCGGGGTTGATCCCGACGTCATCGCGGTAATGCCAGCAGCGCTCGCATTTAATGGAAGAGCTGGCGTTGACGCCCGACTGTAGGTTCTCTCCAGCTACTAAATCAATAGCGGATGTGATGAAGACAAACTTCAGGTCGTCGCCCAGGCTGGCCAGCAGCGCGAGGTCGTCGGCCTTCACCTGCAGCGACACGTTGGCCTGCAGCGAGGAGCCCACCTTGCCCTCGGTGCGCAGGGCTTCGATGTCCTTGTTGACGGCATCGCGGATCTCGCGAATCCGGTTCCACTTGGCCAGCAGCGCCTGGTCGGGCGTGCCGAGGTCGGCGTAGGTTTCCAGAAAGATCGACTCCGACTGGCCGAAGATGGTCCAGGCTTCCTCGGCGGTAAAGCTCAGGAACGGCGCCATCCAGCGCAGCATGGCGTGGGTGATGGCGTGCAGCGCGGTTTGCGCACTGCGGCGTGCCAGCGACTTCGGGCCGGTGGTGTAGAGCCGGTCTTTCAGGATGTCGAGGTAGAAGGAGCCCAGGTCTTCGCTGCAATAGATTTGCAGTTTGGACACGACCGGGTGGAATTCATAGACCTCGTAGTGCGCCAGGATGTCGGCCTGCAGCTGCGCCGCACGGCTCAGCGCGTAGCGGTCGATTTCGAGCAGCTCGTCAAACGGCACTGCATCTTTTATGGGGTCAAAGTCGCTCACGTTGGCCATCAGAAAGCGCAGCGTGTTGCGGATGCGGCGGTAGGCATCGACCACGCGCGCCAGGATCTTGTCGTCAATGCCCAGGTCGCCCGAATAGTCGGTGGAGGCGCACCAGAGGCGGATGATCTCGGCGCCCAGCTTGTCGCTGACTTCTTGCGGTGCCACCACATTGCCTTCGCTCTTGCTCATCTTGCGGCCCTTGCCGTCCACCGTGAAGCCGTGCGTGAGCAGGCCCTTGTAGGGCGCGTGGTCGTACATCGCGCAGGAGGTCAGCAGCGAGGAGTGGAACCAGCCGCGGTGTTGGTCATGGCCTTCCAGGTACAGGTCTGCGGGCCAGGTCGATTGCGCCGCGTGGCTGTGTTGCAGCACATGCGCGTGGGTGGTGCCCGAGTCAAACCAGACGTCGAGAATGTCCGTGCTCTTGATGTAGTCAGGCGCGTCGGTGCCGATGATGGATTCGGCGCTGGCCTTGCTCCAGGCCTCGATGCCGCCGGCCTGCACCATATCGGCGGCCTGGTCCATGATCTCCATGGTGCGCGGGTGCAACTCGCCCGTGGCGGTGTGGATGAAGAAGGGCAGCGGCACGCCCCAGTTGCGCTGGCGGCTGATGCACCAGTCGGGCCGGCCGGCAATCATGCCCTGCAGGCGGAGCTTGCCATTTTCCGGGTAAAAACTGGTTTCTTCGATCGCGGCCAGGGCCAGCTGGCGCAGGGTTTTTTCGGCCTTGTCCTTGGGGAACACGCCCTGGGTTCCGGCGGTTTCCTCGTCCATGCGGATGAACCACTGGGCGGCAGCGCGGTAAATCACCGGCGTCTTGTGGCGCCAGCAGTGCGGGTAGCTGTGCGTGATGTTCTCGGTGGCAAACAGGCGGCCGTGCTCGCGCAGCGTCTCGATCACGAGGGGGCAGGCTTTCCAGATGTTGAGGCCGCCAAACAGCGGCAGCTCGTCGACGTAGCGGCCATTGCCCTGCACCGGGTTCAGGATGTCGTCGTAGGCGATGCCGTTGGCCACGCAGGAGTTAAAGTCTTCCACTCCGTAAGCAGGCGAGGAATGCACCAGGCCCGTGCCGTCGTCGGCGGTCGCGTAGTCGGCCAGAAACACCGGGCTCAGGCGCCGGTAGCCGGCATCCACGTCATGCAGCGGGTGCATGAAGTTCAGCAGCGCCAGGTTCTTGCCCAGCGTGGTCGCCACTACCGTGCCCGTGAGCTGATAGCGCTCCAGGCATTTGTCGACCAGCACGGCCGCCAGCACGAGCAGGCCGCGTTCGGTGTCGACCAGCGCGTACTCGAGTTCGGGGTTCAGGTTCAGCGCCTGGTTGGCCGGTATGGTCCATGCGGTGGTGGTCCAGATCACGGCAAAGGCGTCTTTGGCGAGGCTGTCCAGACCAAAGGCGGCGGCCAGTTTCTCGGGCTCGGCGCATTTGAAGGCTACGTCCAGCGTCTGCGATTTCTTGTCGGCGTATTCGATTTCAAACTCGGCCAGCGATGAGCCGCAGTCGAAACACCAGTACACGGGTTTGAGGCCACGGTAGACAAAGCCGCGTTCCATGATGCGTTTGAGCGCGCGGATTTCATTGGCTTCGTTGCCGAAATCCATGGTGCGGTAGGGGTTGTCCCATTCGCCGAGCACGCCCAGGCGTTTGAAGTCGGCCATCTGGCCGGCGATCTGCTCGGTGGCAAAGGCGCGGCTTTTGGCCTGCACTTCATCGCGCGGCAGGCTGCGGCCATGCAGTTTTTCAATGGCGTTTTCAATCGGCAGGCCATGGCAGTCCCAGCCCGGTACATAGACGGCGTCCAGTCCCTTGAGCTGGCGCGCCTTGACCACCATGTCTTTCAGCACCTTGTTGACGGCGTGGCCGATATGGATCTTGCCGTTGGCATACGGCGGGCCGTCGTGCAGGACAAACTTCGCGGCGCCGCTGCGCGCATCGCGCAGTTGCCTGTAGAGCCCTTTGTCTTCCCAGTCCTTGACCCAGCCTGCCTCGCGTTTGGGCAGGTCGCCGCGCATCGGGAAAGGGGTGTCGGGCAGGTTCAGGGTGCTGCGGTAATCGGATTTTTTGTCAGACATGGGTGCTTTTGTTGGCGGCGGACTGAAGAGGCGGAGCCGCAGAAAAATTCAGGAAAAAGGGGGAGTGAGCTGTTCGCTGGCGGGCATGCAGGCGAAAGCCGGGCGACGGGATCGTCTAAATTCGGTCGCGTGTGGTCTGGCGGCCCGTTTGTGTGTGCAGGGAGGCCGAAAAAGACGGGGCAGCCTGGGCAAAAAACGACCGCGCATCGTCGCAGTCTTTGGCAATGCCCGCTTTCAGGCTGTCCAGACCGTCGTATTTCAGTTCGTCGTGCAGTTTGTGTAGCAGTTCCACGCGGATAATTTTACCGTACGCCCCTTCCGGGCCAAGGTGCTCCGGCCATTCGAGGCAATGGGTTTCCAGCAGCACGCGCCCGCCGTTGACGTCGGCGGGGTCGAGCGAAGGCCGTATGCCCAGATTGGCGACGCCGGGCAGGGGCTGCGCGTCCAGGCCCGCTACCCTCACGGCAAAAATCCCGCTGGCAGCCGGGTTCCAGTGCGAAAACCGCAGGTTGAGCGTGCGAAAGCCCAGATCCCGGCCCAGTTTGCGGCCATGCACCACATGGCCCGAGATGCTGTAGGGCCGCCCCAGCAGGCCCGCCACTTGGTCCATGTCGCCCTGCGCCAGCGCCTGGCGCACGGACGAGCTTGAGACGCGGGTGCCGTGCACCTCGTAGCTGTTCATGCGGGCGACATCAAAACCCTGGCGCACACCGGCGGCGTCCAGCATGGCGTAGTCGCCTGTGCGTTTGGTGCCGAAGCGGAAATCATCGCCCACCAGCACGTACTGGACGCCCAGGCCACGCACCAGTACATCCTGAATGAAGGCTTCGGGCGGCTGCGCTGCCAGCCGTGCATTGAAGGGCAGAACCACGCATTGGTCGATGCCGCAGCGCGTCAGCTCGGTGAGCTTGTCGCGCAGCGTGGCAATGCGCGCGGGCGCCAGTTCGGGCTTGCGGGCGAGCGCCGCGAAATAGTCACGCGGATGCGGCTCAAAGCTCATGACGCAACTCGGCAAACCGCGATGCTGGGCTTCGTTTTTAAGCAGCGCCAGCATGGCCTGGTGGCCACGGTGAACGCCGTCGAAATTGCCGATGGTCAGGGCGCACTGCGGCGCCAGTTGGGGGTGTCGGTAGCCGCGAAAGACTTTCATGGGCGCGATTATCGTTTCTATGGCGGCGGGGTTCGCCTGAATGCGCTTGAAGCGGGCAAATCATGCGTGTGAGCCGCTTTGCCATGGGGGTCTTCATGCTGGCTTCATGATTTCGCTGTATATTGACAAATTAACTGCTAGATACCGTGTTTCCATGTTCATGGAGGTTCGTTTTGAAGGTTTTGAAGCTCTCCGCCCAAGGGTTGCCGCAATCCTGGATCAGCCTTGAAGAGGCTGTGTTGCATTACGCGACGGACGAAGTGCGCTGGGAGATGGGTGCGCGCATTGCCACCTTTCACGGCGGCCACAACGCCATCACGGGCCAGCAGTCCATCATCACGGTCAACAGCATCATTGGCACCCGGGGCGTGCCCAACATCAATCCGTTTGAACTCAAGCCCGGGCTTACCAACAGCAAGCTGTTTGCGCGTGACCGCAACGTGTGCGCCTACTGCGGCGGGCATTTAAACGAAGAAGACCTGACGCGCGAACACATCATTCCCTTTGCCCAAAACGGCATCGATGTCTGGATGAACGTGGTGACCGCCTGCCGGCCCTGCAACCACCGAAAAAGCCACCGCACACCCGAGCAGGCCGGCATGCCGTTGCTCTACACGCCTTATGTGCCCAGCCTGTGGGAAGATTTCATTTTGCGCAATCGCCGCATTCTGGCCGACCAGATGGAGTTTTTGATGGCGCATCTGCCCAAAACGTCCCGCCTGCACGCCTGAGTCACGGTGTACTGGAACTCAGGCAATGCGCGGGTAAAGTTCAGGCGAACACGCCAGCCGTGTCCTGCATCTGGCGCGACACCTCGCCCAGGTGGTGCAGCGTGTCGCCAAAGGTCATCTCCAGCTGGGTCAGCTTCTTGAAGTAGTGGCTCACGATGTACTCGTCGGTGACCGCAATGCCGCCATGCAGCTGCACCGCCTGCTGGCCCACAAAACGCATGGAAACGCCCAACTGGTACTTGGCCCGGGCCATTGCCCGGCGGCGTTCTTCGGCAGGCGCATTGAGCTTGAGCGATGCGTAGTAGCTCATGGAGCGGGCCAGTTCCAGCTGCATCTTCATGTCGGCCACCCGGTGGCGCAGGGCCTGAAAGCTGCTGATGGCCACGCCAAACTGTTTGCGCGTGTTCATGTACTCCACCGTGATGGCCAGGGTTTTGTCCATCACGCCCACCGCTTCGGCACAGCTGGCGGCAATGCCGATGTCGATCGCATGCGCCAGCGCGGTCAGGCCGTCGAGCGTAATCAGGCTGGCGGGCGCGTTGTTCAGCATGACTTCTGCGGCGCGTGCGCCGTCTTGCGTGCCGTAGCCCCGCGTGCTGACGCCTGCGGCGGCGCGTTCGACCAGGAACAGCGCCATCTTGCCGTTGGCCATGGCGGGCACGATGAAGGCATCTGCCTGGTCGCCGGAAGGCACTATGCTTTTGGTAGCGCTTAACGTCCATCCATCCTGCGCTGGAGTCGCTTTTGCCTCACAATTTTCAAACTTGTAGCGGGCCGCGCGTTCCTGGTACGCCAGCACCACCAGACCCTCGCCCGAGGCGATTTTTGACAGCCAGGCGTCCTGGACTGCGGCGGGTGCGTAGCCCGAGAGCACGCCGCCCGCGATCAGCGTCTGGACCAGGGGCTCCAGCACAATGCCGCGCCCGAGTTCCTCCATGACAACCATGCCTTCGACAGGCCCCATGCCGAGTCCGCCCTGCGCCTCGGAAATGTAGAGGCCCGCCAGGCCCAGATCGGCCAGCTGGCCATAGGCCTCGCGGGAAAATCCGCCCGCCTTGGCAATGCCGCAGCGGCGATCAAAGTTGTAGCCTTTGTCCACCCACTTGCGAACTGCATCGCGAAGTTGTTCCTGCTCGTCCGTGAAATCAAAATCCATGGTGCTTGTCCTTTAAATCTGGTCTCATCAACCGAGCACGACTTGCGACACGATGTTGCGCTGCACTTCGTTGGAGCCGCCGTAAATCGTGGTTTTCCGCATGTTGAAGTAGGTGGAGGCCAGCGGCGCATCGCTCAGGGCCGCACCCGGGAAGTCGCCTTGCCAGCCTGCTTCCATGGCTTCCTGAATGAAGGGCAGGCTGAAGGGGCCTGCGGCCAGCATCATCAGTTCGCTGTAGCGCTGCTGGATTTCGCTGCCGCGGATCTTGAGCAGGCCCGCGATGTCCAGCGAGTTCTTGCCGGACTTTTCAGCCGACAGCACGCGCAGCACCAGCATTTCAAGCGCGACCACGTCGACTTCAAGTTTGGCGATTTCGTCGCGGAAACGCAGGTCGTCGTAGACGTTTTCGGCTTTCGCAATGCGCTTGAGGCGCTCCAGCTCACGCTTGGTGCGGTTCACATCGGCAATGTTGGTGCGCTCGTGGCTGAGCAGGTGCTTGGCGTAGGTCCAGCCCTTGTTTTCTTCGCCAATCAGGTTCTCGGCCGGCACTTCCACGTTGTCAAACCAGACTTCGTTGACTTCGCACTCGCCGTCCAGCAGCTTGATGGGGCGCACGGTGACGCCGGGCGACTTCATGTCGATCAGCAAAAAGGAAATGCCGGCTTGCGGCTTGCCGGAAGTAGCGGTGCGGACCAGGCAAAAAATCCACTCGCCGTACTGGCCCAGCGTGGTCCAGGTCTTTTGGCCGTTGACGATGTAGCTGTTGCCCTGACGCTCGGCCTTGCACTTGACCGAGGCCAGGTCGGAGCCTGCGCCTGGTTCGCTGTAGCCTTGGCTCCACCAGACTTCGCCGCTGGCGATGCCGGGCAAAAAGCGTTGCTGCTGCTCGGCATTGCCAAAGGCCATGATGACGGGCGCGACCATGACGGGGCCAAACGGCACCACGCGGGGAGCGCCGGCCAGCGCGCATTCTTCTTCAAACAGGTGCTTTTGCACCGCGTTCCAGCCGGGGCCGCCAAATTCCTTGGGCCAGCCGTGTCCGAGCCAGCCTTTTTGGCCGAGGATTTTGGCCCAGCGCTGCATGTCGTCACGCGACAGGCGCAAGGCGTTGTGCACCTTGTGCGAAATGTCAGCCGGCAGGTTGGCACGGACCCACGCGCGTATCTCTTCGCGAAAGGCCTGTTCTTCAGGGGTGAAAGCTAAATCCATGGCAAGTTCTCCAGTGCCGCGTTTTTAGCACGCCCGTTCGCGCCGTGCTGTCAGGCTTGAGACACGCCCAGCTCTTTTTGCAGATGGGCGAGCTGGGTTTGCAGCTGCAGGACCTGGGTTTCCAGCGTTTCCAGGCGCTGCTGCAGGCGTTCGGCCTGGCCTAGAGACACCGGCTCTGCTTCAGAATCAATGGCAGTATCGCCCGCATTGACCGGCGGAAAAGCCGATAAAGCGCCCTCGCCACAAAGCAGGTGCACCCAGCGCTGCTCCCGCATGCCGGCGGCCCGGGGCAACTGCACGACCGCGATCACGCCGCTGTCTTCGCCGCGCGCCTTGAGTTCGCCCAACGCGTCCTCCACGCTGGCGATGTCGGCAAACTTGTACCAGCGTTCGCTGTTGGTGCGCAACTCGCCGGGCGTTTGCGGCCCGCGCAGCATGAGCAGCCCCAGCAGCACCGCTTGCGGCTCGCTGACGCCGAAGCCACGCTGAAAATTGTGCTCAAAACGCGGCACCCGGCTGGAGCTGGCCTGAAACACCAGGCTCAGTGCCTTGAGCGCATCAATCGCCGCCTGGGCCTGGGCTTCGGTTACGTCCATCATCGGGTCGCGGCTGGTTTTCTGGTTGCAGCCCAGCAGCAAGGCATTGAGCGACAGCGGGTAACTGTCGGGTACAGTGCGGGCTTTTTCCATCAGGGTGGCCAGCACGCGGGCTTCCAGGGGGGTAAGGGTTCTCATGGGGATAATCTTAAGACAATGAAAAACATCGTGATCCTGATTTCTGGCGGTGGCTCCAACATGGCCGCCATTGCCAAGACCGCCCAAAAAGAAGCCTGGCAAGAAAAGCGCGGCCTGCGGATTGCCGCCGTGATCAGCAACCAGGCCGACGCCCAAGGGCTGGTGCTGGCCAAAAGCCTGGGCCTTGCGACCGATCTGGTGTCGCACCGCGGTTTTGATTCGCGCGAGGCCTTTGACGCGGCGCTGGCGGCGAGGATTGACCTGCATGCGCCGCAGCTGGTGGTGCTGGCGGGTTTCATGCGCATCCTCACGCCCGGCTTTGTGAAGCACTATGCGGGCAGGCTGATCAATATCCACCCCTCGCTGCTGCCGGCCTTTGCGGGCCTGCACACGCACCAGCGCGCCATTGACGCGGGCTGTCAGGTGGCGGGCGCGACCGTGCACCAGGTGACGGCCGAGCTGGACCACGGCGCCATCCTGGCGCAGGCCGTGGTGCCGGTGCTGCCCGGCGACACCGCCGACGCACTGGCGGCCCGCGTGCTCACGCAGGAACACCTGATTTTTCCGCAAGCGATCAGCTCGTTCCTTGAGCGCAGCGCCTGAGTTGTGGCGGGCGGTCTGCAGCAACCCGGTTCACGTTGGACGACCCTGATGCCCTGAGAAAGATGTTGAGACTTCACCCCCGTTTGAATCCAGTGGCTGCCTGGCCCCGTATTCATAACAGCCGCTTTTAAATCAATCTGGTTTCGGCTCATGTCTCAACTTCAACCTCAAGGAATCCATATGCAAACAAAACACAAACTCGCGTCGCTGGGCCTCGCACTGGCCATGTCGATGGCGGGCGCCTCCGCCTTCGCGCAGGTCATGGTGGGCGGTGCGTCCATGCTGCCGAGCAAGGACATCATCGACAACGCGGTCAATTCCAGGGACCACACCACGCTGGTGGCTGCCGTCAAGGCCGCCGGGCTGGTGGACACCCTCAAAAGCGCAGGTCCCTTCACCGTGTTTGCACCGACCAACGCCGCCTTTGCAGCGCTGCCCGCCGGCACGGTGGACACGCTGCTCAAGCCTGAAAGCAACGCCATGCTGAGCGGCATCCTGACCTACCACGTCGTGGCCGGCAAGATGGATGCGGCCGCGCTGACCAAAGCTATTGCCGCAGGCAACGGCAAGGCGACGCTCAAAACCGTGGCCGGCGGCAACCTGACGGCGACCTCCGCCATGGGCGGCGTGACGATTACGGACGAAAAAGGCGGCGCGGCCAAGGTCACGATTGCCGACGTCTACCAGTCCAATGGCGTGATCCACGTGGTCGACAAGGTGATGCTGCCCAAGTAAGTCTTCGCTCGGGTTGTCCCAGGCCTGGATGAAAGCCCGTGCGCGGTTCACCGCACACGGGTTTGTTGCCTTCCCGTGCTTTACTTCACCTTCAGCCGATGCAGCGCCGCCTTGACGATGCTTTGCGCATTGACGCCAAAAAACTCGCGCAGTGCGGCCCGTGTATCGCTGCGCCCGAAGCCGTCGGTGCCCAGCGTCAGGTAGGAGCGGCCTTCAGGCAGGAAAGCGCGAATGCTTTCCGGCACGGCGCGCACGTAGTCGGTGGCGGCGATGATGGGCCCCTGGCTGTCTTGCAAAAGCCCGGTAATGAACGGCTGATGGCCGGCATCCTGCCCCTTGAGCGTGCGTTGCTGGCAAACGGCCCCATCGCGCGCGAGTTCGCTCCAGCTGGTCACGCTGTACACCGTTGCCCGTATGCCCAGATCAGCCAATTGTTGTGCCGCCTTGATCACCTCCGTCAGGATGGCACCGGAGCCCATCAGTGTCACATTTTTAAGCGTTTTTGTACTGTTGTCCTTATCTGACGGGTGTGAGTAGCTATTTAATTGATAGCATCCGCGAATGATGTCCGCCTCCGTCCCGGGCCTAAGGTCGGGCTGCGCGTAGTTCTCGTTCATCAGGGTCACGTAATAAAAAACGTCTTGCTGCTCCACCATCATTTCCTGCATGCCACGGTCCACAATGACGGCCAGCTCGCAGGCGAACGCCGGGTCGTAGGCCTTGCAGTTGGGAATGGTTGCCGCCACCAGATGGCTGGTACCGTCCTGGTGCTGCAGGCCTTCGCCGCCCAGCGTGGTGCGGCCCGAGGTGGCGCCCAGCAAAAATCCGCGTGCCCGTTGGTCAGCGGCGGCCCAGATCTGGTCGCCCACGCGCTGAAAGCCGAACATCGAGTAATAAATATAAAACGGCAGCATCGCCAGCCCATGCACGCTGTAGCTGGTGGCGGCGGCCGTCCAGCTGGCCAGCGCGCCGGCTTCGCTGATGCCTTCTTCCAGGATCTGGCCGTCGAGCGCTTCGCGGTAGCTCAGCACCGAGCCGATGTCTTCGGGCGCGTAACGCTGGCCGACGCTGGAATAAATCCCGACCTGCTTGAACAGGTTGGCCATGCCGAAGGTGCGCGCTTCGTCCGCGACGATGGGAACGATCTTCGGGCCCAGCGCCGGGTCTTTGAGCAGGCCACCGAGCATGCGCACGAAGGCCATGGTGGTGCTCATTTCCTTGCCACCGGCGGCCAGTGCAAACTGGGCGTAGCTGGGCAGGGCCGGCACGGGAATAAGCTGCGCCGTGGTGTCGCGCTTGGGCAGGTAGCCGCCCAGCGCCGCGCGCCGCGCATGCAGGTACTGCATCTCGGGGCTGTCTGCAGCCGGCTTGTAAAACGCGATTTGCCGGGCCTGTTCGTCGCTCAGCGGCAAATTGAAGCGGTT
>NZ_JAUXNA010000224.1 GCF_030682935.1 Polaromonas sp.
ATGGTGCCGTGCTCCATCACGTAAAAACGGTCGGCCAGCGGCGCGGCAAAGCGGAAGTTCTGCTCCACCAGCACAATGGTGTAGCCCTTGGCCTTGAGCGTGAGAATCATCTCGCCCAGCTTTTGCACAATGACGGGAGCCAGGCCTTCCGAGATTTCATCGAGCAGCAGCAGGCGCGCGCCGGTGCGCAAAATGCGCGCCACCGCCAGCATCTGCTGCTCGCCGCCCGACAGCCGCGTGCCGGGGCTGGAGGCACGCTCTTTCAGGTTGGGGAACATCTCGTAAATCTCTTCGACGCTCATGCCGCCCGGCGCAATGGTGGGCGGCAGCATCAGGTTTTCCTCGGCTGTCAGGCTGGCAAAAATACCGCGCTCTTCGGGGCAGTAACCGACGCCGAGGTGCGCCACCTTGTGCGGCGCCAGCTTGATGGTTTCTTCGCCATTTATTTTGATGGAGCCTTTTCGCGTGCCGGTCAGGCCGACGATGGCGCGCATGGTCGTGGTGCGCCCGGCGCCGTTGCGTCCCAGCAATGTCACCACTTCGCCCTGGTGCACCGTCAGGTTCACGCCATGCAGGATGTGCGATTCGCCATACCAGGCATGCAGGTCTTCGATGCGCAGGAGTTCTTTAGTCATGGGAAGCTCCGTTCATGAAATTTTTCGCCGGGCCGCACCAAGGAAAATTAGCCCCTCTTCCTCGTGACGGGGGCAGCGTACCGCCGAAGGCTCGGGCAGCGACAAGCGTGGGGGCTGCATACATCAGTGCGCCCCCTGCAGTTCGGTGTTCGCGGTGCCCATGTAGGCCTCGATCACCAGCGGATTGGCCGACACTTCGGCATACGGGCCATCGGCAATGATGGCGCCGCGCTGCAGCACCGTGATGCGGTCGGCAATCGACGAGACCACATTCATGTTGTGTTCCACCATCAGGATGGTGCGCCCGGCCGAGACCTTCTTGATCAGCTGCGTCACGCGGCCCACGTCTTCGTGGCCCATGCCCTGGGTGGGTTCGTCCAGCAGCATCAGCTCGGGCTCCAGCGCCAGTGTCGTGGCCAGCTCCAGCGCGCGCTTGCGGCCGTAGGGCAGGTTGACGGTCAGCTCGTCGGCGAAGTCCTGCAGATCGACCTCGGCCAGCAGCTGGCGGGCGCGCCCATGCAGGTGAAACAGCGTGCTTTCGGCTTTCCAGAAGTGAAACGAGGTGCCCAGGTTGCGCTGCAGCGCGGCGCGCACGTTTTCAAGCACCGTCATGTGCGGGAAAACGGCCGAAATCTGGAATGAGCGCACGATGCCGCGCCGCGCCGTCTGGGCGGGCTTTTCGGTCGTGATGTCGGTGCCGTTGAACACGATACTGCCCGCAGTCGGGTGCAAAAATTTGGTCAACAGGTTGAAGAAGGTGGTCTTGCCGGCGCCGTTGGGGCCGATCAGCGCGTGAATATGCCCGCGCTGGACTTTGAGGTCTACATGGTCGACGGCCACGAATCCCTTGAATTCCTTGGTCAGACCTTTTGTTTCGAGAATGAACTCCACTGACAAATTATTCTCCGGCGGATGGGTTTAAATTCGCGGGCAGGCATGCGTAGTTCATGCAAGAGCGGACACAGGTCCCGCAAATCAATTAACGCATCCTAGCGGTCTCGTGCAGTCCGTGCCACCGGCAAGACCCTTAGGTAGTTTTACTTGTTGGACAAGCCTGCGACGGGGTCAATGCGGTTGAGCCGGGCGACGCGGCAGGCCCCCAATTCCCGGGTGTAAATAGGGGCATGCCGGGAACGCATGCCTTGCGGACCGGATCAACCAGCGAACGCTATGACCCTGCTGAAACGACACGTAAAGCGTGGCGGCCCGCGGCGCGCAGACCACCTGCGGCACATTTCAAGAATAAATAGGCCTCTGGCGCATTCTGGACGGGTGCTTATAGCTATTAAAACAGGAGCGATTTAAAGAAGGGCATGAAAAACACGTTGCATGTGCGACCATTGCGCCCATGCAAAATTTTTGGCCCTCCAGTGGATTTAGCACTCTCCAGCGCACTGAACGCGGCTGGTTGAAACCGACTGACGACTACCTCCGGCTTTTTTTGGCCCGGCCTGAACTGGCGCCCGTGCCCGAATCCTGTAAGGCCGAGCTGGCCCTGCACGCCGCGCTGACCGCGTCGCCTTCCCGGCCCGTCAGCCCCGGTGAACTGCAGGCCCTGCAAGACAGCGATGCCCGTGACAGCTATACGCTGTTTCTGCGTTTTCGCGATGGCTTGCTCGCTGCCGGCACGCTGGAGGCTTATTACCTGGGCCTGTTCGCGGCCGGCGGCGCGGGCCGCATCAACATACCGCCGCTGTTCATCGATTTGTTGGTGCAGGCGATCACGCACAGCCTGCTGGAGGATGCCCGGGGGGATGCCTACACGCTGCGCGCGGGCGAAATGCTGTTTCGCAGCCAGCGCATCAGCACCGAGGGCGGCCAGGTGCTCAGTGGCGACCGTGAAACGATGGACATGCTCCATGAAACCGGTGGCCTGGGCGACTTTGGGCGCTTTTTGGCGGAAGCCAAGGCGCCGCAGCGCACCCTCACCGTGCAGGTGCTGAGCGACGACAACGCGCCCGACTACTGGCAGCAGGCGGGTCGGCACCGGTTTTTGCTCGACCTCACGCATGAAGTCACCCACGACCTGAGCCACGGCCTGGTCTTTACCCTGACCCGCGCCCGGTCGGGGCTCAAGGCGCTGGCGGGCGTGCTGCAGCTGTGGGTGCAGCATTTCCTGGGCGTGGCCGTCACCATCAAGCCGTTGCAAAAGATTGATGACGAGGCCTGGCGCTGGCATGTGGGGCTGGATGCCGAGTCGACGGCCCTGCTCAATGATCTGTATGAGGACCGCCCGGTCGAGCCGGTCCGCATGCAGCGCCTCGTCAGCCTGTTTCGGCTTGATTTTGTCAATCCCGCCGAGATGCGCGCCGACGTGGCCGGCAAACCCGTCTATCTGGGCTTGACCATGGATGCCGGCAACGTGCTCAGGCTCAAGCCGCAAAACCTGCTGATCAATTTGCCGCTGAGCACCACCATGTAGCCGCCTGACGATGACCGACATCCTGACCCTGACCATGAATCCGGCGCTCGACGTCGCCACGTCCACCGCCACCGTGACCGACACCCACAAGCTGCGCTGCAGTGCCCCGCTGCGCTTTCCGGGCGGCGGCGGGATCAACGTGGCCCGCCTCGTGCATCGCCTGGGCGCGGACTGCGTGGCGCTTTATCCTGCGGGCGGTGCGCAGGGGCAGCAGCTGCGGCAACTGCTGGCGCAGGAGCAGGTGCGCAGCAGCTGTATTGAGATTGCCGGCGAAACCCGCGAGAGTTTTTCGGTCACGGAAACGTCCAGCGGCCGGGAATTTCGCTTTGTGCTGCCGGGCCCCACGCTGGCGCCGCAGGAGTGGCAGGCCTGCCTGGACCACTTTGCCGTACTCGACACGCCGCCGCGCTACCTGGTCGCCAGCGGCAGCCTGCCGCCAGGCGTGCCCACCGACTTCTATGCCCGGCTGGTGCGTCTGGCGCGGGCGCGCGGCACCCAGGTGGTGCTGGACAGCTCCGGGCCCGCACTCGCCGAGGCCCTCCAGGAGGGTGTCTACCTGGTCAAGCCCAGCCTGCGGGAGTTGCGCGAGCTGACGGGCCGGCCGCTGACTGATGAGGCGCAATGGCGTGACGCCGCGCAGCAGCTGGTGGCCAGCGGACAGGCCCAGGTGGTCGCGCTGTCGCTGGGTGAGCAGGGCGCGCTGCTGGTGGCGGCTGAAAAAACCTGGCGCGCGCCCGCGCTGGCGCAGCAGGTGCTCAGCGCCACGGGCGCGGGTGACAGCTTTGTCGGCGCCATGGTCTGGGCGCTGAGCCGCCAGGCCGGTCTGGCCGAGGCCTTTCGCTACGGCGTGGCCGCGGGCTCGGCTGCGCTGCTGTCGGCCGGCACCGGGCTGTGCAGCAAGGCCGATGTGGAGCGGCTTTACGCCGATGTTCGCCTTGTTTAACGATAAAAAGTGGCTCCAGCCCTTGCACTTCGGACGCTGTACGCTATTTAAAACATAGCAAAATAAACGTGTGGCCGTGCGTCGCTGGCGGGCCGCAGCAAAAGGGTCGATCGGCGCTGTTTAACCCATCGAATCAGTGCGGGCGCGCAGTGGCTTAAAATTGCATGTTCAGCTATTTTTAACCGGAGTCTTCCATGTCCAAAAAAATCAGAGTCGAAGCCGACATCTGTGCCCCCAAGCCCGTGCCGCCAAAAGGCTACACCATCACCACTGGCCATGGTCAGAAAATCAGCCTGGAGCGCGGCTCGCACACCCGCAGCAAAAAGAACCCTGGCAAGCGCCCGTCCAAAGGCGGCTAAGCCACCGGCCGGCCGGCGCCGCCCGCGCTTCGCCGATCAAAAAAACCCGAACAGCTGGGGCCTTCAGGCCCCAGCTGTTCGGGTTTTTTTGTGGCCAAAGGCCGTTTACATATTGCGCCGGTACTGCCCGCCCACTTCGAACAGCGCGTTGGTGATCTGCCCCAGCGAGCACACGCGCACGGCGTCCATCAGCACCTCAAACACGTTCTGGTTGTCGATCACGGCTTGCTGCAGGCGCTTGAGTTGCGCCGGCGCTGCGTTGGCATGGCGCGCATGGAAGTCCTCCAGCCGCTGGAGCTGGCTCTGCTTTTCCTCATCGGTCGAGCGGGCCAGTTCCAGCTTGTCCTGGACCTGGTCTCCATGCGGGTTGCGAAAGGTGTTGACACCCACGATCGGCAGCTCGCCGGTGTGCTTGAGCATTTCATAATGCATGGACTCGTCCTGGATGCGGCCGCG
>NZ_JAUXNA010000268.1 GCF_030682935.1 Polaromonas sp.
GAATAGCGGTCCACGCCCACCAGGCGCTGGCACTGGTCGAGCGCGCAGACGCTTTCGGTCAGCGAAGGCAGCAGGCTGACGATGCGCTGCGGGCTTTGCGCAAACGTGACGCTAACGCCGCGGTCGTCCGTGAGTTGCAGCGCGTGGGCCGTTACCGCCAGGTAAAGCAGCGCGAGCAGTAGGGCCGCACGCTTCATGGCGGGCCTTTCAGCGTCAATGGCAGCCCGGCCGCCATCAGGGTCACGCGTTCGCAGGCCTGGGCCACGGCCTGGTTCAGCATCCCCAGCGCATCGACAAAGGCCCGCGTCTCGCGCCCCATCGGAATCACGCCCAGCCCGATCTCGTTGCCGACCAGTACCACCGGGCCAGCACTGGTTTGGATTGCTTCCAAAAGCATAGCTGCTTGTTCCCGTGGATACTGGGCTACATCGCTATTTGACTCATTATTTTCAGCGGGCATCAGCCAGTTGGTCAGCCACAGCGTCAGGCAGTCGACCACGACCAGCGTGCGCGGGCTGCCGTGCTGGGCCAGCGCTTGCGCCAGCTGCAGCGGCTCTTCGAGCGTTCGCAGGCCGGGCACGCGTTCGGCGCGGTCGCGCTGATGGCGCGCGATGCGTTCGCGCATTTCATCGTCCCAGGGCTGGGCTGTGGCGACCAGCAGCGCGTCGTGGCTGGGCGACTGCGCCAGCCATTGGCGTGCCAGCAGCTCGGCGCGGCGCGACTTGCCGCTTTTCTGGCCGCCCAGAATCAGCTCGCTGCGGGCAACGACCAACTCAGTCATGAATCGCACTCCAATCCATGATGATGCGGTGCAACTGCTCCACGCCGTCGGTCAGCGCCGCCGGGCCGGGTTGCAGGATTTCTGACGATTTGATCTCGAACAGCTGGCCGTTCTTGACCGCATTGACCTCGCCCCAGCCCGGGCGCGCCAGCACATGCGCGGGGCGAAACCGGCGGCCGCACCAGGAGCCAAGAATGATGTCAGGGTTGCGCTGCACGATGCTTGAACCGTCGGCAATGATGCGGTCCTTGCCCATGGGCTTAGCCGCCAGTTCCGGAAAGCAGTCGTCGCCGCCCGCAATCCCGATCAGCTCAGACACCCAGGCAATGGCGCTGATATGCGGGTTGTACCACTCCTCAAAAAATACACGCGGGCGGCGCTTGAGCCCGGCGGCCGCCTGCTCGATCGCCAGCAGCCGCTGCTGCATGGTCTGTATCAGCGCGAGCCCGCGCTCGACCTGCCCGACCATCGCGGCCAGCTGGTACATCATCGAGAAAATCTCGGCCACGCTGCGCTGGTTGAAGATGGTGACCTGAATGCCGCGCTTAATCAGCTGCGCCGCAATGTCGGCCTGCAGGTCTGAAAATCCAATCACGCAGTCGGGCCGCAGTTCCACGATCTTGTCGATCTTGGCGCTCAGGTAGGCGCTGACCTTGGGTTTTTCTTCCCGCGCGCGCGGTGGCCTGACGGTGTAACCCGAAATGCCGACAATGCGGCGCTCTTCGCCCAGCAGGTACAGCCACTCGGTGGGTTCTTCCGTGAGGCAGACGATGCGCTGCGGGCCGTAGGCGGCGCTGTCGCGGCTGGCGGCCAATGTGCGCCAGTCGCTGACTGGTTCAGTCATCGGCGTCTTTCAAAAACAGCCGCGCTGCCGCCGCCGGACTGGACGCAAACCACGCATGAAAATAGCTGGCTTTGACGGAACCCGAGGCATACAAGGCCTCGCCTTCGCCGCGCAGGGTGCGTCCTGGCGCCGCCTGGGTGCGCGCTGCCGCCTGCAGCGGCGTGGCGCAGGTGGAATAGTGAAAGGTATGACCACGCAACATGCCGCCCGCCACGCCCAGTTGCTGCGGCCCCAGCGCGGCCAGCCGCTTTTGCATCGTCACGCGGCCGGGCAGCAGGCCCCACATCGGGTGGCTGGCGCCGTCGGTGGTCGTGATTTCGTCAAACAGCGCCATCATGCCGCCGCACTCGGCCCACACCGGCTTGCCGGCCTGCACATGCTGCGCCAGGCTGGCTTTCATCGTGCCGTTGCCGGCCAGGGTCTGCGCATGCAGTTCGGGGTAACCGCCGGGCAGCCACAGCGCATCGCACGGTGGCAAGGCGCTGTCCTGAAGCGGCGAGAAATACACCAGTTCGGCGCCCATGTCCTGCAGGCAGTCGATGTTGGCGGCGTAAATGAAACAAAAAGCCGCGTCACGCGCCACGGCGATGGTCTGGCCTTGCAACAGGCCGGCCGGAAAGGCTTCGGCCGGTGAAGCCGGCGCCGCAAATGGGACGGCCCAGGCCTGCAAATCGTCGGCGCCCATTTGCCCCAGCCGGGTTTCGGCCAGCGCATCGGCCACGGCATCGAGCCGCTGCAGCGCATCACCCAGTTCGTGGTCCATGACCAAGCCCAGATGCCGCTCGGGCAGGGTAAAACTGGCGCTGCGCATCAAGGCGCCCTGCCACTGGGCGGACTCACGCAAGCTCTCTTCGAGCATGCCGGCATGTCCCTCCGAGGCGACACGGTTGGCCAGCACGCCGGCAAAAGGCAGGCTTTCCCGGTAATGCTGCAAGCCCCAGGCCAGCGCCCCAAAGGTGCCCGCCATGGCGCTGGCATCAATCACGGCCAGCACCGGCAAGCCAAAGCGCTGCGCCAGGTCGGCCGCGCTGGGCTGGCCGTCAAACAGCCCCATCACGCCTTCGACAATGATCAGGTCGGCCTCCTGCGCCGCATCATGCAGCCGCTGCGCGCAGTCGGCCTCGCCGGTCATCCACAGGTCAAGCTGGTGCACCGGCGCGCCACTGGCCAGGGTCAGCCAGTAGGGATCCAGAAAGTCGGGCCCGCACTTGAAGACCCGCACCTTGCGGCCCTGGCGCGCATGCAGGCGCGCCAGGGCGCAGGCCACCGTGGTCTTGCCCTGGCCCGAGGCCGGGGCGGCGATGAGGATGGCGGGGCAGCGGGTCATGCCTGTGATCACTTGGGTTGCCAGCGAAGGGTCACAAAAGCGCCACGGCCGGACTGGTTGTAGCCCAGCGCAGTTTCGTATGCTTTATCCCCCACGTTGTTCAGGCGCAATTGCAAACGCCAGTCCGGCGACAGAGCACGCTCGGCTGACAGGTCCACAACGCCGTAACCGCCAAGTCGCTGCGTGTTGGCGTTGTCCTCAAAACGGTCGGACGCGGCCAGCAAGTGGGCACCCAGCGTCCAGTCACTCACATTACGATGCACGCTGGCATTCAGTTGCGTGTCGGCTCGACGTGCAAGCTTGCGACCGTAGTTAACGCCATTTGACACGTTACGGGCATCGAGCAACTCAATGTTCGTCTGCCATGCCCACAGGCCAGCGCCGCCTTTGTAACCCAAAGACCAACCGTCTATCTGTACCTTGGGAATGTTTGATACGGTCGTTTGCGAATTGATATATCCGCGAATCCGATTTTCAAACCGCGTGAGCTTGGCCTGGTGGACCCCGGCGCTATAGGTAACGCCGACTTCGGAATTTTTTCCTTTTTCTGGCTGCGTAGTGGCTTTGCCATACCCAGGGTAATACAGCTGATTGAATGTGGGGGCCTTGAACGTGGTGCCGTAGCCGCCATGAACCCGCCAAGCAGGGGCCAATTGGTAGCCGTAACCCACAAAACCTGTGCTCGCGCTGCCAAATTGAGAATTCTCATCATTGCGAATATTTACCTGCCAACTGTGCGCATCGCGCTGCCCTTGGAGTCCAGCAAACACCGATTTCACCGTTCGCTCGGACACATCGTAAACCGTGGTGCTCTCCACCGATTCCTTCACCGACTCAACCCCCAACAGCCAGGTGCCCAACACCGAGTCTAGCTCATGCTGCAGTGACGTTTGGTTGCGTGTAGTGTCGAAACGGGTTGTTGATAGGGTGGAACGAAAATTGGTTGTAAGGTCCTCGCTACGCGAAACTTTCAAACTGGTGCGCACGCCCGGTTGCCATTGACGCTCCAGACCTGCACCCAGCACCTGTGTAGTCGTTTCGCCCGTTACATCGAAAACAGAAGGGCCATTGTCAAACTGGCTATCGCCCCGGGCGCCCAGCGCATGCGCATTCAAGCGCCAGCCCGGTGCCAACTTCCAGGCCATGGAAGCGTTCAGGGAACGCTGCTCAAACCCGTCTCGGTCGGGGTTGTGGCTACCAAAAGGCACACGAGAATTGGTCGCCGAAAACCCCTTTTCATCCAGCACACTCGCACCCAACGAATAAGTCATAGCCTCTGTGCCGCCACTTACTCCGGCTGTGACTTGATAGTGGCTTTCCGCTCCCAAAGTCACACTGGCATAGGGGTGAAGCCCCGGTTTACCCTGGCGGGTAAACACCTGCACCACACCGCCCACCGCATCGCTGCCGTACAAGGCCGACGCAGGGCCCTTGAGCACCTCGATACGTTCAATTTGCTCCAGGGGAATGTTGTCCCAATTGGGTGTGCCTAGCGTGGCGGAGCCGTACCGCACCCCATCCACCAGCAACAACACATGACGCGATTCGGTGCCACGTATGTACAAATTAGCGGCTTTACCCAAACCGCCATTGGAAGATAATTGCACCCCTGCTTCACGCACCAACAATTCACTCAATGTACGACCGCCGGATTGCTCAATGGCCTCCCGGTCAATCACCACCACATCGGCTAAAACCGCATTCATTGGTGTCGGAGTTCGGGTAGCCGTCACCACGGTCTCCTTGAGTTGCGGCGTATCTTGAGCTTGAGAAAAAGACGGAAATGCAGCAGCCAACGCCAGCGGCAGCACGGCAAGGCGTGCACGAGAAACACAGATTTTCATGGGATCAAACAATCAACAAAAGGCCCTCACCGGCTTCCCCGCCAGTGCATGAGCGTTACAAACGCTCGGTCAAATTCAGGACGTGCGCGTTCACCTTGTTGGCCGGTATCCGGGCTGACGGAACTGCTCTCATCGCCTTCCCAAGCGCGTGTTCAAAACGCTCAGTGACTCATGATGAAAGCTGAATGCGTCCTTCAGTTAAACCAAAGGTGTCGCATTCGTCCGTTTACCGTTGCGGGGGCAGCGCAGGTTAGAAATCGCAGCGCTTGGCAAGACCGGGCTGACCCGGACCTGGTGGCGTTGACTCCCTCCTGCTTCCCGTTGAACTGCAGCATGTGAACCACGCTGCGAGCACCAACACGGAAGATTCTACGCGGCAAATCGCGGCAAACCCTACAATCAAGTCCGCTATGTCGAACCAACACCAAATCGACCAGATCACCGAACGCGTAGAGCAGCTTTTGCTGCGCTACGAAGAATTGCAACGCGCCAACAGCCTGCTGCACGACCAGGTCAGCCTGTTGACCCATGAGCGCGACTCGCTCAGGTCAAGGCTGAGTGCCGCGCGTGCCCGCGTGGATGCCCTGATCGAACGTCTGCCGGAAAGCATAGTCCACCCCGTTAAAACGCCCGCAGGAACTGAGTCATGAAACAGCTCGAAGTACAAATCATGGGCCAAAGCTATTTGCTGCGTTGTCCCGAAAACGGTGATGCACGCCTGCTTGAAGCCGTCAGCAAGGTTGACGCGGCCATGTGCAAAATCCGCGATGCCGGAAAAATCAAGGCGCGTGACCGCATTGCGGTGCTGGCCGCCCTGAACCTGGCGTTTGAACTTCCGGAACGCAGCGCCAGCCGCATGCAAACACATGCCGAAGCGCAACCCCAGGACGCAGCTGCGCCCACCGAGGCAGACGCTGAAGCCGCGAACCCGCAACTGGGTGCGCTGCTGCAACGCCTGGACGCTGCACTGGGTCACGACACCCGTCGGCTTTAACATTGCCACGCTGAAAAGCGCCGGCATGGGCCTACAATAGAAGTGTCTGCGATGCGCACTGGGCTTTATATTTCCTTGAACCAATGCTCCACGAGCACGGGCTTGGTAAATTGTCAGGCAGGTGTGATCGTCTCGCGTCAGACGGACCCGAAACCTGACTGCCCTCGCCCACCTGAACCCCGGTTCAGGATGACGGTCCAGTGGCACTCGCAGACACCTTATTCCCCCGCCCATCTCCGCAAGCCTTCCGGTTCTGGCCGGGCGGCGATGGCGAGTCTTGTCACACACGCCAGGCCTGCATGAATCTCGAACCACTACTGATCATTGAACTTGCCATGCTGGGCCTGGGGACTGGTTTTCTGGCCGGCTTGCTGGGCATTGGCGGCGGCATGATGATGGTGCCTTTCATCACCATCATCATGTCAAACCGCGGTGTTTCGCCCGATCTGGCGGTGAAGATGGCCATTGCCACATCCATGGCCACCATCATCTTTACATCGCTCTCAAGCGTTCGGGCGCACCACAAACGCGGCGCCGTGCGCTGGGACATCGTCAAGCGACTGGCGCCCGGCATTGTGATGGGCAGCATGATTGGCAGCCTGGGGGTGTTTGCGCTGCTCAAGGGCTCTTACCTGGCCATTTTCTTCGGGCTGTTCGTGAGTTTTTCGGCAACGCAGATGTTTATCGATAAAAAACCCAAACCCACGCGCCGGATGCCAGGCACGGCGGGGCAGTTGGCTGCGGGCGGCTTTATCGGCTTTCTTTCGGGTCTGGTGGGCGCGGGCGGCGGTTTTATCAGTGTGCCCTTCATGACCTGGTGCAATGTGGCAATTCACAGCGCCGTAGCCACCTCTGCCGCGCTTGGCTTTCCAATTGCCGTTGCGAATGTGATCGGCTATGTGATCAGCGGGCAAACCGTGCAGGACTTGCCGGCGGGCTCATTCGGCTACATCTGGCTACCGGCGCTAGGCGTGATTGCCGTGTGCAGTTTCTTAACCGCGCCGCTGGGCGCCCGGGCGGCGCACAACATACCCGTAGGCAAGCTAAAACGGGTGTTTGCCAGCATTTTGTACCTGCTGGCGGCCTACATGCTCTACAAAGGTCTCAGCGCCTGAGCAACACCGCAAGCTTGTCTTCCGTGAAGGAATAAAGCCACCCCATCAGGCGGTGTGGGGCGCGGTCATCACCACGATGCCATCTTCATCGGCATAAAGCCAGTCTCCCGGACGTATCCATACCCCCTGAATCTGGACTGCCACGTCGCGCTGACCCTCCTGGCGTTTGTCGGTCGGCAGCGGCATGGCGGCCAAAGCCCGTATGCCGGTGCTGCACTGCGCAAGTTCAGCCACGTCGCGCACGCAGCCGTCAACCACGACGCCGGCCCAGCCATTTTGGGCCGCCGCAGCGGCCAGGTTGCCGCCCAGCAAGGCGCGGCGCAGTGACGCGCCGCCATCCACCACCAGCACCCGGCCACGCCCTGCCGATTCAACGGCGACCTTGACGAGCGAGTTGTCTTCGAAACATTTGACGGTGACAACCGGCCCGCTGAATCTGCGAAGGCCACCGAAATCTTTGAAGACCGGCGGCAACACCCGGAACGCACCCGAACTGTCGTTTTTATGGGCATCGCAGAGATCGCAGGTAGCGAACAATACAGTGGCGGCTTGGCTCATTTTTCGGTGACTTTCCTGAACGTGGAGTGGGTATTTTGCCAGCCAGCGAGCCACAAGGCTGCAGTGCGTACGGATGCTGTTGCGGCTCAGACGCCCCCCAGCGCCGAGCAACCGCAAGGCCGCGACAAACCTCTTGCGCTGCATTTTCCGAGGCTTTTTTTTCGGCAGCGACCCTGCACCGCAATGCGCGACAGCGCTGCAACATGATGCAGACCTGTGTTTTTAAGCTTATCAGAGGGAAATCTGCAGCATCAGGGCGCAAATAAAGTGACTTCCCCCTATGAAACAGTGTTTTTCTCCAGTAGCATGCCGGGAGCCACAAGAAAGAAGTTATTCCGGTGGTGATTTGTCAACGTCTAGAAGGAAAAATCAATCATGGCAACTGCAAAAAAAGCACCGGCTAAAAAAGCGCCTGCACCAAAGGCTGCTCCGGCAAAAAAATTAGCTGCAACCAAGGCAGCACCCGTCAAAACGGTAGCGGCTAAAAAAGCAGCGCCCGCAAAAACGGTCGCTGCAAAAACAGCCGCTCCCGCCAAGAAAGTTGCGGCAGTCAAAACTGCAGCGCCCGCCAAGAAACGCACGCCCAACGCAGCGTTCATGAAAGCGCTGACCCTGAGCCCCGAATTGTCGGCCGTGGTGGGTGACAAGCCGTTGCCGCGTACCGAAATCGTCAGCAAGTTGTGGGTTTACATCAAAGCCAACAACCTGCAGGACAAGGCCAACAAGCGCATGATCAATGCCGACAAAAAACTGCTCGCCGTATTTGGCAAGCCGCAAGTGTCGATGTTCGAGATGGCCGGCCTGATCGGCAAGCACGTCAAGTAATCGGCATTTTTCCGATACTCAAAAGGCCGGTACCCACCGGCCTTTTTTATCGTGCGACAGGCCGGGCGCACAATGGCGTAGACCCTGCTGATGACTTCCGGGTTCAGCGGCGCCTCGATCGGCGCGCTTTCCGGGCAGACAGAAGAAAGTCTTTTTCTGGCATTTAAACGTTCACTCTCTTCACCGGACACGCCTCAATCCGCGAGGTCAGGCAACCCTCTGGCCGGGTACAAAATCGCGCAATTGCTAACCAAAGCGCTTAAACCTCATCCTCCGGGAGAGGATATAATTTTTATAGATTTTTCGCTCCACAACGCATCTATTCACTTCAGGCACAGTGATCCAAGCGGTGTATGCAGGTTTTTTTTGACTCCTAACGCCAAACATATTTTTAAATGAGAAGCACGCCAGGTTTTCGCAGGCTTGCCATGCGGGTGGGTGCTCTAGCGCTGTGCTTTCTATCGCTGATAGGTGCAAACCTTACTGCTTTTGCAATGTTGCAGGGCCACCAGCAAGCATTGTCGATACCTGGCCATACGGCTTCAGTCAGGGCAGCGTACTTTAACGACGATGCGCATGATCACGCCATGGAGGTTGCTGTCGAAGTCGGAGTCGGGCATCCTTACGGCCACACAGCCGCCGATCATTTCGACAAAACCGTCATACACCCTGGCGACATGTACGCGATGCCTGCGGTATCCGTGCTGGCATGGCAACACAGCTATCTTTTCACTGCGACCAGCGCGCCAGAGTTTGCGCTCGAGCGGCCCCCAAGGCTGCGTTTCATCTGACGCAAACGCCAGACCGTACACGGTCAGGCTCCCCCCTTTTCATTTTTTCGTTGGAGTTTTTTATGCATCTGACTTACCCAGAGGCCGGCAGAACTGCGCCATTTCCTGGGCCACGCCTGCTACGGTCCGCCCTGACCGGATTGGCCGTGTTCTTCTTGCTGGTTGCCAGCGCCCTGGCCCACGGCGTAGCCGAAGGCGACAAGGGCTACATCCAGGAAATCACCGGCGTCCAGCTGCTGCCATTCATCTATTTGGGTGCCAAGCACATGGTGACGGGCTACGACCATCTGCTGTTTTTGTTCGGGGTGATTTTTTTCCTGTACAAGCTCAAGCATGTGGCGATTTACGTCAGCCTGTTTGCCATCGGCCATTCCGCGACCCTGCTGCTGGGCGTGTTCTTCAACCTTGGCGTCAACGCCTATGTGATCGACGCGATCATTGGCGCATCGGTGGTGTACAAGGCGCTTGACAACCTCGGCGCTTTCCAGCGCTGGTTCGGCGTGCAGCCCGACACCAAAATTGCGACACTGGTGTTTGGCCTGTTTCACGGTTTTGGGCTGGCGACCAAGATCCTGGAATACGAAATTTCACCAGATGGACTCATCGCCAACCTGATAGCGTTCAATGTGGGGGTCGAGATTGGCCAGCTGCTGGCGCTTGGCGCCATTTTGATCGTCATGGGTTACTGGCGCCGTACCGGCAGCTTTTTACGCCACGCCTACACCGCCAACGTCGTCATGATGGCCGCGGGCTTCATGCTGATCGGCTATCAGCTCACCGGCCTCATCGTTGCCTGAACGGCGACCGAACCGAATAAACATCAAAGGATTTTTCATGTACAACACCGATTTACCCACGCGCGCAGAGTTGCCGACTTCACGCCAGCTGGTGCGTTCCACTGTCATTGCCGCCGCAGTTGCTGGCGCCTTGCTGGTCGCCATCGTGCTGCCCAGCGAGTATGGCATCGACCCGACCGGCATCGGAAGGGTCACGGGGCTGGCCGAAATGGGGGCGATCAAGGTCAGCCTGGCCAGCGAAGCCGCTGCAGAAACGCCTGCATCCGCGCCCGGCGCCGCAACTGCATCCACCGTGACCGCACCAGCTGCAGCGGCGCTTGCGCCCGCTGCAGCCGCTACACCAGCGCCGAGCGCGCCCGCCGTAGTGGCAAAACCCGTGGTGTCTGGCCAAAGCCAGCAAATGACCGTGACGCTCAAGCCGGGTCAGGGGGCCGAGGTGAAGCTCGACATGCGCAAGGGTGCCAAGGTGGCCTACCGCTGGGAAACGCGCGGCGGTACGGTCAACTAC
>NZ_JAUXNA010000274.1 GCF_030682935.1 Polaromonas sp.
GCGCTTTTTTCAATACCCAGGCAAAAACCGCTCCGGCAACCTTGCTGAAAGAATCAGAGGCGATCGCCCCGATCGTAAGGGGGTGGCAGCAGCACCGCAGCGGGGAATTAGAGCGGAATCTATAATTTGACCACATAAAAAGCGGTTTTCGCTTGCAGTCGGCCAGCAAAGCGGCCTGGTTTGTTGCCGTTTTTCGCCCCCCTCAACGACCTGAATCACCATGAAACTCCAACCAGACCATCTTGATGTCCAATCCATTTTGGGCTACGGCCCCGGCTGGATAGGCCTGGGGCGCAACGGCATCGCTGAAAAAATAGAACACAGCATCGTGATTGGCTCAGGGGGCGAGAAATTCGACTGGAATTGCTCGCGCTTTGACCAGCTCACGGCAGAGCACTTCGCCCTTTTGGCGAAGACGCAGCCCGAGCTGGTGATTTTCGGCAGCGGGTCGCGCCTGCGCTTTCCGCCGCCCGCGTTTTTGCGCCTATTGATGGCGCAGCGCATAGGGCTCGAAACCATGGACACACTGGCCGCCTGCCGCACTTACAACATTCTGGCGGGCGAGGGACGCCGGGTGGTTGCCGCACTGCTGATTGGGGCAGAGGGAAGCCAGGACTGAAAGGATTCCTCTTTCAGAGTAAAATACCGGGTTGCTCTTGATACTGCGCACGAACTCCCAGCCCGGGTTCTGCCACCAAAAGCCACGGCTAATTACAACTACTTTCGTCAGGGTCTACTCAGTATGGCAGTCGTCGTCAACAAACCACTTCCCGAATTTGAAGCGAACGCTACAGGTGGCCTCAAGGTTTCCAACCAGACCCACCTGGGTCATGTTGTCGTGCTTTACTTTTATCCCAAAGATAACACCCCTGGATGCACCACCGAAGCCATGCAGTTTCGTGACCGCTACAAAGATTTCGTCAAGGCCGGTGCCACCGTGTTCGGCGTATCGCGCGACAACATGAAATCCCATGACGAATTCAAGGCCAAGCTTGAACTCCCCTTCGAGTTGATCGCAGATACCGAAGAAAAAATGTGCCACATGTTTGGCGTGGTCAAAAACAAGATCATGTACGGCAAAAAGGTCAAGGGTATCGAGCGCAGCACCTTTTTAGTCGGCGCCGATGGCCTGTTGAAAGACGAATGGCGCGGCCTTAAAGTACCCGGTCATGTCGATGACGTCCTGAAGGCTGTAAAGGCCCTCAAAACCGCCGCCTGAAGACGTATTGAGTACCGACTGAAAACAGGGTATTGCCCTGTCACACGAGTTGTGCATAATGAGTTTATGTTGGTGATCTTCATAACCGCACTCCAAGAAAAAGCCGCCCGGCCACGAGGCGGCTTTTTTACTTCCAGAACCTCCAAACCTTCTTTTTTTAGAGAGTTTTAAGCACTAT
>NZ_JAUXNA010000277.1 GCF_030682935.1 Polaromonas sp.
CTGGTCAATGTCCAGGCGCAGCTCCTTGACCGCTTCATTCCAGTTGTCGTTGACGCCGCGGGTGCTCGGACTCTGGCGCATCACGCCCGTGACTTCGTCGGCGCGCGCGCGCAACACCTTCGGGTCGGGCCCTATGACGCGAAACTGCACCGGATACGCCACGGGGGGGCCGTTGGCCAGCAGCTTGACGCGGCCACGCGCCTCGGGGAACTCCTGCGCCAGCAAGGCCGGCAGCTTGGCGCGCAGCAGCTCGCGCGTCTTCAGGTCCGGCGGCAGCACGATCAGCTGCGACACGTTGGTTTGCGGAAAAACCTGGTCCAGCGGCAAATAAAAGCGCGGCACGCCCGAGCCGACCCAGGTGCTGACCGATTGCACGCCCGGCTCGGCCAGCAAGCGCGCCTCCAGCCGTTTCACCACAACCTCGTTGGCGGCGAACGAGGTGCCCTCGGGGAACCACAGGTCCACCATGAGTTCGGGCCGGCTGGAGTCGGGGAAGAACTGCTGCTGCACCTTGCCCATGCCGGCAATGCCCAGCGCAAACAGCAGCACCGTGGCGCCAATGGTGATCCAGCGGTGCTGCACGCAGCCGTTCACGGCGCGGCGGAACAGCTTGTAAAACGGGCTGTTGAACATCTCGTGGGGGCCCTCCACGGCGTGCCCCGCCTGGGCTTCGGCCAGCACATGCGGCGGTGTTTTGAGCAGCAGCGTGCCCAGGTAGGGCACAAAGTAGACCGAGACCACCCAGCTGGTGATCAGCGCAATCGTGGTCACCGCAAAAATGGCAAAGGTGTACTCGCCCACCGTCGATTTGGCCAAGCCAATCGGCAGGAAACCCGCCGCCGTGATCAGCGTGCCCGTGAGCATGGGCATGGCCGTGAGCTCATAGGCAAAGGTCGCCGAGCGCACCTTGTCGTAGCCTTCCTCCATTTTGCGCACCATCATTTCCACGGCAATGATGGCGTCATCGACCATCAGGCCCAGCGCGATGATCAGCGAACCCAGCGAAATCTTGTGCAGCCCGATGCCCCAGTAATTCATGGCCAGAAACGTCACCGCCAGCACGAGCGGAATGGTGATGCCCACCACCAGCCCGGGCCGCATGTCCAGTGTCCAGCGCCGCCACAGCGGATGCCGGCCCGGCCGCTTGTGCAGCCCCAGGGCCACCACGCTGACTGCCAGCACAATCACCACGGCCTCTATCAGCACCTTGACGAATTCGTTGACCGACGTGGCGACGGTCTTGGGCTGGTCCTGAATCTGCACCAGCTTGACGCCCGCCGGCAGCGCGGCCCCGATGCGCTCGGTGGCCGCACGCAGCGCCTTGCCCAGCACGATGATGTCGCCGCCCTTGGCCATCGACACGCCCAGCGCAATCACTTCCTTGCCGTCGTGGCGGACCTTCACCACGGGCGGGTCCACGTAGCCACGCCGCACCTCGGCGATGTCACCCAGCCGCAGCTGCAGGCTGCCGGCACCGGTGCCCGCGCCATAACCCGCGCCGCGTATCGGCATCGCCTTGAGGTCTTCGAGCGCGTTGAAGGCGCCGGCCACGCGTACCTGGACCACATCGCCCGGCGTTTGCACGGCACCGGCCGATTCGACCGCGTTTTGCTGGCTCAGCTGCGCCAGCACGGCGTTCAGGTCCAGGCCGAGTTGGGCCAGGCGTTTTTGCGAAATCTCGATGAACAGCTTTTCATCCTGCGCGCCGAACAGCTCGACCTTGGCCACGTCCGTCACCCGCAGCAACTGCTGGCGCAGGTCGTCGGCCAGGGTTTTGACTTCGGCGTAGCTGAAACCCTCGGACTCCAGCGCATAAATCACACCGTACACATCGCCGAATTCATCGTTAAAGAACGGCCCGACCACACCGCCAGGCAGCGTGGCGCGGATGTCACCGACTTTTTTGCGCACCGTGTACCAGACGTTGGTCACATCCGACGGTTTGGAGGAGTCCTTGACCTGGAAGATGATCTGCGACTCGCCCGGCTTGGAATAGCTGCGGATCCGGTCGGCGTAAGGCACCTCCTGCAGCGTGCGCTCAATCTTGTCGGTCACCTGCTCGGCCACCTGCTGCGCGCTCGCGCCCGGCCAGTAGGTGCGCACCACCATGACGCGAAACGTAAACGGCGGGTCCTCGTCCTGCCCCAGCTGGAAGTAGGCGGCAACGCCCAGCACCATCAGCACCACCAGCAGGTAGCGGGTCAGCGCCGGATGCTCCAGCGCCCACCGGGACAGGTTGAACCTCGAAGCCCGGGTCGCGCCGGCATCCAGGCCGTCGCCTGCCGGCTCGCCGGTGTCGTGATTTTTCTGTGTCATGCCGGACTCACTTCGCACCAGAGGCTGAGGCCGCGCTCGAACTCGCTACTGAATCAATAGCTGCCTGCGCTCGTCCAGCGGTGGCTAGAGAACTATTTGACTGATAAATACTGACCTTCTGGCCGGGCGACAGCACATGCACGCCCGCGCTGACCACCCGCATGCCGGACTGCAGGCCCGAGGCCACGACGACCTCGTTGCCATCGGCCGTGGCGATCTCGATCACCTGCGGTTTGACGGTCAGGGTGGCCGGGTCGAGCACCCAGACCGCCGTGGCCTGGCCCTGCTGCCACAAGGCCGTGGTCGGCAGCTTGATGACGGGCACACCCGC
The DNA here is from genome assembly GCF_030682935.1 of Polaromonas sp. Lineage (GTDB taxonomy): Bacteria > Pseudomonadota > Gammaproteobacteria > Burkholderiales > Burkholderiaceae_C > Polaromonas. Next base: position 2,648 of record NZ_JAUXNA010000277.1, read on the forward strand.
AGCGCCGGGGGCTTCGGGCGTGATGTAGACCGTCGCGCCCAGCGCGGGCGGCGCGTTGGCATCAATCGACGCCTTGACGGCATAGGTGCGCGTCACCGGGTCGCTGCTCGCGGCCACCTCGCGCACCTTGCCCTGCAGTTCGGTGTTTTGTGCCCAGACCCGTATCTTCACGGGCGCGCCCACCTTGACGGCGGCCACCCGGTCTTCGGGCACCGAGAACACCACGTCGCGCACGCCGTCGGCCGCAATGCGCAGCACCGGCGCGCCGGCCGCCACGACCTGGCCCTGCTCGGCCTCTATGGCCGTGACAACGCCAGACACGTCGGCTTTGAGCACGGCATAGCCGGCCTGGTTGCCTTGCACCGCCAGTTGGGACTGCGCCTGCGCCAGCTGCGCCTGGGCCGCCTTGAGCGCGGCTTCCCGCCGCTCCAGTTCCGCGCCGCTGATGAAGTTCTGGTCTTTAAGCGTTTGGTAGCGCCTGAAATCAGCCGCCGCCAGGTCCCGGTTGGTGACCGCTGCCGCCACCTGCGCGCGGGCCGCATCGGCAGCCAGTTGATAGTCCTGCGGGTCCAGCTGCGCCAGCACCTGCCCGGCCTTTACATGCTGGCCCAGCTCGGCCTGGCGCTCGATGATCTTGCCGCCGACCCGAAAACCCAGCCGGGACTCGACTTGCGCCCTGACTTCTCCCGCATATTCCCGGCGCGAGGACACGGCGTCGACACCCACAGTGATCACTTTCACGGCCCGCACCGGCTCCTCTGGCGGCGCGGATTTGGAGCAGGCGGCCATGAAAACGGCGACGCCTGCCAGGGTAAAAATGATTTTTTTCATGGTCTGATGGGATGAGGACGCGGGCAAGGGGCGAGGCAGAAGGACCCTCGAAACCCGACTAATGACTGATCGGTTAGTAATCTAAGAGATACACCCAAGCTTGTCAAGCGACAATCCGCCGCATGACTCAAGGCCCTCCCCCACTGGTACACGGCGTCAGCCATTACGAGAATTTTCCGGTCGCCTCCGTGCTGTGCCCGCCGCATCTGCGGCCGGCCATCGCGGCGATTTACTGGTTCGCCCGCACCGCTGACGACATCGCTGACGAGGGCGATGCCGCGCCGCAAACGCGCCTGGACGATCTGGCCGCCTACCGCGCAGACCTGATGGCGACCGCCAGCGGCCTGCCGCCCTCAAAGCGCTGGGCCGGCGTGTTTGCACAGCTGGGCCCGGTGATGGCGCAATTCGCCCTGCCCGTGAATTTGCTGGCTGATTTGCTCAGCGCCTTTGAGCAGGACGTGGTCAAGCAGCGCTACGCCAGCCAGGCCGAGTTGCTCGACTACTGCCGCCGCTCGGCCAACCCGGTGGGCCGGCTGCTGCTGCACCTGTACGGCGTGGATGACGCGGCGTCGCTACAACAAAGCGACTGCATCTGCACCGCGCTACAACTGATCAACTTCTGGCAGGACCTGAGCGTGGATATTCCGCGCGGCCGGATTTACCTGCCCGCTGACGCGTGGGGCCCGCACGGCGTGGATGAAGCGCAACTGCTGGGCCTGCAAAGCAATCCAAATACTATAAATTTAATAGCGACCAACACCCGCCACGCAAGGGCTAGCATGCTAAAAGGCTTAAAACTCGTAAAAAAGGTGCCCGGGCGCGGCGGCTGGGAACTGCGGCTGGTGGTGCAAGGCGGCCTGCGTATTCTGGACAAAATCGAGGCCTTGAACTTCAACACCCTGCAGCAACGCCCCAAGCTCAGGGCCTGGGATGTGCTGGTGATGGGCTGGCGCGCGCTCTGGATGTGACTGGTATCGCATCAAAAGTAGCCGGCATTTTTCCGACGGGCCGCCCCAAGGAAAAATAGCCCACGCGGGGGGCCGCGAATTACACGAGGTGAACAGCGTGGGGGCCATTTCAGCGTGCAACAATCCCCGCATGACGCCCGAGCACTATGTCCAGCAAAAAGCCGCCGCTTCCGGCAGCAGTTTTTATTACGCCTTCCTGTTTTTGCCCAAAGAACGGCGCGCCGCCATCACCGCGTTTTACGCCTTCTGCCGCGAAATCGACGATGTCGTCGATGAAGTGCTGGAGCCCAGCGTGGCGCACAGCAAACTGGCCTGGTGGCAAGGCGAGGTCACCCAGTCCTTTGCCGGCAAGCCGACGCATCCGGTGATGCAGGCGCTGATGCCGCTGGCCGCCACCTACCGCATCGAGGCGCGCCATTTGCAGGCGGTCATCGAAGGCTGCCAGATGGATCTGGCGCAAAACCGCTACCTTGATTTCCCCGGTCTGACGCAATACTGCCACCTGGTGGCGGGCATCGTCGGCGAAGTGGCGGCGCGCATTTTTGGCCAGACTGACGACGCCACCACCGCCTACGCCCACAAGCTGGGCCTGGCGTTCCAGCTCACCAACATCATCCGCGACGTGGGTGAAGACGCGATGCGCGGCCGTATTTACCTGCCGGTCAATGAGTTGCAGCAGTTTGACGTGAAGTCGCACGAGATTTTGAAGCGCCAGTATTCCGAGCGTTTCACCGCGCTGATGCAGTTCCAGACCGAACGCGCACTGGCGCTGTATGACGAAGCGCTGGCGCTGCTGCCAGACGCCGACCGCCGCGCCCAGAAGCCCGGCCTCATGATGGCCAGCATTTACCGCACGCTGCTGCGCGAAATTGCCGCCGACAACTACCAGGTGCTGCACCAGCGCGTCAGCCTGACGCCGCTGCGCAAGTTCTGGCTGGCCTGGAAAACGCAGGCCTTTGGCCGAGTGCAATGACCCCCACGCTTTTCACTTCGTGTAATGCGCTGCCCCCCGAGGGGGCCGCTGCGCCTGCGGCCCGGCAAAGCCGGTTCCGCGGCCCCTGCTGGTGGAGAGGGAAAGCGCCTGCTTCTAGTGATGTGGCCACATGAAGGTTGCCATTGTCGGCGCAGGCTGGGCCGGTTGCGCCGCAGCCGTAGAGGCCACGCGCCTGGGCCATCAGGCCACTCTTTTTGAAGCGGCCCGCACGCCAGGCGGGCGCGCCCGGCGTGTCAGCGCCAGCCTGTCAGGCCAGCCGCTCGACCTGGACAACGGCCAGCACATCCTGATTGGCGCGTATTCGGAAACCCTCATGCTGATGAAGGACCTGGGCGTGGACCCGGGCGCCAGCCTGCTGCGCCTGCCGCTCACGCTGCAGTTCCCCGATGGCAGCGGGCTCAGGCTGCCCGCACTGCCGGCCCCGCTGGACGCCTTGGCCGGCATTTTGGTTGCACGCGGCTGGTCGTGGGCCGACAAGCTGTCGCTGCTCAAGGTGGCGCTGGGCTGGCAGCTGGACCGGTTCCAGTGCCCGCCCGGGCAATCGGTGGCCGACCTGTGCCGGGGCTTGACGCCCAACGCCATGGCCGCGCTGATCGAGCCGCTGTGCGTGTCGGCGCTGAACACTCCGGCCGACCGCGCCAGCGGGCAGGTGTTTTTGCGCGTGATGCGCGATGCACTGTTTACCCAAAGCGGCGGCTCCAACCTGCTGCTGCCACGCCGGGACCTGAGCGCCTTGCTGCCCGATGCGGCGCTGGCCTGGCTGGCCGCGCAAGGCAGGCCCGCCCGCTTGGGCATCCGAGTGCAAGGCATCGCGCCTGCGACCTCGGGCTGGGTGCTCACGGCAGACCGTCGCGAAGCCTTTGACCGCGTGCTGCTGGCCTGCCCCCCGCACGAAGCGGCGCGGCTGGTGGCGGGCAGCGGCGTGGCGGCCGACGGCTGGCTGGCGCACGCGCGCGGCCTGCAGCACGAGGCGCTGACCACCGTCTATGCCCACGCACCCGATGCGCGTCTGAGCCAGCCCATGCTGGCGCTGCGGTCCACGCCCACCGAACCGGCCCAGTTTGTGCTGGACCGCGGGCAACTGGGCGGCTCGCCGGGTCTGCTCGCGTTTGTCATCAGTGCCAGCGTGGGCGACAGCGCCACGCTGACGCGGCAGGTGCTGGCGCAAGCCGCCCGGCAATTGGGTTTGAGCGCGCTGCAGGCGGTGCAAACCATTGTGGAAAAGCGCGCCACCTTTGCCTGCACGCCGGGCTTGCAGCGCCCCGCCGCCGAAGTGGCCGCTGGCCTGCTGGCCTGCGGCGACTATATAGAAGGGCCTTACCCGGCCACGCTCGAAGGTGCCGTGCGTTCAGGCCTGGCTGCGGCACGGCGCTTACGCTGAATGATGTCCATCTTGACAAACTGCTATTGAATATATAGCTACTTGTGCCCGCAGTTGTTTGGCTTCACTCGCTTTTTATCATTAACTGAACGGTCTGAAAGGCGGGCCGCGCCAGGCAATGCTGCAGCCACTCGCCAACGCGTGGGCTCTGCACCATCAACGCACTGGCGCCTTGCACCCACGCCATCACGGACGCAACGCAAACGTCGGCCACGGTAAAGCGTTCACCGGCCAGGTAGCGGCGGGTTTGCAGGTGCTGCTCGAGCACACGCAAGGGGGTGAGCAAGCGGCGCTGGGCTTCGTCGGCCAACTGGGGCTTGCGCCGCTCGGGCGGCATCAAGGCGCTGTGCATCAAGTAAGTCAGCGCGTCTTTTTCACACTCGTTAACCACCCAGAAACTCCAGCGCAGGATGTCGGCCAGCTCGGCAGGCGTTTCAGCGGCCAGCGACAATCCACCGCCCTTGAAACGCTCCGCCAGGTACAGCGCGCAGGCCATCGACTCCCAGACCAGCACGCCGTCATCGTCCACCACGGGAATGCGGCCGTTCGGGTTCAGGGCCAAGAACTCGGGCGTACGCGTGGCGCCGCCCAGGTAAGGCAGGTCCATGTGTTCATAGTCCAGCCCCAGCTCCTCGGCAACCCACAGCGGACGCGCCGCGCGGGACGCCGCCGTTCCGTAAATCTTCAATGCCATATTTGAAAAGGGTTTAGCGCGGAAACAGCGCACACAGCTCGGTCAGCGTGCGTACGGTTTCATGCGGCACGGCGGGGTGCACCCACGCCTCGTCAGCGCGGTTGACCCACACGGTCTGCATGCCGCAATCAAGGGCGCCCAGCACATCAAGCGCCGCATCGTCGCCCACATGCAGCACCTGCGCGGGCAGCACGCTGGCGGCGCTGGCTGCTGCGTGAAAAATGCGGGGATCGGGTTTGCCCAAGCCAAACTGCTGGGCACTGATGCTGGCCTTGAAATACGCGTCAATGCCAATGCGCTGGATGTCCGCATTGCCATTGGACAGCGCCACCAGCGGAAAGCGGCTGGATAAAAACTCAAGCGCCAGCACGGCATCATCAAACAGGGTGACCCGGTTGCGTTCGGCAAAAAAGACCTCAAACGCCTGCTCGGCCAGCAAGGGATCTTCACCGGAACGGTACAGCGCGAGCCGGATGGCTTCGCGGCGAATGGCGCTCAGGTTGTACTTCAACTCGGGGCGCGAACGCGTCACATGCGCGCGGACATCATGCCGCGCCGCGGGATTGGAAAACAGCGCAGCGGTCATCGGAGCGTGCTGGCCAAGCCAATCATCCAGCGCCTTCTCGGCCCGTTCAATGGCGGGCCAGATCGGCCACAAGGTGTCATCAAGATCCAGCGTAATCGCTTTGATATTTGTCAGGTCCAGCATAGGTAGGCGAGAATAACCCATGTCTTTTGCCCCCGAACCCACCCACACCCACGGCGCCCGCCCCGCCGCAACGTCGAGCACCGCCATTCTCCTGTGCAACCTGGGCACACCCGATGCACCCACCGCACCGGCCGTGCGGCGCTACCTGGCGGAATTTTTGAGCGACGCGCGCGTGGTTGAAATCCCCAAGGCGCTGTGGTGGCTGATCCTGCACGGCATCATCCTGCGCACAAGGCCCAAAAAATCCGCCGCCAAATACGCCAGCATCTGGACCAGCGAGGGCTCGCCGCTCAAGGTCTGGACCCAGAAGCAGGCGCTGATGCTGCGCGGCTACCTGGGGGTGCGCGGCCACACCGTGGAAGTGCGCTACGCCATGCGTTACGGCAACCCGTCAATTGCCTCGCAGCTCGACCAGCTCAAGGCCGACGGCGTGACCCGCGTGCTTGTGTTGCCGTGCTACCCCCAATACAGCGGCACCACCACCGCCAGCGTGTTTGATGCGGTGTACGGCTGGGCCGCCAAGGTGCGCCGGATTCCCGAGTTTCGTTTCATCAACAACTACCACGATGCGCCCGGCTACATCGCCGCGCTGGCGGACAAGATTCGCGCGCACTGGCAGCAAAACGGCCAGGCCGAGCAGCTGGTCATGAGCTTTCACGGCGTGCCCGAACGCACACTCATGCTGGGCGACCCCTACTACTGCGAATGCCACAAGACCGCACGCCTGCTGGCCGAACAGCTCGGACTGGCCAAAGACCGCTACCAGGTCACCTTCCAGTCGCGGTTTGGCAAGGCCAAATGGCTGCAGCCCTACACCGAACCCACGCTGATCAAGATGGCCAAAGCCGGTGTGCAAAGTGTCGATGTCGTGTGCCCGGGCTTTATCGGCGACTGCCTGGAAACGCTCGAAGAAATCTCGATGGAAGCGCGCCACGCCTTTCTGAAGGCCGGCGGCAAGACCTTCAACTACATCGAATGCCTGAACGACAGCCCGAAGTGGATCGCCGCGCTGGCAGATTTCAGCGTGCAGCACCTGGCCGGCTGGCCGACACAAACGGGGCCGGACGAGGCCGCACTGGCCGCCTCGCGCGCCGCCGCGCTGGCGCTGGGGGCCAGGCAGTAGCCCCCTTTGTTCCCTGTTTTTTCCGACGCAACGAAGTCTGGCTTCGTTTGAAGTGAGCCCAGGTGGACGTTATTGTTGCCGCCTGGACCCCATCAGCCTACCCCGCCGCACGACCCCACGCACGGTCAGACCATATCCCGCATATCCCGCATATCCCGGCGCCCCGACCAGTACTTGGCCAGACGCGGCAACACCAGCACCGCCACCACCACGACGAGCAGCACCGCCGACATCGGCCGCTCAATAAAGACCGTCCATTTGCCCTCGCCAATCGACAGCGCATTGCGCATTTGGGCCTCGGCCATGGGGCCCAGAATCATTCCGACGATGACCGGTGCGGTGGGGAAATCGTAGCGGCGCATCAGGATGCCGACCAGGCCTATGCCGTACATCAGAAACAGGTCGAACGAACTTTGCCGCATGCCGTACACGCCCACCGTGGCAAAAATCAAAATTCCGGCGTAAAGCTGGGACCGGGGAATCTTCAGCAGCTTGACCCACAGGCCGACCATGGGCAAGTTCAGCACCAGCAGCATCACGTTGCCGATGTAGAGCGAGGCGATCAGTGCCCAGACCAGGGTCGACGAGGTCTCGAACAGCGGGGGGCCGGCCTGAATGCCGAAATTTTGCAGGGCGCTGAGCAAGATCGCCGCCGTCACCGAGGTCGGGATGCCCAGCGTGAGCAGCGGCACCAGCGTGGCCGTCACGGCCGCGTTGTTGGCGGCCTCGGGGCCGGCCACGCCTTCAATCGCGCCGATGGTGCCAAACTCTTCCTTGTGCTTTGACAGCTTGCGCTCGGTGGCGTAGCTCAAAAATGTCGGGATTTCCGAGCCGCCCGCCGGGATGGTGCCAAACGGAAAACCAATGGCCGTGCCGCGCAGCCATGCCGGCCATGAGCGGCGCCACTCCTGGCCGGTCATGTGCACGCGCGTGACCTTGTTCATGGTTTGCACACTGCGGCCTTCGTACAGCGCGTTGTAAAGCGCCTCGCCCACGGCAAACAGGCCCACGGCCACCAGCACCACCTCAATGCCGTCCAGAAACTCAGGAACGCCTGCGGTATAGCGCACCTGGCCGGTGATCTGGTCCAGCCCGACCAGGCCAATCGCCAGGCCCGCGAAGAGCGCCGTCATGCCGCGCAAGGTGCTTTTGCCAAGCACCGCGCTGACCGTGATGAAGGCCAGCAGCATCAGGCAAAAATACTCAGGGGGGCCGAGCTTGACGGCAAACTGCGCCAGCACCGGCGCAAACAGCGTGACCAGCACCGTGGCAACGGTACCGGCCACAAAGGAGCCAATCGCCGCAGTGGCGAGCGCCGCCCCGGCGCGGCCATTTTTGGCCATCTTGAAGCCTTCAAGCGCCGTCACCATGGTGCCGGTTTCTCCCGGCGTGTTGAGCAAGATGGAGGTGGTCGAGCCGCCGTACATGGCGCCGTAGTAAATACCGGCGAAAAAAATCATCGAGGCCGTCGGCTCGACCTGCGTGGTGATGGGCAGCAGCATGGCCACCGTCACGGCGGGGCCCAGGCCCGGCAGCACGCCAATGGCCGTGCCGATGGCGCAGCCCACAAAGGCCCAGAGCAAATTAATGGGCGTGCCGGCCGTGACAAAGCCGCCTATGAGGTTATTCCAGATATCCATTTGGGTCTCTCGGGGGGATTGTTGTTACAGCCAGCCTGAGCTGGTCAGGCCGGGCAAATTAATCGCCAGCACCTTGGAAAACATCCAGAACACGGGCGCCGCAATCAGCATGCCCGTGACCGCATCGATCAAGGTCTGGCGCACCGAGCCGGCGGCCCGGCCCTCGGAAATACGCAAGCCGCGCACCGCCAGCACGAAGCACAGCGCGCAGCTCAAGACAAAACCGATGCGGGTGATCAGCGCCGCATTGCCCAGCACCCCGGCCGACACCCAGGCCAGCGCCGGCCAGTCGCCGGTTGCGGCGCCGGACGGCGTCTCCAGTTCGCGAAAGCCGCCGCTGCGGGCCTCCCAGATCAGCCAGGCGCCGCACACCAGCATCGCCGCCGACACCAGCCAGGGCAAAAAATTAGGCCCCACGCCGGCATAGCCTGCATTTGACGAAATCGACAGGGCGCCATACGCCAGCACGGCGGCGATCAGCACGGCACCCGCGCCGATCAGGGTTTGCGGCAAGACGTTGGGGGGGGAATTAGACGGGCTGGTGGACATTTGAAAACCTCAAAAAAAGAAAAAGGGCCGGGCCAGCCCCAGCGGGGCCGACCTCAGCCCTGCCGGGGCCGCTGCAACGGGCCTTCAGACCATGCCGGCTTTCACCATGGTGGCGCGCAAGGACGCGAAGTTGTTGTCCACAAAGGCCTCAAACTCCGGTCCCGCCAGCAGCGCAGATGTCCAGTTGTTGGTTTGCAGCGCTTGCGCCCAGGCCTTGGATTTGGTGGCCTGCACGACCATGTCGGTCAGCGCCTTGCGCTGCGCCGGCGTGATGTCTGCCGCGCCATACACCCCGCGCCAGTTGCCGATCTCGACATTGATACCCTGCTCCTTGAGCGTAGGCACGTCGATGCCCTTGACGCGCGTGCCGGACGTGATGCCGATGGCCCGCATCTTGCCGCTGCTGATGTACTGCGCAAACTCGCTGTAGCCGCTGCCGCCCACGGTGACATTGCCGCCCAGGATGGCGGCCACGGCCTCGCCACCGCCGCGAAACGGCACGTAGTTGATCTTGGCGGCATCCACGCCCACTTCACGGGCAATCATGGCGGCCGCAATGTGTTCCGTGGAACCGCGTGAACCACCGCCCCACTTCACGCTGCCGGGGTCTTTTTTCATCTGCTCGACCACGTCTTTCATGGTTTTGAACGGCGAATTTTCCGGCAACACGAACACGCCGTATTCGGTAGTCAGGCGCGCAATCGGCGTGACCTGGCTCAGGGCCACAGGCGGCTTGCTGGCGATCATGCCGCCCAGCATCACGGCGCCCATCACCATCAGCGCATTGGGGTCACCCTTGCTGGCGTTGTAAAACTGGGCGAGCCCCAGCACACCGGCTGCGCCGCCCTTGTTTTCGTAGGTGACGGTGGTGGCCACCCCCGCGTCCTGCAAGGCCTTGCCCAGGGCGCGGCCCGTAGCGTCCCAGCCGCCGCCCGGATTGGCAGGAATCATCACCTTGATGTTGGCAGCGGCAAAAGCGCTCAGCGGCAAGCTGCCAGCTGCCGCAAACGCGGCCAGGGATTTCAAAAAGGTATCGCGACGCATGGGTGTCTCCTTAAGGCGTTGATTGAATCGACCTGTTTATCATGCGGCTTCAAGCTGTCATCCGGCTGTCCAAACCATCAGGGAAAATACCAATGTCCGCCGCTTTTTTCATCCCGCACAGGCGCGCTTGACACGCTGGCCCGGACAATCGTGTGATGTTGCCCACCATGAAACTCCTGCTCATTGAAGATAACGTCTCCATGCACACCGCGCTGCAGCGCACGCTGTCACGGCGCGGCATGGACGTGACGGTGTGCGCTGACGGCCGGCTGGCCCTGGCGCGCTGGCAGTCATTCATGCCGGAGGTGGTGGTGCTTGACCTGACCTTGCCCGGACTCGACGGGCTGCAGGTATTGCAGCAGGCCCGCGCTGCAGGCCTGGCAACACCGGTATTGATTTTGACGGCGCGCGGCACGGTGGGCGACCGCATCGTCGGGCTCAATTCAGGTGCCGATGACTACCTGCCCAAGCCCTTTGACCTGGATGAGCTGGAAGCCAGAATACGGGCGCTGGCACGTCGTTCGGCGGTGCGCGACGATCTGCGCGACGAACCGCGGGCGGTAACGCAAGTGCTCGGCAATCTTCGTTACGAAAAACACACGGGCGCCATCTACCTCTGCGATGAAGTGCTTGACCTGGCCCCACGCGAGCTGGCGCTGCTGCAAGCCCTGATGGGAAAGCCCGGCCATGCCGTGTCGAAAGAGCAGCTGTTTGAACTGGTCTTTCCGGGCGAAGCCGAAGTTCACTACGAAGCCATTGAAGTCGTGGTGTACCGCCTGCGCAAAAGGCTGCTGAACACCGGCGTGTCGCTGATCACGCTGCGCGGCCTCGGCTATCTGCTGAAGGCAACGCCATGAACCTTGACGCGCCGGGACGGGCAAGCGTGGGGGCCATCTCTCTTCGCCGCTACCTGCTGGCAGGCATTTTGGTGCCGGTCGCAGTGTTTTTACTGATCAATACCGTGCTCCTTTATCGCGGCGCACTGGAGGCCGCCAACACCGCTTACGACCGAACCCTGCTGGCCTCGGCCAAGACGCTGGCGGAACTGCTGGAGGCCAGCGGCAGCGGCGATGCCGTGCGCCTGAAAGCAACCGTCGCTTACTCGGCGCTGGAGGCCTTTGAAGCGGACAACCGCAGCCGGATTTTCTACAAGGTGACGGGCTTTCAAGGCGAAACCGTGCTGGGCTTTGACGACCTGCCGGCGTGGCGCGGCAAGTTGCCTGTAAAGGGAATTTACGCAGCGTTGGTCGACTTTTACGACGACCGTTACCTGGGTGACGATGTTCGGGTGGCGGTGTTGCTGCAGCCCGTGGCCGGCCCCGGGGGATTCGGCATGGCCAGCATCCAGGTGGCTGAAACGCTGGAGCTGCGGCAAACGCTGGCGCGGCAAATTCTGCTTGACACCCTTTGGCACCAGGCGGTGCTGATCGCAGTGATTGCGCTGGTGGTGATTGTGGTGGTCCAGCGCGCCACCCGGCCGGTACGGGCCCTGAGTGCCCGCTTGACGGCGCGGCCTGAAAGCGATCTAACGCCTATCGATGCACCCGATGCACCACGCGAACTGCGCCCACTGATTGACGCCACCAACCACGTTATGCTGCGGCTGCAACATTTGCTTGAGCACCAAAAACGCTTTGTGCGTGATGCCTCGCACCAACTGCGTACCCCCTTGGCAGTCCTTAAAACCCAGGTCCAGTCCGCCCTGCGCGGCGACATCGAGCCCCGCGAGGCGCTCGTTGAAATCAATGAAACCGTCGACCGGGCAACCCAGCTGGCCAACCAGATGCTGGCGCTGGCCAAAGTCGAGCAACTGCGCCAGCAAGCGGATCTGCAGCCCACCGACATGGCCGTCATCGTGCGTGCGGTGGCGCTGGACCTGGCGCCGCTGATCGCCGACAAAGGCCTGGACTTTGACATCGAAACCGTCACTGCAATCGTCAACGCCCACGAATGGATGCTCGGTGAACTCTGCCGCAACCTGCTGCACAACGCCATCAAGAATAGCTGCACAGGCGGCACCTTGACGGTACGAATCGTCACTGATGCACGCTATCTGGCACTGACGGTCAGTGACAGCAGCCCCGGCATTTCAGCCGAACTCGCCACCCGCCTGTTCCAGCCCTTTTCGGCGGGCAACGTGCGCCACGGCTCCGGGCTGGGCCTGGCCATTTGCCGGGAAATCACCGCGGCGCTGGGCGGCAGTATTTCGCTGGACAACCGGGTGCAGCAGGGCCAACCCGGCCGGGTTGCGGGCCTGGATGCCACAGTCCGCCTGCCACTGCTTCAAATCAGGGTTCAAAATAACGCCTGATGGAAAAATTACGTATCGACAAATGGCTGTGGGCAGCCCGCTTTTATAAAACCCGTTCGCTGGCTGCGGATGAGATCGGCAAGGGGCGCGTACGCATCAATGACCAGGAAGCCAAGCCTGCCCGCGAGGTCAAGACCGGCGACACCGTAACGCTACGGCAAGGCCCGGTCATTCGTACGCTCGTGGTGCGCGGCATCAGCAGCCAGCGCGGCGCCGCACCGGTGGCGCAGCAGCTTTATGAAGAAACCGAAGAAAGCCTGCGCCTGAAAGCCGAAGCCGCCGAGCAGCGCCGGCTGGGGAATGACCCGGCCAGCAGCCAGGAACACGGCCGCCCCACGAAACGCGACCGCCGCACCATGGACAAGGCATGGAACAACCGCTGGAGCGCATCCATTGACCCGTAAATTGCTATTATTTTTATAGCCATCTTCACCCGTACCTATTGGGCAAACTGCCAATTTCATGAATTATTTCATGGATTGCCATCAGCGCGTTTGCAGCCCGGCCCGGCAATTTGGAGGCAAAAAAAATCCACCTTTCGGTGGATTTTTTAGTTTGGCGGAAACGGAGAGATTCGAACTCTCGATGAGGCTCTACACCCCATACTCCCTTAGCAGGGGAGCACCTTCGGCCACTCGGTCACGTTTCCAATTCCATGATTATCTCACGACTTCCAGGCCATTTCAGGCGATGGGCTGGTCCAGGTCAAAAGCTTTGTGCAGCGCGCGCACGGCCAGCTCCATGTATTTTTCGTCAATCACCACCGAGGTCTTGATTTCGCTGGTCGAGATCATCTGGATGTTGATGCCCTCTTCACTCAACACCCGGAACATTTTGCTGGCAATGCCGACATGGCTGCGCATGCCGATACCGACGATGCTGACCTTGCAAATCTTCGCATCGCCGACAACTTCCTGCGCGCCGAGAGCGGGCAAGACCTTCGTATTGAGCAGGTCCATGACCTTGGCATAGTCGTTGCGGTGCACGGTAAAGCTGAAGTCGGTCTTGCCGTCTTTGCTGATGTTCTGGATGATCACATCGACTTCGATGTTGGCGTCGGCCACGGCGCCCAGAATCTGGTACGCAATGCCCGGGGTGTCTGGCACGCCGAGTACGGAAATTTTGGCTTCGTCGCGGTTGAATGCGATGCCCGATACGATGGCTTGTTCCATGTTTTCGTCTTCCTCAAAACTGATCAAAGTGCCTGATTTGGCTTCTTCGTTGATGTCAATATTCCAGTCGGTGAAACTGGACAGCACGCGCAGCGGCACCTTGTACTTGCCGGCAAATTCGACCGAGCGAATCTGCAGCACCTTGGACCCCATGGAGGCCATCTCCAGCATCTCTTCAAAGCTCACGGTTTTCAGGCGGCGCGCTTCGGGCACCACGCGCGGGTCGGTGGTGTAGACGCCATCCACATCGGTGTAGATCAGGCATTCATGGGCCTTCAGTGCGGCCGCAATCGCCACCGCCGAGGTGTCCGAGCCGCCCCGGCCCAGGGTGGTGACGTTGCCGCCGTCGTCCATGCCCTGGAAGCCGGTGATGATCACGACCTTGCCGGCATCCAGATCGGCGCGCACCCGTTCGTCGTCAATCGACTCGATGCGGGCCTTGGTGTAGGCGTTGTTGGTTTTGATGGTGACTTGCCAGCCAGCGTAACTCACGGCCGGCATGCCTTCAGCCTGCAGCGCGATGGCCAGCAAGGCGCTGGAGGCCTGCTCGCCGGTGGCCGCCAGCGCGTCCAGCTCGCGGCCATAAGCGTCATCGGGTTTGGTGGGCGCCAGCTCTTTGGCCAGGCCCAGCAGGCGGTTGGTTTCGCCACTCATGGCGCTGGGAACGACGACCATCTGGTGGCCGGCCCGCGCCCACTTGGCGACGCGCTTGGCGACATTGCGGATGCGCTCGGGCGAGCCCATCGATGTACCGCCGTATTTATGAACGATCAAAGCCATTGCAGGATGTCAATCAAGAAGTTGGTTGCGAACTTTGCCCTTTTTTGCAGTAACTGGCGGCCCCAAGCGTCGAGGTGTCGATGCTTGGTAGGCCCATGACTGCCGGCAAAGCCTTAAATTATAACGAGGGACGCCTGACCGGAGGCCCCGTCAGCCCACCCTTGCCCACTTCGGGAAGATAGTGCAACACGGCCCCTCGCCGCGTCACATGGCCGCTGGCCACCTTGAGGTGAATCTGGTGCCCGCGGGTCGTGCAGGCGGCCACTTGCACCAGCAACTGGGCCAACTGCGCGGCACTGGGCGTGGCCCGATACTGCAGCAGCCAGTGGCGCAGCACGTTGGCCTGGCGCGGTGGCGACAGCGCCTGCAAAGCCGCAATGGCGGGCGGCGCGCCTACCGCAATCAGGTCCTGGCTGGCGATTTCAAGCAGCAACACCTGCGCCTGCGCGGCATGCCGTGCACTGCGTGCAAAGGTGTTGCGAAACTGCGGAAACGCATCGGCCAGCGCAGGCAGCAAACGCGCCCGGATGCGGTTGCGGGTATAGCGCTCGTCGGTGTTGCTCGGGTCATCAAGGAAAGGAATTTGCCGGGCGACCACCCATTCGCGCAAACTTGCCGCCGGGGTTTGCAGCAGCGGGCGGTAAAACACGACCCCATGGCGCTCAAACTGCGCCGCCATGGACGCGAGACCCGGCAAACCGGCACCCCGGCTGAGCGCCAGCAGCAGGGTTTCAACCTGGTCGTCGGCATGCTGACCCAGCAGCACCCCCGCCAGCCCATGCCGCTTGGCCGCAGCGGCCAGTGCCGCATAGCGGGCCCGGCGCGCGGCGTCTTCAGGACTCTCGCCTGGCACATGGCCAGCATCCACATGGACCACGTGCAGCGGCACCGACAAACCCGCGCACACCGACTGGCAGACGCGCACAAAGTCGTCAGCTGCAGCCTGAAGCCCGTGGTGAATGTGAATGGCGTGCACCTGGCCGGGCCAGCACTGCGCAGCCGCCAGCAGCAAAGCCGTGGAATCAGCGCCGCCGCTGTAGGCCACCCCCCACGGCGACGCAGCAGAAAGAGCGGAGGACGTCAGGCCCGCCAACGCCGGGTTCAATGGCGTGGGATGGGTGGCACCCAGCCCCTGCGCCGAGGGCTTACTTGCTGATGTCGGCTTTGGTGTCCGTGAAGCGGCCATAGCTTTGCAGACGTTCGTAGCGACGGTCGAGCAATTCCTTGACCTTCAAATCGCTGACCTGCCGAAACGCGTCGTTGAGCGCCCGTTTCAGGAAGGCCGCCATTTGCTTGGGGTCGCGGTGCGCGCCGCCCACCGGCTCATTGACGATCTTGTCGATCACGCCCAGGGCCTTGAGCCGGTGCGCCGTGATGCCCAGCGCTTCGGCGGCAAGCTGGGCCTTTTCCGAAGTTTTCCAGAGGATGGACGCGCAGCCTTCCGGGCTGATGACCGAATAAATCGAATACTGCAGCATCACCACCTGGTCGCCGACTGAAATGGCCAGCGCGCCGCCGGAGCCGCCTTCACCGATGATGGTGGTGATGATGGGCACTTCGAGTTGCGCCATTTCAAAAATGTTGCGGCCAATGGCTTCGGACTGGCCACGCTCTTCAGCTTCAATGCCCGGGTAAGCGCCGGGCGTATCGACAAACGTAAAAACAGGCAATCCGAACTTTTCAGCCGTTTTCATGAGCCGCAAAGCCTTGCGGTAGCCCTCGGGCTTGCTCATGCCGAAATTGCGCAGGCCGCGCTCCTTGGTGTCGCGCCCTTTCTGGTGGCCCAGCACCATGCAGGCCGTGCCGTTAAAGCGGGCCAGGCCGCCCACAATGCTCAGGTCGTCGGCAAAATGCCGGTCGCCGTGCAACTCCACAAAATCAGTGAAGATTTCCTTGACATAGTCCAGCGTATAGGGCCGCTCCGCGTGGCGCGCGATCTTGGTGATCTGCCACGGCGTCAGGACGCTGTAAATGTCTTTGGTGAGTTGCTGGCTCTTTTTGGCCAGCTGGTCGATTTCTTCCGAAATATCGACCGCTGACTCGGTTTGCACGTAACGCAATTCTTCAATTTTTCCTTCAAGCTCCGCAATCGGCTGCTCGAAATCGAGGAATGTTTTTTTTGCCATGGTCTGCTCCTCAAGCTTCTTGAACTTTAATCTGCCCAGTGGTCGGCTCTTTGCCCAGAACCTGCACGGGATCCAGAGAGCGCCAAATATACCAAGTCGCCACACTGCAGTAAGGCGCCCAGGCGGCCGCGACTTCCCGCGCGTCGCTGCGGCTGACGGATTCGCCTGAAAAATAGTTCTGGCTGATACCGTTGATCAGGCCCACGTCATCCAGCGGCAAGACGTTGGGACGCGTCAGGTAAAAAATCAAAAACATCTCTGCGGTCCAGCGGCCAATGCCGCGGATGGCCACCAGCTCGGCAATGATGGCGTCGTCGTCCATGGACTGCCAGTCTTTGACGTGGACCGTACCCGCATCAAAGTGAATTGACAAATCGACCAGATACTCGACCTTGCGCGCACTCAGCCCTGCGGCCCGCATGTCGTCCACCTTGAGCCTGAGCACATGGGCAGGCGTCATTTCCCTTGGCAGCGCGGCAAAGCGGTGCCAGACCGTCTGGGCCGCCTTGACCGAGATCTGTTGCCCCACAATGCTGCGCGCCAGCGTGCTGAAGGCGTCGCTGCGTGCTTGCAGGCAGGTGTCACCCAGCTGCGGAATGAGCCGCTTCATGACCCGGTCTTTTTTGACCAGATGCTTGCGGGCGTCAGCCCAATACGCAGGCGCAATGATGGCGGTTTCCAGGCATTCGGCCGCCTCGATCAGCTCGGTGCCCCCCACGCTGCCCTTCACTATCTTTTTCATAGCTTATTGCGCCCGTCCTGTAGGGGCTGGAGGCCAAAATAGCTTGAATATTTCACGTCTGCACCTCCCAAGTGGTGCCTGCGGGCGAGTCTTTCAGCACAATGCCCTTGTCCAGCAAGTTGCTCCGGATGCGGTCTGCCGCCGCAAAGTCCTTGGCCCTTTTGGCGTCGGCGCGCTCGGCAATCAGCACCTGGATACTGTCGTCGTCCAGCCCGGCACCGGCTTGGAGGTAGCGCGCAGGTTCACCTTGCAGTAAACCCAGGCAGGCGCCCAGGGCCTTGAGCAGTCCTGCCAGTTCGGCTGAACGGGTCTTGTTGACCTCACTGGCCAACTCATACAGCACGGCAACCGCCTCGGGTGTGCCAAAGTCTTCGTCCATCGCCGACTTGAAGCGGGCCGTATAAGCGTCAAGCGAAGGCGCCGCCCAGTCAATCATGACTGCGGCCGGCGTGACGAGGTCGAGTGCGGTGTACAAGCGCTTGAGGGAATTGCGGGCGTCGTCCAGATGGGCATCGCTGTAGTTCAGCGGGCTGCGGTAGTGCGCGCGGATGATGAAAAAGCGCACCGTTTCCGCATCGTACCTGGCCAAAATTTCGCGGATGGTGAAAAAGTTGCCCAGCGACTTGGACATCTTTTCGTTGTCCACACGGACAAAACCGTTGTGCATCCAGATGCTGGCCAGCGGCTTGCCATGGGCACCTTCCGACTGGGCGATCTCGTTCTCGTGGTGCGGAAACTGCAGGTCGGCGCCGCCACCATGAATGTCAAACGACTCGCCCAGCAACTGGCACGCCATGGCTGAGCATTCAATATGCCAGCCGGGCCGGCCCCGCCCGTAGGGGCTGTCCCACTGGGCGTCGGCCGGCTCGCCGGGCTTGGCGCTTTTCCACAAAACAAAGTCCAGCGGATCGTCCTTGCCCTCCAGCACCTCCACCCGCTCGCCGGCGCGCAACTCGTCGAGCGACTTGCCAGACAGCTTGCCGTAGCCCGCAAACTTGCGCACGGCGTAGTTCACGTCGCCCTTGTTCTGCCCGCCTTGGGACTGGTAGGCCAGGCCTTTTTTCTCCAGCGTGCCAATCAGGCTGAGCATTTGCGGCACGAAATCGGTGGCGCGCGGCTCATGGGTCGGGCGCTCAATGCCCAGCGCATCGGCATCCTGGTGCAGGGCATCGACCATGCGATCGGTCAGCGCGCGAATGGTCTCGCCGTTTTCAAGCGCGCGCTTGATGATTTTGTCGTCAATATCGGTCACGTTGCGCACATAAGTGACCTGTAAGCCGCTCAACTTGAGCCAGCGCTGGACCACATCAAAAGCCACCATGGCCCGCGCATGGCCCAAATGACAAAGGTCGTACACCGTCATGCCGCACACATACATGCGGGCATGGCCGGGAATCAGGGGGGAAAAATCTTCTACGTCACGCGACAGCGTGTTGTAAATGCGAAGGCTCATGAAAGGTCTGTGTGCGAGGACTGACGTCAATCGGGCAATCCGTCAATCAGTCAGAAATGGGGGAAGGAAAACTCTATCTCACGGGCGTTGCTTGTTCGGCAGGAGCGGTAAAGCGGATGCGCAAGCGCGTGCAATAAAAACGGAAAGCACAATATTCTGGCGCCGTTGAACTATACCCCCTCAGCTACAATCTGGCGGATATTTAGCCGATGTCACAGCGTGCCGCTTCACCCGCAGACGCTTGGCAAGCGGGGGGTTTTGTAGTGACTTTCCGCGCCGACGACAGCCAAAATTCGTCAAAACGGCGCCCCAACAACAGCGAGAGTTCTTATGCCCACGCCAGCATTTTTTTTACGCGCCCCCTTGTCGGCGGCCTTGCGCACGCTGCTCCTGGCCGCCACGCTGTCGGTGTCCGCCGCCTATGCCGATGACTACGCCGATGTCAGCCGCCTGATGCGTTCCAACCAATACCCTGACGCACTGGCCAAGGCCGAGCAGTACCTGGCGAGCAAACCTCGCGACCCGCAAATGCGTTTTCTCAAGGGTGTGATCCAGACCGAAACCGGCAAGGCCAGCGAAGCCGTTGCCACCTTCACCAAGATCACCGAAGACTACCCCGAGCTGCCCGAGCCCTACAACAACCTGGCCGTGCTGTACGCCGGCCAAAGCCAATTCGACAAGGCCAGGGCTGCACTTGAGATGGCGATCCGCACCAACCCCAGCTACGCCACCGCCCACGAAAACCTCGGCGACGTCTACGCCCGGCTCGCCAGCCAGGCCTACAGCAAAGCGCTGCAGCTTGACGGCGGAAACGCGGCCGTACAGCCCAAACTTGCCTTGATCCGTACCTTGTTCTCAGCCGACAGCAAAGCCCCGCAAAAGCCTGCTGCCGCAGCCACACCGCCCGCCCCTGCGTCTGCGGCCAAACCTGCCCCGGTCCCAGCGCCTGTCGTGCCCGCGAAACCCGCGCCAGCACCGGTGGTTGCCAAACCCGTGCCTGCGGCACCTCCCGCAGTTGCCGATGCGCCAGCCGCCAAAACTGCCGATGCAGCGCCCGCCCCCGCCAGCCCAGCCACGGCTGGCACCGAAAAAGACGTAGAGACGGCCGTGCGCGCCTGGGCTGACGCCTGGGCCAGCCAAGACATGAACACCTACCTGTCCAGCTATGGCCCGAATTTTGAAACCCCGGGCAAGCAGTCACGCAAAGCTTGGGAAAATGATCGCCGTGCACGAATTGCGGGTAAATCAACCATCAGCGTGAAGCTGTCCGACCTGTCGATTACCCTCCAGGGCAGCAAGGCCACCGCCAAATTCAGGCAAGACTACAGCACGGGCACCCTGAACCTGTCAAGCCGCAAGACTCTCGAGTTGACCAAGGTCGGCGAGCGCTGGGTGATCGCAAGGGAATCCACGGGCAGTTAATGCGCAACGGCGAACCGGATCAACCCTCTTCGACCTTGCCGGTCCCTCGCAGCATTTTCAAAGCAAGCCATTGCCTTTCGAAGTCCGCATGAAAAGGGCGCTCGTAGCGCTATTTTTGATCGCGCCCTACCTGGCGCTTTCGGCGTCCCCTGCGCGCGCCGAAAGCATGGCCCGCCCCCCTGCCAACGCGCCAGCGGCCAAAAAGCAGTCGGTCGTGCCGTCCCGGGCAAGTCGCGCATCCGCCAAGCGCGAAGGCGAGGCCGAAGCCCGGCTGATTGAGATTTACAAACTCGTCGGCCAAGCCAGCACCCGCGAGGCCCTGCACAAGGCAGAAGGCCTGGTCCGGGACCATCCCAACTTCCAGCTGGCCCAGTTGCTGTATGGCGATTTGCTGGCCAGCCGCACCCGCCCGGTCAACGCGCTGGGGGACGTACCCGACACCAGCGCCAGGGCCGCAGCACTGCCGTTGGCCGAACTGCGGCAGGAGTCGCTGCTGCGCCTGCGCGCCCTGCGCGAGCGCCCGGCACCGGGCATGGTGCCGTCCCAGTTTCTGGCGCTCTCGCCAACGAGCAAACACGCGATTGCCATCGACACCTCACGCTCACGCCTGTATCTGTTCGGGAACACCACGGCAGGCCTGACACTGCTGGCCGACTATTACATATCGGTTGGCAAGCTGGGCACTGAAAAATTCGTGGAAGGAGACCAGCGCACACCGCTGGGCGTGTACTTCGTTACCAGCAACCTCGATCCCAAATCGCTGCGCGACTTTTACGGCGCGGGCGCCCTGCCCATCAATTACCCCAACCAGCTCGACGTCAAACGCGGCAAAACCGGCAGCGGCATCTGGTTGCATGGCTCGCCGCCGGAGCAGTATTCGCGCGCGCCGCTGGCCAGTGATGGCTGCGTCGTGCTGGCCAATCCGGATCTGCAGCGCCTGATCAGGACGGTCGAAATCCGCCATACGCCGGTCGTGATTGCGCAAAGCCTGCAATGGGTGGCGCCGCACACCCTGAAGGCTGACATCAAGTCGTTTGAAGACGTGCTGCAGGGATGGCACCTCGCCAAGTCCAGCGGCGACATGGCTAAACTCAAGTCCTGGTACGCACCAGACTTCACCAGCTACGGCAAAACGATGGCCGAATGGACGCCTGCCCTGCAAGCCGAACTCAAGCAACTGGGCGGACGCGACATCCGGCTCAAGGATGTGTCTTACCTGCGCTGGACCGACAGCAGTGACACCATGGTGGTAACCTTTGGCGAACTGGCCAAGGGCGCCACGACCGGCCGCACCAAACGCCAGTACTGGATCCGCCAGGGCAGCCAGTGGAAAATATTTTTTGAAGGAACCCTCTAATGGTATTTGCTACATTCGGCGCTTTCCGGGCGCTGCGCCGCGCACTGCTGACCGCCACCGCTGCCGGCACGCTGGCGTGCCTGACAGGCCAGGCCCTGGCCCAAGGCGCACCCAAAGTGAAGTTCATCACCAGCGAAGGTGATTTTGTGGTCGAAGTCTACCCCGACAAGGCCCCAAAAACCGTCGAAAACTTCCTGCAATACGTCAAAGACAAGCACTACGACGGCACGATTTTTCACCGCGTCATCAACAACTTCATGGTGCAGGGCGGCGGCTACGACAGTGCGTACGCCGAGAAAAAAACCCGCGCACCCGTGGTGCACGAAGGCCGTGAAGCGCTGGCCAAAGGCGGGCCCAAAAACATCGTCGCGACACTCGCCATGGCCCGCACCAACGACCCCAATTCCGCCTCTTCGCAGTTTTTCATCAATGTGAAAGACAATGATTTTCTGAACCCATCAACCCAGGCGCCTGGTTATACCGTGTTCGGCAAGGTCGTCATCGGCATGGACGTGGTCAACAAGATCAAGACCGTGCCGACCGGCGCTGGCGGCCCCTTTCCCTCGGACGTCCCCAAGACGCCCGTCGTCATCAAATCTGCAACCCTCGTCAACTGATTCAGGACACTTATGACCAACCCGAAAGTAGAACTCCATATCGCCAACTACGGCGTCATCACGCTGGAACTCGACGCCGACAAAGCGCCCAAGAGCGTCGCCAACTTCCTGAGCTACGTCAACAAAGGCCACTACACCAACACCGTGTTTCACCGCGTGATCCCCGGCTTCATGGTGCAGGGTGGCGGTTTTGAAGTCGGCATGAAGCAAAAACCCACCGACGGCGAGATCGAAAACGAAGCCAACAATGGCCTGAAAAACGACAACTACACCGTCGCCATGGCCCGCACCAATGCACCGCACTCGGCAAGTTCACAGTTTTTCATCAACGTGTCAGACAACGCTTTCCTGAACCACACCGGACCGAACGCTTCGGGCTGGGGCTATGCGGTGTTTGGCAAAGTGGTGGAAGGCAAAGACGTTGTTGACAAGATCAAGGTCGTCAAAACCGGCCGCAAAGGCTTTCATGATGACGTGCCCATGGACGACGTGATCATCGAAAAAGCCGTCGCGCTGGCCTGATTTTTCATTCGGACTGCGCTTGACTGAGTCCCCGATGAACACCTCGACCGTGCCCAGGATGGCGGAGCTTCACGCGCCGCCATCCTGGCGCACGGTCGATTTCATTTCAGACCTGCACCTGAGTGATGATGCGCCAGACACCTTCACGGCCTGGCGGCACTACCTCGAAAGCACCCCGGCAGATGCCGTGTTTATTTTGGGCGACCTGTTTGAAGTCTGGGTCGGCGACGACGCCGTCAGCGACACCGCCGTAAGCGCTGCGGCGCTGCTGCCCAACGCCCGGTTTGAAGACCGCTGCGCCCGCGTGCTGGGTCAGGCCGCGAGCCGGATGGCGCTGTATTTCATGCACGGCAACCGCGACTTTCTGGTCGGCCAGCGCTTGATGGATTTGTGCCACACCACCCTGCTGAGCGACCCCACCGTGCTGGTGTTTGAAGGCCAGCGCTGGCTGCTGTCGCATGGCGACGCGTTGTGCCTGGGCGACGTGGACTACCTGCGGTTTCGCCGGCAAGTGCGCAGCCCCGACTGGCAAAGCGCCTTCCTGGCAAAACCACTGGCCGAGCGCCAGGCCATTGCGCGCGGACTGCGGCAGCAAAGTGAGGCGCGCAAACAATCGGGCGCCGACTACGCCGACGTGGACGCTGACGCCGCCCGCCAGTGGTTGCAGGCCGCCAAGGCGCGCACCCTGATTCACGGCCACACCCACAAACCGGCGTTGCACGACCTGGGCCAGGGCTTTGTGCGCGTCGTTCTCAGCGACTGGGATGCCGAAGCGCCCGTGTTGCGCACCGAAGTGTTGCGCCTGCGCAGCAACGGCTTGATGCGCATTCACCTGCTCAGCCCCGTCGCGTCAACCCTTCACCCATAAGTTTCCACCCCATGCTGAACTGGTTGCAGTCCCTGTTAGGCCGCGGCAACGGCCCCCCCGGCATTCCCGAGGCCCTGTGGCACAGCACCCTGCTGCGCTACCCTTTTCTGGCCCGACGCCCGGTGGCCGACCACATTCGTCTGCGCGCGCTGGTCAGCCGGTTTCTGGCGCACAAGGAATTCAGTGGCGCGCACGGGCTCATCGTCACAGACGAGATGGCGGTCGCCATTGCAGCGCAAGCCTGCCTGCCCGTGCTGCACCTGGGCCTGCGCTGGTATGACGACTTCAAGGGCATCGTGGTCCACCCCGGTGCCATGCTCGCGCGGCGCCAAACCACCGACCAGGCGGGCGTGGTGCACTACTACAGCGAAGCCTTGCTGGGCGAAGCCATGGAACGCGGCCCGGTCACCCTGAGCTGGCAAGACGTGGCGGCAGCAGGCGACCTGGCAGAGCAAGGGCACAACGTGGTGATTCACGAGTTCGTCCACAAAATCGACATGCGTGATGGCCTGGCCGATGGCTGCCCGCCCCTGCCCTCGCGCGCAGCCCACACCGCCTGGCACGCGGTGATGCAACCCGCCTACGACAGCTTTTGTGAGCAAGTCGCCATGGCCAAACGCTTCGGTGGCCAACAGCCCTGGCTGGACAGCTACGGCGCCACGGCCCCGGCTGAATTTTTTGCGGTGGCCTGTGAAGGCTACTTCGTCCAGCGCGATCGCTTCACGCAGGACTTTGCAGCCCTGACCACCCTGTTCGACCAATTTTTCAAGGGAAATAGGCCTACAACCAAATAAGTACGGGCACAAGCCGCTATTTATTTAATAGTGAATTAAACACTGCAGCCCATCAGCAGCCGACGTTTGCCATGCCCGGCAGGCCACTCGGGCCATGGAACAGATTCAAAAAATCATCCATGAATTTCTTCGCCCACCGGTTTGGCGTCTTCCTCAAGTCACGCCACACCAGTCATCACTTTCGGCGCCGGGCGATTTTCGAGTCCTTGTCGACAGAGCGCTCGTCGGGGGCGTTTCCAGACCAGCCTTCCCTCAAGTTGGTGGGCGATGCGAACGACGACATTGCGGCCGCGCTGGCACCTGTGGCTGAGCTACAAGAATCCGTTCAACCTGCTGCTGACGGTATTGGCCGTCGTGTCCTGGTTCACCGAAGACATCAAGGCGGCGATGGTCATTGGCAGCATGGTGGGGCTGTCCACCCTGATTCGCTTTGTCCAGGAGCGGCGCTCCCACCAGGCCGCCCAGGGACTGAAAGAGCTGGTCTGCAACAAGGCTACCGTGATCCGCCGCGACGCCTCTGCCAGCGCCGGCGGGCCGCGCCATGACCGGTGAATCCCTGCCGGTGGAGAAATTTCCCGATGTCACAGGCCGGCATGGCACGGGCGAAGGTGCGCTGGAGAGGGTCAACCTGGTGTTCATGGGCACCAATGTGGTGTCCGGCTCCGCCACGGCACTGGTGTTGGCCACAGGCAAGCACACCTATTTTGTGCGCCGTGGCGACGCGGGTCACAGCCAGCACGCAAGAGGCCAACGCCTTCCAGGCGGGTGTCAACAAGGTCAGCTGGCTGCTGATCCGTTTTGCCTTTGTCATGGTGCCGCTGGTGTTGCTGATCAATGGCTTTACCAAAGGCAACTGGAGCGAAGCTTTCCTGTTCGCGCTGTCCGTGGCGGTCGGGCTGACGCCTGAAATGCTGCCCATGATCGTGACCTCCACCCTGGCCAAGGGGGCGGTTTTATTGTCACGAAAAAAGGTCATCGTCAAGCGCCTCGATGCGATCCAGAATTTCGGCGCCATGAATGTGCTGTGCACCGACAAGACCGGCCTGAAAAACCTGCTGGACCGCGCCATGCTGGAACGGGTGCTTGGCATCACGCGTGATCTGAACGAAGACGGCTTGCGCGTGGTGGCCGTGGCCATGAAAGAGATTCCGCCCAGCCAGGTGGTCTATTCGGTGGCCGACGAGTCTGAGCTGACGCTGATGGGCTACATCGCTTTTCTCGACCCGCCCAAGGAGTCCACGGCCCCGGCGCTCAAAGCCCTGGCCGAGAGCGGCATCACGGTCAAAGTGCTGACCGGCGACAACGAGCTGGTGACGTCCCAGGTGTGCCGCCAGGTTGGCCTGATGGTGCTGGAACAAGGCGTCATTGAAGGTCGAAAAACGTTCAACAACATGCTGAAATACATCCGCATGACGGCCAGCTCGAACTTCGGCAACGTGTTCTCGGTGCTGATCGCCAGCGTGTTTCTGCCCTTCCTGCCGATGCTGCCCCTGCAGCTGCTGGTTCAAAACCTGCTGTACGACGTCTCGCAAATCGCCATTCCCTTCGACAAGGTGGACGCCGAGCTGGTTAAAAAACCTTTGAGCTGGAATCCCGACGACATCCGGCGCTTCATGATCTTCTTCGGGCCGATCAGCTCGATTTTTGACGTCACGGCTTTCGTGGTGATGTGGTACGTGTTCAAAGCCAATTCAGTGGAGAATCAAGCCCTGTTCCAGTCCGGCTGGTTCGTCGTGGGCCTGCTCACGCAAACGTTGATCGTGCACATGATTCGCACGCCCAGAACCCCCTTCATCCAGAGCCGCGCCGCCTGGCCCCTGATGGCCATGACGCTGTTCATCATGGCCGCAGGCATCTTCCTGCCAATGGGCCCGCTTGCCAGCTACTTCAAACTGCAGGCGCTGCCGCTGCCTTATTTCGCCTGGCTGACTGCTATCTTGCTGAGCTATGTGGTGCTGACGACGCGGATGAAGCGCTATTACATTCGCCGATTCGGCTGGCAATGAATGCACAGAATCTTGCAGGCCCGGCCACTTTCCATGCTGGCCCCGACTGACGAAAGCGCGCGCCCCATTTTTCAAGAAAAATCAGGCTCCAGCCCAATCAGGACGGGAAAAAGCAGCTATTGAATTTATAGCACCAAGCTTTCACTGCAAAGCCGGTCTTCGCCCGCCCGGATATGGGAATACCCGGGCACAGCTTCTGTGACCGACCCCAACAATATTGCCAAACTTTTTTTTAGTGATTTAGATCACACACCAAGCGGATATATATGAGAAATCCCCATAAGCATCAATAAATCAACTTAATTTGCATACTTTGTACCTACATATTCAATAAAATCCGTGATCACCTGCGGTGCTATCGGCGCTTGCCATAGACGACTCAGGGTTTATCCCCGATGTCCTGCCGCCAGAACGGTAGCTCAATCCTCTTGCTGCGGCATCGCCGACTCCGAACGATCTGCTGCATTGCACGCACAACCCCTTGTAAAGAAAGACCCGGACGGCGTATGAAGCACAGACCCTTTGGCCCATTGACGGCCGTCCGGCATGGCCTGCTGCTCGCGCCCCAACAGTACCGACCTTGTTCAGCTGACACCGTCGAGGCTCCATGATGAAGCGGGACGAGGAACTGATTCAGGCCAACCAGCGCCTGAAAGCCCAAATGCTTGAACTGGCCAGCGCCAATGAAGGCCTGAAGCTGGAACTGGCCGAACAAAAGCGCGACATCAGCGCGAACAAGCGCCCGGAAGAAGCCCAGCGGCATTCTTCCCGGTTCCTGAATGACATTGTCGACAACATCCCGATTGCTTTTCATCTGAGGTCGGTGCAGGACGGACACCGGGTGGTCACGTGGAACAAGGCCTGCGAGGCGCTGTATGGGCTGACGCGCGAAGAGGCGATGGGCCGCACCGTGCACGATCTCTGGCCGAAAGCGGACGCAGACAGCATGCACGCCTCCGACCTCGAACTGGCCGCTACCGGCGTCATGCAGGACTTTCCCGACCGCACTGTCCAGTCAAAAAATCGCGGTGTCATCCGCATCCACGCGCGCAAGCTCCCGCTGAAAGATGCCAGTGGTGCGGTGACCCATATTCTGATCACCGCCGAAGACATCACCGAGCGTCTGGCCGCCGATGTCTGCTTGCGCCACAGCGAGGCGCGCTTTCGCAGCCTGACCCACCTTTCTGCTGACTGGTACTGGGAACTCGACGAACAATTTCGCTTCACCATGCTGTCCGGTGGCGCAACGAGTCAGGTCAAGAGCATCATTGGTGACTACTTGGGCAAGACCCGGTGGGAGAGCAATGACACCTCCCGCAACCAGGCGGCCTGGCCGCTTCATCGCGCCCAACTCGAAAGGCACGAGACTTTCCGTAATTTCGAGTATGAGCGCGAAGACAAGGACGGCAAGGTGCTTGTCTTCTGCATCAGCGGGGAGCCCATCGTCGACGCCAATGGCAAGTTCATCGGTTATCGCGGCGTAGGCACCGACATCACCGCGCGCAAACAGACCGAGACGGCGCTTCGGGCGAGCGAAGCGCGCTTTCGCACCGTCGTGGCCGCGCTGGCCGAAGGCGTCGTGCTGCGCAACGCAGACGGGCGAATCGTCGACTGCAATGCCAGTGCCGAACGCATCCTCGGCAAGACCCTGGCCCAGATGAAGGGGCAAACTTCGATCGCGCCGGAGTGGCAGCTGCTGCACGAAGACGGCTCGCTGATGCCTGAGGAGGGCCGGCCCAGCGTCATCGCCAAGCGCACCGGTCTACCCCAGTCAAACGTCGTGGTCTGCTACCGCAAGCCTGACGGCAGCGTTTTGTGGCTGCTGATCAACTTACAGCCCCTGTTTGAGGGCCCAAGCAGCGCTCCGTCCGGCTTCGTCAGCACCATCACCGACATCACCCAGCGTAAACGTGCCAAGATGGAAATTGTCAGTCTCAATGTCAACCTGGAAAACCGGGTTTCCCGCAGGACGGCCCAGCTTGAAGCGGCCAACAAGGAGCTCGAAGCGTTTTCGTATTCAGTGGCGCACGATCTGCGCTCTCCGCTGATCGCCATCGACGGCTACTGCGCCTTGCTGCAAAAAGCGGTGCCATCCGAATCCGGGGAGCGTGCCCATCACTACCTGGGCCGGATACGAAACGGGGTGCGGCGCATGGACGAGCTCACTGACGGACTGCTTTCCCTGGCCCAGCTGTCGCGCACCAGCCTCAACCGGGAGAACGTGGACATGAGCGCAGAGGCCGCCAAAGTCATCAGGCAATGCGCGAAAAACGACGCCGGACGCGTGGTGCAAACGACAGTCGAGCCTGATCTGCTGGTACGGGCGGACCGTTCGCTGTTACGCCAGGTCCTGGAGAACCTGATCGCCAATGCCTGGAAGTTCACCTCGAAAAAATCCATTGCCAAAATCTCAGTCGGCAAAGAAACCGGCGCCGACGGGCAGCCTGTGTATTTTGTCCGGGACAATGGCGCCGGGTTTGACATGGCGTATGCGGACAAGCTCTTCGGCACCTTCCAGCGCCTGCATTCGCCGGAAGAGTTTGCCGGCAGCGGGATTGGCCTGGCCACCGTCAAGCGCATCATCGCCCGGCACGGCGGCAGTATCTGGGCCCAGTCATCGGTCAGTAAAGGCAGCAGCTTTTACTTCACGCTGAAAAGCGAACAAGGCAACGCCGCAGATGCGCCCACTGGCGCCATCGCGGGCTTGCCCCTGAGCAGTGACAACGACGCTTTCAAGGTCGGCGACGAGCAGTTCCGCACTGCGTTTGAGCATGCTGCGATCGGGATGACACTGCTTGCCATCGACAAGCGCCGGCTCAGGGTCAACAGCGCTTTTTGCCGGATGCTGGGGTACTCCGAGGCCGAACTGCTGGCGCGCACCGTCCAGGAGATCACCCATCCTGACGACCTCGAATGGGATGTGCTGCAGAGCAACAGGGCTCTGGCCGGCGAGATTGAAGCCTACCAGTGGGAAAAGCGCTACATCCACCAGTCAGGTCGCATTGTCTGGGTTTATCTCAGTTGCTCCCTGGTGCGCGACGCCGACCGCAGGCCGCTTCACTTCATCTCGCAGATCCAGGACATCACCGAGCGCAAGCAGGCTGATCGGATTTTGAGGGAGAGCGAAGAACATTTCCGCGCACTCACCGCGTTGTCGTCCGACTGGTTCTGGGAACAGGATGAAAACTTCCGCTTCGTCCAGACTTCAGACGAAGCGGCCCATGTGGCGGCCATTACCGGTGCCGCTATCGGCAAGACGCCCTGGGAACTGGACCATGTGAACATGGACGAGAGCGT
The DNA here is from genome assembly GCF_030682935.1 of Polaromonas sp. Classification (GTDB taxonomy): domain Bacteria; phylum Pseudomonadota; class Gammaproteobacteria; order Burkholderiales; family Burkholderiaceae_C; genus Polaromonas. Next base: position 32,048 of record NZ_JAUXNA010000277.1, read on the forward strand.
CTGGGCGGCCCACAAGGCCCAACTCGAACGGCACGAGGTTTTCCGCGACTTTAAAAGCATCCGGCTTGACCGCAACGGACAGCTCCGTTGCCTGAGCATCAGCGGCGTGCCGATTTTCGACGCGTCCGGGCGCTTCACCGGCTACCGCGGAATCGGCCGTGACGCCACGGACATGCACGCTTAGGGCCCAGACCAATCCAACAAGGTCCAGCCCCAAGGTCCGCGCAGCACGCCAAGCGTGAACGCCGTGGCTGATGCTGTTGAGAATTTCCTCGCCCAAGGACTGCTGACGCTCCTGCGCTAGTGTGGTGTTGCATGCTTGACCGTACAAATAAAACCGATGGTTTTTTGTTCAGGGCAAGGCGCAAACCACAGCAATAGCTCCGCTATTGCGCGGATTTGCAACGCCGCCATGGACAAAAAGACGCGGTTTTATGTACCGGATAGCGTGCAACACCACACTAGCACTTCGTCAGGGCTGCGGACGTTATCGTTTGAGCAGCACTTTCAGCACGTTCTGCACACGCCTGGCGTTGCCGGCGTCAAACTCGCCCGCCAGCACCTTGGCGGCATCTTCACCCCAAGTTTCGGCCGGTGTGGGTGCGTTGCGCTTGGTCAGCAATTGCAGTTGCAGCATGCGGCGGGCGCTGATGTGCTCGGCTGGCGTGGGCAGCTCGGCGGCCATTTCCAGGCGCAGCAGGGCTTCTGGCACAGCCTTGCCAGCCGGTGCGCTGAGCGCCTGAGCCCAGCTGCTGCGCACTGCGGGCGAAACCAGCTTGCCCAACTCTTGCGCGCCTGGCAACTGGGCCGGGTCGCGCTTTTCCCAGGCGGTCAGCAGGTGCGTCAGCACTTCGCCGTGCGCTTGCATGGCGAGCTTTTTCAGGGCCTGGTTGGCGCTTTCAAAGGCGTCGCGTTGCGCGCGGAAGGCGGCGTCACCCAGACGCGGGCCACGGTCTTCAAAAGCCGGGCGCTCGCTGAAGCGTTCGCCGCGATTTTCCCGCTCAGCCCGGTAGGGTTCAAACTTGTTGTCGGTACTGGAACGCGGACCACCGGGTTTACTGCCTGGACGTGCGTCTTTGCGATCGCCAAATTTTCCGCCACGGCCGGCGGGTGCAGGTTCGGCTTTTCTCATGCCAGGGCGGTCGTCGCCACGCATGGCCACGACGGGCTTGGCGGCGGGTTTGGGTGCGGGTGCGGACTCGGGAGCTTCAGGCGCTTCGGCTTCAGCCGCCTCAGCCGCTACGGGCGCCTGCTCGGCCAGGGTTTCAGTAGCTGCCTGTGCAGGTGCTTCGTCGGTTTCAGGCTGATTTTCACCAGAAACCGGGGCAGCTTCAGCTGTAGCGACCGCTTCTGCCGGCGCAGCGGCGGCCACGGCAACCGGCACTTGCCCGCGAACGATGGCCTCAAGCGCCTTCGCGGCGGCGTGAATTTTTTGCGCATCGCCGCTGGCGTTGGCGGCGTCAAGGGCTTTTGCGGCCTCGAGTACGTAGCGGTCGTGCTCGCCCAGAGCCGCAGTGGCTTTTTCGCGATCGGCGGTTTTGCGCTGGAAGGCGTCGTCGATGGGCTTGCGGAAAGCGTCCCACAGTTTTTGCTCTTGCTTGCGCTCAATCGGCACGCCCTGCGCCTCGTGCTGCCAGCGCTGCTGCAGCGCCTTGACGGCGTCAATGCGCAGCTGCGGCTCGGCGCCCAGAACTTGCGCTTCTTCAATCATGGCTTTGCGGTGGGCCAGGCTCTCGTTGCGCGCGGCGGTCAACGCTGCATCGGCGGCGTCCATGGCGGCTTTCCAGACGGGCTGAATTTCGGCAAAGGCTTTTTCGCCCAGGTGGCCAGCGTCGCGCCATTTGTCAACAAACGCGTTCAGGCTGCGGATGTGGTGCTTCCAGTCGGTGTTACCCTTGTTGGCTTCAGCCCAGGCCAGCACTTCGTCAATCAGGACGCGGCGCTGGGCCAGCGCGGCTTCGGTCTGCTCTTTGGCTTTTTCGAGCCAGGCTTCGACCACCTTGTGGGCCTCGTTGCAGGCGTCGTCAAAACGCTTCCACAGCGCATGGTTGGGCGTGCCGCCCTGGTCGCTGGTCTTCCACTGCTCACGCATGACGCGCAGCGTATCTTGCTGCTTGCGCCCGCCCATGGGCTTGGCCACCAGCGCTTCGGCTTTGGCGACCAGTTCTTCGCGGATCTGGTCGGCACGCCAGCGCTGCCAGCCTTCGAGTTCGCCCGCTGCGGTCAGGGCGGCGTGGGCAGCGGCTTCCAGCGCGCTGTCAATATTGCGGATGTGCTCTTTCAGCACCTGGCGCAATTCAGCGGCGACCTTGGGCGTGGCTTTGCCATGGCCTTCGGTGACTTCATGCTCCAGCTTTGCCAGCGCTTCCTTCACGATGGCGGCGGACTTTTCACGCAGGTCCTTCAGCACAGCCGGATCAATTTTTGCTTTGGTCGCACGTGCTGGCGCGCTGCCATCGCTGGCGCCTTGCAGCTCGGCTTTTGCGGTAGGCAGGCCGCGCGCAACGCGCAACTCATCGGCCCACACGGCTACGGTGGGCAACGGTGCGGTGGCGTCGGCAGCGGCTTTGACGGCCACGGCAACGGCGCCCTGGAACGCCTCCCAGACGGCCAGCAACTGGCCGCGCGAAGCGTCCAGCAGCGGCGGAAATTTGCCATCCACGCTGGCCCAGTTGGCATCCATCGTGATTTCGTCAGCCTGCGCCTGCCAATGGGCAACATCGGCGCCCAGGGTTTCGAGCACGGCCTCGGCATCGCGCCAGGGCTTGATGGACAGCACGTCAATGCGCTGCGCAATCAGCACGGCGGCTTCGCGCTG
>NZ_JAUXNA010000303.1 GCF_030682935.1 Polaromonas sp.
ACCCAGGGCGGCACCATTGTGTTGGGTGTGTTCGAAAAGCCCACCGGCTTGGTGTGGGAGGGCGTGCCAGATGCCGCGCAGTTGCGCTATGGATTCAAAGCTTCATCTATGTTTCCATTCCTGCCATGATTGATCTCACAACCCTCGCTCGCTGGCTCGTCGCCCCTGCCGAGCACGAACACCTTGAATTCAAGGAGGCCAAGCAGCAGTACGACACCACCAAGCTTTTGCGCTACTGCGTGGCGCTTGCCAATGAGGGCGGCGGGCATGTGGTGCTGGGCGTTTCAGACAAGCCACCGCGTCGCGTGGTGGGCACTCAAGCGTTTGCAGCGCTGACGGACCTCAATAAGATCAAGGCCCACATCGTTGAGAAGTTGCGCATACGGGTTGACGCCATAGAGCTGGCGCATCCTGATGGCAGGGTTTTGATTTTTGAAGTGCCATCGCGCCCCGTAGGCCAGCCGCTGGATTTTGAAGGCGCGTATCAGCACTGCAGTTTGATGTATGTGACGAATCAGCGCATGTCCAATCAGTCACTGCGGTTGCGGTTTGGTTTGGTTTGACTGAAGATAAAACGGTGGTCACGTCTCAGGTCATTGGGGCGGCCAAGGAGGCGGGTCTGATCAAAGCAGATGAATCAGAAACGACCTCGACGAGGTATGCGCGGTATTTGCCGTTCTGGGCGTAATGTGGGTTACGAAAGTGCTTAAACGCAAACCGGATTTGCCCACGTAATTTCCTGAAAGTCGTTAAAAATCAATGGGTTATGTTGTTAATTGCAAGAAAACCTCAACCCGCCAGCATCCCGCCATCGCCCAGCACCGTTCAGGCATCACCAAGCTGGACAAAGCTGCGGTGCAAGCCGTGGTGACTGCGCTGGCTGAACTTGAGGTCACAAATTGTGACTTCAATTTGCTAGTTGTTTGATAGCTGCTTACGCAATGAATACGAGGGATACAGACCAATTTCTTATATAAAACCATGCAAACCCTGCCCATCCGCCTAACCCCCGGCCAAGACTTGCGTCATGCCATTGAGGCCGCCATACGCAGCCAAGGCTGCCGCGCGGCTTTCGTGCTCTCCGGCATCGGCAGCCTGTCAGACGCAGGTCTTCGGTTCGCGGGCGCAGATCAGCCGCAGCGCCTGACGGGGGACACTGAAATCCTGAGCCTGTCTGGGGCACCGTGTCCCCAAACGGCTCGCACCTGCATATGGCGCTGTCCACTTCCACGGGCGAGGTCTTCGGTGGGCATGTGGCGCCAGGCTGTATCGTGCGCACCACGGCAGAAGTTCTGCTGGCGCTGCTGCCGGAATGGGAGTTTGCCCGTGAGCACTATGCGTTGACGGGGTATGGCGAGCTTGTTATTCGTCCGAGAGTTGGCTGGCCCCGAACGGACGATGCGGTAAATTTACTATCAAAAACGTAGCTGCTTGCACAGAAGATACGGGCGCTACAGGCGGAATTTGTTTTAGATATTTGCTACCTGCATGCTTCCTCAGCGCGCGCGTTCTGGTGTGCGGTGTCTCGTGAAGTCATTTGTTCATATTTTGTGAAGATATGGAAATATTGAACATACGTTGGAATATTTTCTATAATTTCGTTACGTTCATAAATAATGAACAATCAAAAATATTGAACAAATGAACGAACCAACCCTTCTTGACCGCGCCATGGCCGCATTGGCAGCGCTGGGGCTTGATGTGCGCGCGACGGAGCCGCCGCAGAAAAAGGCACAGCTTCACGCGGATGCCTGGCTCCGCATCGGCAAAGGAAAGGGCCAGGTCGATTACGTGGTTGAGGCCAAGCGCACCCTGACGCCCGAAACCCTTGGCGCGGCCACCATGCAACTCCGGCACATTGCAAATACTGCCGGCCGCGCAGCATTGCTGGTGACCGACTACCTCACGCCGCCCATGGCGGCCAGCCTGCGCGACCAACAGCAGCAGTTTGCCGATGCCGCCGGCAATGCCTACCTGGAGGGGCCCGGCCTGATGGTTTACGTGACGGGTCGCAAGTTGCAAGACACACGAATTGCCCCCAACGCCGGCAAGGCATACACCCTGACGGGCCTGAAGGTGACATTCGCGCTGCTTTGCGACCCTGAGCTTGCCAACGCGCCGCAGCGTGCCATCGCAGCGGCGGCGGGCGTGGCGCTGGGCGCCATTCCGGCCGTGCTGGCCGATTTGCAGCAGACGGGTCATTTGCTGGTGTTGGCCAAGCGCCGACGCCTGAACGCCACCAAACGTTTGCTTGACGAATGGGCGCTGACTTACGCGCGCAGGCTGCGGGCCAAGACCTTGCAGGCGACCTACGTGGCGCACGATTTCTACGCGTGGAAGAATTGGCCACTAGACCCCGCCCAGGCGCTGTGGGGTGGCGAGCCGGCGGCGAATCTGCTGGTGAACTATTTGACGCCCGGAGTGCTCACGATCTACGCAGACAAAATTCCGCCCCGGCTTTTGATTGAAAAAAGAATGACGCCTGCCCGGGGAGCGGACGCGGGTGGCCGTGTCGTCGAGTGGCGCAAACCGTTTTGGGGAAATGTGCCAGCTGCGGCGCGGCCAGACACGGTCAACCCCGTGCTGGTGTACGCCGATTTACTCGCAACAGGCGATGCCCGCTGCATCGAAACCGCACAGCTGGTTTATGACGAATACCTTGCTCGACTTTTCCCGGCGGCCTGAGCTTGCCCTGCACGCCCGTGTGATTGCGGACGTGGAGGCGGCCGCAGCGGCCATGGGCATTGCGCCGCTTATTGCTGGCGCTTTTGCGCGTGACCTGCATTTGCTCTATCGGCACGGCATCAACGTGCAGCGAAAAACAGAAGATATCGACTTTGCATTGGCCGTACCGGACTGGGCCGGTTTTGCAGCTTTGCGTGAGCGCCTGACTGCAAGCGGCGCATTTGAGGGCTCAACGGCAGCGGCGCATCGACTGCGGCATCACAGCGGCTGGCCGGTCGATCTGGTTCCGTTCGATGGCATCGAATCCCCTGAACGAAAAATCGCCTGGCCGCCTCGTCAAGAATTTGTCATGGACGTGTTTGGTTTTCGTGAGGCCCTGGCAACTGCACAAGTCGTCTTGTTGCCAGGCAATGTGCAGACCCGAGTCGTTTCGCTTCCCGCGCTCGCCTTGCTCAAGATTGTTTGCTGGCAAGACAGGCACTACGTATCCCCACGCAAGGATGCGCACGATCTGCAGATGATCCTGAGCCACTACCTGGCAGCCGACAATGAGTCGCGGCTTTGGGACGAATTTGCTGGCTGGACGCAGGACGATGATTTTGACTACGAGCTTGCGGGTCCACGCATGCTGGGCCACGATATCCGCCGCATGCTCGATAAACCCGGCCTTGATCAAGTGGTCAATGTGCTGTTGCAGCAAGTCGACGCTGGCAAGCCGGGCTTATTGCCGATTGAGATGAATTCCAACGACCCCGACCGCGCACTGGCCTGGCTTAATGCCCTGCTGCGCGGCCTGCTAAATACAAAAGAACCCAAGCCATGAACTCAGCCACCATCGTCCAGAAACTCTGGAACTACTGCAACGTGCTGCGCGACGACGGCATGAGCTACGGCGACTATGTCGAGCAGCTTACCTACCTGCTGTTCCTCAAGATGGCCGACGAGCGCAGCCAGCCGCCCTGGAGCCAGCCCAGCCCGATTGCCAAGGGGTATGACTGGCCCTCGCTGCTGGCGAAAGACGGCGACGAGCTGTTCGACCACTACCGCCACACGCTGGAAAAGCTGGGGGCCGAGAAGGGCACCATCGGCCTGATCTTCGGCAAGGCGCAAAACAAGTTTCAGGACCCGGCCAAGCTGCGCCGCCTGGTGGTGGACCTGATCGATTGTGAGAACTGGTCGGCCATGGGTGCCGACGTCAAAGGCGATGCCTACGAAGGCCTGCTGGAGAAGAACGCACAAGACACCAAGAGCGGGGCCGGGCAGTACTTCACGCCGCGCCCGCTGATTCTGGCCATGGTGGACTGCATCGCGGCCAAGCCGGGCGAGACGATTTGCGACCCGGCCTGTGGCACC
>NZ_JAUXNA010000313.1 GCF_030682935.1 Polaromonas sp.
GCCCAGCAGGCCGACCACTTCGCCCTTTTCCACGGTCAGCGACACATCCTTGACCACCTTGCGGCTGCCATAGGATTTTTGCAGGCCCTGCGCCACCAGGCGGCTGGGCGTTGCCATGGCTGAAGCTGTTGCTGTAGCGGTCGTGTCAGTCTCCCCATTCATCGGTTGCAGGCTCTTTCTAGTTGTTGGGAATGCCCAGCGTGGTGCTGGGACGCAGGCTGGGCGCAGGCCCGGCGGGAGGCGGCACGGCGGCGCCCGGTGCGGCAGCGCGCGGCGAGAGCATGGCGCGAACCCGCCCGCTCGGGTTGGCGGCCGTGCGGTTTTGCGCGCCGCCGTCCACCGTAAACACGTCGGTGATGTTGTTGTACACAATCAGGCCGCCGGTGGTTTCGTCGGCCAGGGTCGCGCCCTTGTAGCGGCGCATCACGGCGCGCCCGATGAACTTGACGTTGTCGGCGCGGCTGTCGTACTCGATACGCTCGCCCTCGCCCTCGATGTACTCATCGACGCCCTCGCGCTTTTTCCGGTAAAAAGCCAGCTTGCCGGGCGCGGCAATGGCGACGGCCTGCTGGTAACCCTCGGGGTCCTGGTTTACATCCACCCGCTCGCCGCGGATGATGGTCGTGCCTTTGGTGATGACCACGTTGCCCGTGAACACACTGGACTGCTTGAGGTCGTCGTAACGCAAGGCATCGGCCTCGGCATTCATGGGCTTGTCGCGGTCGGCGGTTTCAGCGGCGGCCGGAAACACCCCCGCCGCTGCCAGCGCGGCCGTCACGATCAGGGATAAAAAGCGGTGTTTCATAAGGCACGAATCTTGCTGCTTGGTGGGATTTGTCATTGTATCCATGCCAGCTGCGGGAATGGCTGCGACCAAAAATTAGGCTTAAAAAAACCCGCCAGGGCTTGGCGGGTTTCCGGGCAAGAGCGTTGCGCCTGCAGCTTTTCTCGCCTGAGGCGGCCTTAACGGGCCTTGCCGCGGGCTTGCCCGATCAGGTAATCAGTCACCAGCAGCGCGCGCTCCATGGTCTGCGCCAGCGAGCCGGAGGTGTAGTAACGCCCGCCAACGCCGAGTGCCGGCACGCCGTCCACCTTGTAGAGATCCTGCAGTTGCGTGGCCTTGCGGGCCTTGGTGCTGACGGAAAACGAGTTGTACATCTCGGTGAACTTCGCCTTGTCGAGGCCCTGCTTTTCAGCCCAGGCCGCCACCAGCGCGGCGGTGTTGAGCGCCTGCTTTTCGACATGGATGGCGTAAAACACTTTTTTATGGAGCTCGTCGACCTTGCCCATGCCTTCGAGCACATAGTAGAGACGCTGCTGCGGTTCAAAATCGGGGCGGAAAGACACCGGAACGCGCCTGAGGACCACGTCTTTGGGCGCTTTTTTGACCCAGGCATCGAGTTGCGGCTCAAAGCTGTTGCAGTGCGGGCAGCTGTACCAGAAGAACTCGACGACTTCGACCTGTCCTGCTGCGACCTCGGTCGGCGCAGGCTTGTCCAGCGTCAAATAATCGGTACCGTCCTTGAAGGCCTTGGCCTGGGCTTGCGCCGCGGTGGGCAGCACGGCGGCGCCCCAAGTGGCTGCAGCGGCCATGGAAGCGGCTGAAAGCGAAAACTCACGTCGTTGAATCAATTTTTTCTCCTGGAATAACTCGGATAGCGGGGACAGCCGGGCTGCTACAAAACAAATGCGACAGCGACACTTGACCGTAACAGTGCAGCAACGATGCCGTATTTACCCCGCGTAAAGATTTGACCCCCCGGCCCGGAAAAGTTCAGACAACTTATCGCTGAACCCTGACCAGCGCAGTTTCTATCGAGTTGTCGTCCAGCCGTTCCTTGGCCTTGTCGGCATCGGCTTTTTTGTCAAACGGACCCACGCGCACGCGGTATACGGTTCGGCCCGACTGCTCGCGCTCGGTCACCCTGGCCTGCATGCCCAGCAGCAGCAATTTGGCGCGCTGCTGCTCCGCGTCTTCCGGCGTGCGGAATGCGCCAACCTGGATGAAATAATTAAACGGATCAGGACCCGAGCCGGCGGTTGACGCCTGCGTCCTGGACTTGGCCAGATCGCCCAGCGGGTCCGCGGAAACGGCAGGCTTGGCAGGTTTTTCAGGTTTGGCGGCCGCCGATGCCGCCGCTTTGGGGGCCGTCACCACATCCGGGTCAGGCGCAATGACGCTGCCCACTTCACCGGAGGCCTGGGGCGGCTTGATGGCGTTTTTCCCGGCCAATGGGGCGTTCGGGTTCCAGTCCCGGTTCTTTTTGGCCTCCATCGCATCACTGTCGGGGCTGCGTGGCTGGCTCTTGTTCATGAAAGGGACGGGCACCTTCGTGATGTAAACCGCCACGGCCAGCGCAGCGCCCAGGCCAATCAGGGCGCCAATAATCAAACCCAGCAGGGTTCCACCTCGTTGTTTATTCATACCTTGCCCAGCTTTTTTGCCTAAATCTGAATACCTGCATACGTCAGCGCTCTTTACATCTTGCGCGGGGCGCTGACGCCCAGCACCGCGAGTCCATTGTGCAACACCTGCGCGGTGGCCGCGATGAGCGCCAGGCGCGCCAGCTTGACCGCTTCGTCGTCGACCAGAATCCGCTCGGCATCGTAATAGCTGTGGTAGCAGGCCGCCAGTTCACGCAGGTAAAACGCCACGTCGTGCGGCGCCAGACCGCTGGCCGCATGGCTGAGCATGTCGGGGTACTTGGCCAGCAGCAGCATCAGGGCCTGGGCCTGCGGGCTGGAAAGCGCGGACAGGTCCACGTCCTTCAGATGGCCTTCATCGCCGCCCTGAGCTGCCCACGTCGTCAGGATGGAGCAAATGCGCGCATGGGCATATTGCACGTAGTACACCGGGTTTTCATTGTTCCTGGCCAGCGCCAGATCGATGTCGAAGATGTATTCGGTGTCGGGCTTGCGGCTGAGCAAAAAGAAACGCACGGCGTCGGCGCTGGTCCATTCAATCAGGTCGCGCAGCGTGACGTAACTGCCGGCGCGTTTGGATATCTTGACCTCTTCGCCGTTGCGCACCACGCGCACCATGGTGTGCAGCACGTAGTCGGGGTAGCCCAGCGGCACGCCGGCATCGGCCGCCTGCAGGCCGGCGCGAACGCGGGCGATGGTGCCGTGGTGGTCCATGCCCTGGATGTTGATGGCTTTGGCAAAACCGCGCTCCCACTTGGCCAGGTGGTAGGCCACGTCGGGCACAAAGTAAGTGAACGTGCCGTCGCTCTTTTTCATGACGCGGTCCTTGTCGTCGCCGTAGTCGGTCGACTTGAGCCACAGCGCGCCGTCCTGCTCGTAGGTTTTGCCGGCGTCCTTGAGCCGGGCCACGGTGGATTCGACGCGGCCCGAGCGGTACAGGCTGGACTCGAGGTAATAGTTGTCAAAGCGGACCGAAAAGGCCTGCAAGTCCAGGTCCTGCTCGTGGCGCAGGTAGGCCACGGCGAACTGGCGGATCGCCTCCATGTCCTCGATGTCGCCCGAGGCGGTGAATTCGCGGTCATCGGACTTGACGGTTTTGCCGGCCAGAAAGTCGGCGGCGATGTCGGCAATGTAGTCGCCGTTGTAGGCCAGCTCGGGCCAGTCGGCATCGCCCGGTTTCAGGCCCCTGGCGCGCGCCTGGGTGCTGGTGGCCAGGGTGTGGATTTGCACCCCGGCGTCGTTGTAATAGAACTCGCGCCAGACCTGCGCGCCCTGCGTGGCAAACAGGTTGCAGATCGCATCGCCCAGCGCCGCCTGCCGGCCATGGCCCACATGCAGCGGGCCGGTCGGGTTGGCCGAGACAAACTCGACGATCATGCGCGGCTGGCTGCCCTCGGGCTCGCGGCCGTACTGGGCCCCTGCCTGCAACACCTCGCGCACGGTTTCCTGCTTGGCGGCGGGCTTGAGCCGGATGTTGATGAAGCCCGGACCGGCAATTTCAATCGCGTCCACCCAGCGCTCGACGGCCGGCGCCTGCAGCAGCAGCGCGCGCAGGGCTTCGGCCGTTTGGCGGGGGTTTTGCTTGAGCGGCTTGGCCAGCTGCATGGCCGCCGTGCAGGCGAAGTCGCCATGGGCCGCCACTTTGGGGGATTCAAAAGCGGCCTTGGTGCCGGCGCCGGGGGAGAGTTGTTCGAGCGCGTCAGCCAGGGCTGCGAGCAGGTCTTTTTTAATCGAGAGCATCGGACGATTTTACGGTTAAGGCAGCCGGGCACGGCAGCGGCCGGGGCCGGCCGACCCGACCGCGCCCTCACCGACAGGAAAGCGCGCGCGGCACAACCGGATTGCAGTGCGGGCAGCCGCCACACCATGCTATTTTTTTAATAGCTATAAGCGCCCGTATCTTCTTGGCAAAAGCCTTGTTTTATATAAAATTTCCGCAGCCAGGCCCGCTGCGGGCAAACCGGCGGCCGCACCAATCGCCGGCCCGGCGTCAATCCTGCAGCAAGCGCGCCTGCGCGGCCCGCTTGATGGCCTATGCGCAGCCTGACAACGCGGTGTTTGGCATGGGCGCGGCGACCGGCTCGCTGCTGTGGTTCAGCGCGCTGGGCTTGGGGCAGCGGCTCAATTCACCGCGCATCTGGCGCGCACTCGATGCGCTGGTGGCGGTGATGATGGGGGGCGCCGCGCTGTGGCTGCTGGCCGGATTGCTGGATTAGCGCATCAAGCCGGCACGGCGGCCGGCGCGCGCCAGAACTCGGGCCGACTGTAATGGTGCTTCAAAAAATCGATCCACAGCCGCACCCGCAGCGGCAAATGCTTGCGCTGCGGAAACACGGCATAAATGCCGTTGGGCGGCGCGGTAAAGTCCTCCAGCACCGCCACCAGCCGGCCGGCGGCCAGTTCCGACTCGACCTCCCAGGTGCTGCGCCAGGCGATGCCATAGCCGGCCAGGCACCAGTCGTGCAGCACCTGCCCGTCGGAGCAATCCAGCGGGCCGCCGGGCTTGAGGTGCAGCAGCTCGCCCTCCACCGTGAAGGCCCAGCCGCGCGTCTGCGAGGCCTCGCTGGACAGCGTGAGGCAGTCAAATTTGGCCAGTTCGCCGGGGTGCTGCGGCGTGCCATGGGTTTGCAGGTAGCGCGGCGTGGCCACGCACAGGCGCCGGTTGTCGGCCATGCGCACGCTGACGAGCGACGAGTCGGGCATGTCGCCGACGCGCACTGCGCAGTCAAAGCCCTCGCCGGCCAGATCGACCACGCGATCGCTCAGGTTCAGCGTGATCGTGACATCGACATGCTGCGCGCGGAATCGGGGCACCAGCGGCGCCACGTGGCGGCGGCCAAATCCGGCCGGCGCCGTGATGCGCAAATGACCGCTGGCCTTGACGCCCCCTGCCGACACGCTGGCCTCGGCATTGGCCAGGTCGGCCAGCAGGCGCTGGCAGTCTTCCAGAAAAGCGCTGCCCTCGTGCGTGAGGGTGATGCGCCGCGTGGTGCGCACCAGCAGTTTGACGCCCAGCCGCTCTTCCAGCGCATCGAGCCGCCGGCCCATGATGGCGGGCGCCACGCCTTCGGCATGGGCGGCTGCCGTCAAGCTGCCGCGCGCGACCACGGACACAAAAGATTCGAGCTGCTTGAGTTTGGCCATGTCAAATTATGTATAAATAAGGGATTAATGATCCAGCATTTAACACCCATTACAACAATTTAACGATGAATATTTCCACCGGCCCCGGCCCTCAGTTCCGCGTATCGCCGACTAAAGATCAGTAGCTGAGCGTCGCCACCGAGCGCAGCAACTCGGGCGTGGCGGTGGGGTAGCCAAAGAACTCCAGGTAGGCCGGAATCTGCTCGAACAGCATGTCCGAGCCGACCTGCACCGGGCAGCCGCGCACCTGCGCGGCGGTAAGAAATGCGGTCATCTCGGTGCGCATGACAACCTCGCCGACGAAGGTGGTCGGGGCAATGCGGGCGATGTCCATCGGCAGCGGATCGCCCTCGTTCATGCCCATGGGCGTGGCGTTGACCACCAGGTCGAAGCCGGCCGGGTCGTTCGAGCCGGTGCGGACATCCAGTCGGGGGTAGTGCTTTTTCAGCCGCCCGCCCAGGCCTTCGCAAGAGGCGGTGTTCATGTCGTACAGGCTGATGGCGCCAATGCCCGCCGCTGCCAGCGACGCGGCAATCGCCGAGCCCACGCCGCCGCTGCCCGCCACCAGCACCCGCGCACCGGCCAGCTTCAGGCCCTTGCGCAGCACGCCGCGCACAAAGCCTTCGCCGTCGAACATGTCGCCTTCGAGCTTGCCGTCGGCGCCGCGCCGCACCGCGTTGCACGAACCCGCGACGTCCACGGTGGGCGTAACCCGGTCGAGCAAGCCCACGGTGGTGACCTTGTGCGGCATGGTGATCAGCGCGCCCCGGATGTTGGTGAGCGTGAACACCGCGCGCAAAAAGGCCGGGTAGTCGGCGCTCTGGCAGCCCATGGGCATGACCCGGGCGTTGACGCCGATGTGGTCAAAGTAGGGGTTGTAGATCATCGGCGCCTTGAACGAGTGCGTCGGGTAGCCGATGTGGGCGATGAGTTCGGTGTTGCCGTTGATCATGTCAGTTTGTCAGGATGAAGATTGGGCCGCCGGGGCAGCGTGAGGGTTGGCGGACTCAAGCCTTCCGGGCAGGCTGGGCGGCCGAGACGGCGGCGCGCAGCGCCAACAGGTAGCTGTCGGCACCAAAGCCGCAAATCTGGCCTTTGACGATGTCGGCAAACACCGACACGTGACGGAACGCCTCGCGGGCATGGATGTTGGACATGTGCAGCTCCACAATCGGGCAGGTCAAAATCGCCAGCGCGTCGCGAATGCCGTAGCTGTAATGGGTCCAGGCGCCGGCGTTGATCAGCACGGCGTCGACCTTGTCGGTGAAGCCCTGGTGAATGCGCTCGCACATCCCGGCTTCGCTGTTGGTCTGGAACGCCTCTATCTCAGCGCCGAGTTCCTGGCCTAAAGCACTCAGGCCGGCGTTGATTTCATCGAGCGTGATGGTGCCGTATTGCGCCGGGTCGCGCTTGCCGAACATGTTGTGGTTGATGCCGTGAAGCATGAGAATTTTCATGGGCAGTCCTTGCCTGGGCAGAAAATGAAGGGTTCACCCCATGGGAAAGCTGAACCGCAACTGGGTGACTTCAATAATCGCGTCCGCACGGCACAGCGTACGCAGAGCGGGCTGTTCAGCCCGTCATCCCGGCGCAGGCCGGAATGACGGGCTGAGGGCTTTAACGGCCAGCGGCAATTACTTGCGGGCCTTGGCCAGCTCGTCCTGAATTTCCTTGACCGTGTCCTGACCCACCGACACCGCGTACTTGGCGATCACGGGGCGCATGCTGTCGCGCAGCTTGTCCATTTCAGCGGCAGGCAACTCGGTCACCTGCATGCCGGCCTTCTTGAGGTCGGCCAGTGCGGTGCCAGCGGCGTCGCGCGCCACCTGGCGCTGGTATTTCCCGGCTTCCACGGCCGCATCGCCAATCAGTTTTTTCTCATCGGCGTTCAGCGTGTCCCAGAACTTCTTGCTGATGATGACGGACTGCGGGTTGTAGACGTGGTTGGTGATGGTGAGGTGCTTTTGCACTTCATACAGCTTGTTGGCCGAGATCACGGAGTACGGGTTCTCCTGGCCGTCCAGCGCCTTGGACTCCAGCGCCGCATAGACCTCGGGAAAGGCCATGGGCGTGGGGTTGGCGCCCAGTGCCTTGACCCAGTCCAGGTTGATCGGGTTGGGGATCACGCGAATCTTCAGGCCCGCAAAGTCTTCGACCTTGTTGATGGGGCGCTTGCTGTTGGTCATGTTGCGGAAACCCAGTTCCCAGTAGGTCAGGCCCACAATGCCTTTTTCGGGCAGCCTGGCGTGCATCTTTTTGCCAAACGGGCCATCAACCACGGCGTCGGCTTCCTTGCTGTTGGCAAACAGGAAGGGGAAGTCATAAATCGCGAATTCCTTGACCTGGCTGGCCAGGATGCCGGAGTTCATGGTCACCATTTCAAGCGTTCCGCCTTGCAGGGCCGACACGTTGGGTGCATCGCCACCGAGCACGCCACCGGGGAACAGGTTGACCTTGATCTTGCCGCCGGATTTGGTCTTGACGATGTCGGCAAACTTCTCCATGCCCATCACCAGCGGATGGCCCTTGGGGTTTTGCGTGGCGAACTTGATCGTGTGCTCTTTGATCTGGGCGTGGGCCACACCAAAAGCCGCCAGCGCCGCAGCGGCCACCAAGGTTTTAATCATCATGCGTTTCATGGTTGTCTCCTGAAATAGTAATCAAAGTACGCAAAAAATAAGGTGCGAAGCAAGGCGTACCAGACACGCCCCGCACCCGGAAAAAAGAATGATTTAGCCGTAAAACCAGCGGGCCGGCACCATGACGATTTGCGGGAACAAGACCATCAGGAACATGATGCTGAACTGGGCAATCATGAAAGGCCAGACGCCCCGGGTCACCTCGTCCATGCTGACCTTGCCCACGCCGGCTACCGTGTTGAGCACCGTGCCCACGGGCGGGGTAATCAGGCCAATCGCGTTGTTGATGATGAACAGCACGCCAAAGTAAACCGGGTCAATGCCTGCGGCCTTGACGATGGGCATCAGCACCGGCGTCAGGATCAAGATGGTCGGCGTCATGTCCATGGCCGCACCGACCAGCATCACCAGCAGCATGATGGCGAACATCAGCAGCTTGGGGCTGTCCAGCAGGGGCTGCAGCAGCGCGACCACTTCGTCGGGCAGTTGCGCCACCGTGATCAGCCAGGCCGACACCATGGCCGCAGCCACCAGGAACATGATCACCGCCGTGGTCTTGGCGGCCGCCAGGAACAGGCCATACATCTGCTTGAGCTTGAGCTCTTTGTAGACCAGCGTCGAAATCAGCATGGCATACACCGCCGCCACCACGGCGGCCTCGGTCGGCGTGAACACGCCAAACTTCAGCCCCACCACCACGATCACGGGCAGCACCAGGGCAAAGGTGGCGTCCTTGAACGCGGCGAAGACTTCGGTGCGTGATTTGCGCGGCGGCACCGCGACGGTTTCCTTGCGCGCCACATACCACCAGGTCACCACCAGCGACAAGGCCAGCATGATGCCGGGAAAAATGCCGGCCATGAACAGCTTGGAGATCGACACGTTGGCCGCCACGCCAAAGATCACGAAGCCGATGCTGGGCGGAATGATGGGCGCGATGATGCTGGCCGATGCCAGCAAGCCTGCGGAACGCGCCTTGTCGTGGCCAGCAGCCACCATCATGGGCAACAACAGGGCAGACAGCGCTGCGGCGTCCGCCACCGCTGAGCCCGACAGGGCCGCCAGCATCACAGCGGCCACAATCGCCACGTAGCCCAGCCCGCCCTTGACGTGACCCACCAGCGTCATGGCGAAGTTGACGATGCGGCGCGACAAGCCGCCCGCGTTCATGACCTCACCGGCCAGCATGAAGAAAGGCACGGCCAACAGCGGAAAGCTGTCAGCCCCGTTGATCACGTTTTGCGCCAGAATTTGCGCATCGAACATGTCCATGTGCCACATCAGCGCCGCGCCGCATAGCAGCAGCGAGAACGAAATCGGGATGCCGATGGCCATGGCGGCCAGCAAGGAACCCAGAAAAATTGCGATAGTCATGTGCGTTTCTCCGGGCTCAAGGGTGGGGGTCGCCGTGCGGCATGTCGTCGGATTCACGGATGCCGATCAACTCGGAGTCCGGCAGTTGCCCGCTGAGCAAGCGCCACAGGTCGTTGAGCAAAATCACGCCGCCCGACACCGAAAACACCAGGCCAGCGCCGTAGAAAATGGCCATGGACACTTCCATCGCGGCGCTGGTGGAGTCCCAATTGATCCTGACCTGCGCCAGCGTGCCCTGGAAGATCAGCAAGCAGATGAACAGCATCAGCACATGCCCCAGCGCCAGGCAGACCTTCTTGCCCAGCACCGGCAGCCGCGCCACCAGCATGTCGGTGCCCAGATGCCCGTGTTCATGCAGCGCCACGATGGCGCCCAGGAACGTGAGCCAGACAAACAGCCAGCGCGACAACTCCTCGCTGACCGCAATGCCGGAGTTCAGCGCATAGCGCAACACCACGTTGGTGAACACCAGCACCACCATCAGCGCCAGGCTGGCCGCCATCAGCCCGGACAGCAGCCGGCAGTACTTGTCTATCAATGTTTGGATCACGATTTGTCTCCTGAATATGCACCCGACATGCAATGTACTAACTAGTTAGTTTTTCAAACTCAGGGCTTACCCTAGGCCGATGATTCAAATCGGCGCTAGCTGTTATGCCAAAAGTTGCTAGCTGCGCACGAAGCGCACCACCATTTCGGTGATGCTGTTGCGGCGTGCGGCAATGGCCTGCGCGGAGCGGGCGTCTTCCTTGAAAATCAGGCCAAAGGTGTGCTGATTCGAGACGTTGAAAAACGTCAAGGCCGATATCGAGGCGTGAATGTCGATGGGGTCCAGACCCGCCCGGAACACACCCTCTGCCACACCCCGTTCGTACAAGCTGGCGATCGCCTGGATGGCGGGCACATTGAGTTCCTGGATGGTCTTGCTTTGCGCCAGGTAGGCGCCGCGCTCCATGTTTTCGGTCATCACCAGCCGGATGTAGTCCGGGTTGCCGCTGTGGTGGTCAAAGGTGAACTCCACCAGCCGGCGCAGGGCCGCTTCGGGCGCCAGGTCTTCCAGGTGCTGTTCGGCCTCGATTTTGCGCATGCGGCGGTAGGCTTCCTCCAGCACGGCCACATACAGGCCTTCCTTGCTGCCGAAGTAGTAGTAAATCATGCGCTTGCTGGTCTGGGTGGCGGCCGCAATCGCGTCGATGCGGGCACCGCTCAGGCCCTTGGCGGCGAACTCGGTGGTCGCCACTTCCAGAATGCCGGCCATGGTGCGGGCCGGGTCGTTGGTGCGGGGGGCCGGCGCGGGTCTGGGCGTGGCCTTGACCACGGGCTTTCTGGCGGCCCTGTCCGTGCGTGCAGAATGTACTAACTCGTTCATTCCGGCAGTATAAAGCGGCGCTGCAGCACATGATGGCGGGCCTCCAGCGGGAGATCAGACCCATGGAACCGTCAGCTTCTCGATCACCGCGCGGGTGTCGGGCCGCACGCCGCGCCACCAGGCAAACGCTTCGGCCGCCCCCTGTTTTGTCGCTATTGCGTCATGCGCGTTGTCTTTCAAATATCAGTGCTTGAGGCTCGGCACAAGCGCGCGTTCCACGCCCTTGATGCAGGCCACCAGGGTTTGGTTGACCGGCGTCGGCACGCCGCAGCGCGCGCCCCAGCGCACGACCGAGCCATTGACAAAATCAATCTCGGTGACCGAGCCCTTTTCCAGGCTTTGCAGCATCGAGGTCTTGAACTCATACGGCAGGCCGGCGCCAGCCTTTAGCCAGGCGTCGCGCGGGTCGGTGATGCCCAGCACAATGCCGCTGGCCTGGGCCACCGCCATCGCCTCGGCCACCGCCGCCACGCCGCAGGCTTCGAGTTCGGGCTGCTGGTACAACTCGCCATAGGTCAGGCGCGTGATGCCGCTCAGCGCCCCGGTCGCCACGTTGATCAGCAGCTTGTCCCACATCGTGCCCAGGATGTTGTCGCTCACAAAAGTTTCGAGCCCGGCGGCGTTAAAGGTGTCGGCAATGCGCTGCACACGCGCGCTGAGCGACCCGTCGAGCTCGCCAATGTGGGTATCCTTGCCGCGCGTGCCGATCAGCACATGGCCGGGCGCCAGTTGCGAGCCCCCGGCATAGGTCTTGCCGGCCAGCACCCGCTCGCGACCCACGATGTCGGCCAGGATGTCTTCATGGCCGAGCCCGTTTTGCAGCGACAGCACGGCGGTGTCCGGCCCGAGCAAGGAGGTCGCCGCCTCCATGGCCTGGCGCGTATGGAAGGACTTGACCAGCACGATGACCAGGTCGGCCACGCCCACCGGCTCAGCCGTGGTCGCCGCATGCACGGGCACCGCGCGGTCAACGCCGCCATCGCGCAGCAGCAGGCCGCGACGCTTCATGGCCTCGACCTGGTCGGCGTTGCGGTTGATCAGCCAGACCTCGTTGCCCGCTTTGGTCAGCACACCGCCCAGGGCACAACCGAGCGCGCCGGCGCCCAAAATGCAAATTTTCAAAGCCAACTCCTTGTTGATCGAGACCCCGGATTTTGGGCAAGCCCCATCATGTTGTCCATGGGGGTGTTTCAATAGTCTTCATTGCCAATCACAATGAGATAAGGAGACTCACCGATGCGCCCCGAATTTGAACTGCTCGACATCACGCTGCTGCCCCAGCTGCTGGCGCATGTGCGGGCGGTGGCCCCAGTTTATTCATGAAAATCGGCACTAGCCCATGATGCATGGTCGTTATAAGCTATTAATTTTATAGCATTCATGCATCCGGCAGGACGGCGCCGACCTGAACCCATCAGGCGCTGGGCCCAAATCCAAACAGACGGCGCGGCGTGTCCCACCAGACCGCCTGGCGCGCCTCGGCGTCGGGCAGCAGCTGCTCAAACAGCGTCAGCAGGGGGCCGTAGTCGATACGCGCGGGCGCGCGCAAAAAAGGCCAGTCAGACGCCCAGACCAGGGCCTGCGGCGTATAGGCATCCACCAGCGCCTGCACATAAGGCCAGGCGTCCGGGTAGGGGTAGGGCCGGGCCGAGCATTTGGTGAGCCCCGAGAGCTTGACGCAGGCGCGGCCAGTGCCCGCCAGCGCCAGCAGCGCGGCAAACCCGGCCTGGCCCACGCCTGCGGCCGGGTCGGGGCGGCCGCAGTGGTCAAACAGCAAACGCGCGCCGCTGTCCTGCAGCATCGGCTTCAGCGCCACCAGTTCGTCGACCTGCACCTGCACCTGGGCCCACAGGCCCAGTTCGCGCAGGCGCTCCAGCAGCGGGCCGGCGCCCTGGTAAAAATCAACGCCCAGCAAGGCCACGTTAAAGGCCACGCCCACCACACCCGCCGCCTGCAGGTCTTGCAACTCGGCGCGGCTGGCGTCGTCGCGGACCACGGCCACACCCTTGTAGCGACCCGCGCCTTGGGCCAGCGCATCGAGCAGGCAGCGGTTGTCCAGGCCATAGCCCGAGTTGGGCCCCACGATCAGCGCGTGCTGCACGCCATGGGCATCGAGCACCTGGCCCAGATTGGCAGCCGTGCCGGTTTCCCCGCCCGAGGGCTGGTACCACGCGTCGGCGGCATAGGGGAAGCGGGCCGGGTCGAAGACATGCACATGGCAGTCGATTTTGGGGTGTGAGGGCATGGGTCTGAAGAGGTTGACAGCCACGCCAGGGCGGCGTGACCGAGGGTCAACTATAGGGTGGGGCAGGCCTGCCGTCGATGCCACGGGGAACATGTGAAACATGTTGTTTTGCAATGGCAAGCCCCGTCCAGCAGTGGCCAAAAACAGAAAGAGCGCCTGACTACGCGCAGGCCCGCTCAGGACAGTTTTTCAGACGGGGGCTGCGCCCTGTTTCCAGCCCAGTGGCAACCCCGCCTCGGGCGTCATGCCATACAAGGGCTCACCCGGCAACCCTGCCATCAGGCAGGCGCGGGCCGCGATGAGTTTTTCAAGGTCCACGCCGGTGCGGACCCCCATGGCCTCGAACATGAACACCAGGTCTTCGCTGACGACGTTGCCCGACGCGCCCGGCGCATGGGGACAACCGCCCAGACCCCCTAGCGATGCGTCGAAGATGCGCACGCCCACGTCGTAGGCCGCCAGGCAGTTGGCCAGCCCCAGGCCGCGCGTGTTGTGCATATGGGCCGCGCCTGCCTGGTGGCCCAGTTCGGCCTGCAGGCGCTGGAACAGACGCCGGGTTTGCGCCGGGTTGGCCATGCCGGTGGTGTCCGACAGGCCCGACTCGTCGGCCCCGGCCGCCACGCAGGCCACCGACAGGCGAATCACCTCGTCTTCGGGCACCACGCCCTGAAGCGTGCAGCCAAAGGCGGTGGAAATGCCGGCCTCGATCTGCACACCGGGCGCCAGCGCGTCACGCAGGCGGGCAACGGCGCGCACCACCTCCACCATTTCGTCGGGCGTTTTGCGTACATTGGCGAGCGAATGCGCGTGGCTGGCCGATACCGGGATGGTCAGCTTGTGGGCACCGGCCCGCAGGGCAGCCTCGGCGCCGCGCAGATTGGGCACCAGGGCCGCGACCGTCACGCCGGGGCGGCTGAGCGCGTGGCGCACCACCTCGGCGGCATCGGCCATTTGCGGCATCAGGTGGGCCGGCACAAAAGAGCACACCTCGATTTCGCGCAGGCCACTGGCGGCCAGCGCGTCGATCCAGCGGAACTTGTCCGCAGTGGCCATGGTGGCCTTGACCGATTGCAGGCCGTCGCGCGGGCCGACTTCGCTGATCAGTACATCTGTTGGAGTGAGCATGGCGTTACTTGCGCTGGTCAGGCCACGGCGGCATGCGACAGCAGCGCCGCGATCTCGTCCACGCTGTAGCCCAGCGCCGACAGCAGCGCCTGCGTGTGCTCGCCCTTGCGTGGCGGCTGCAGTCGCACCCCCAGACGCTGGCCGTCCATGGTGAAGGGGAACAGCGTGGTCTTGGCCGTCTGCCCGGCGCGCTCGCCATCGGGCAGCGTGATGTCGGCCAGGCCGCCGGTGGCCAGCAGGTGCGGGTCGTCGTACAGCTCTTCGGGTTTCCGGATGGGCGCAAAGGGCAGGCCCACTTGCTCGAACAAGGCCGCCAACCCGGCCGCACTGCGGTCGGCCAGCCGCTCACGCAACAGGGTCAGCAGCGCCGGGCGCGCCTGCACCCGCAGGTTGTTGCTGGCAAAGCGCGCGTCCGCCTTCAGGTCGGCAAAGCCCAGGGCGTCGCAAAACGTGGCCCACTGCGCATCACTGACTGCCGCCAGGAATATCTGCTCGCCGTTCCGGACGGTGAACACGTCATACACCCCCCAGGCCGAAATGCGGTCGGGCATGGGCGCGGCGGGCTGGCCCGTGATGGCGTACTGCAGCATGTGCTGGCCGACCAGGAACACGTTGTTTTCAAACAGCGCGCTTTGCACTTCCTGCCCCTTGCCGGTGATGCCGCGCTGGATCAGCGCGCCCAGCGCCCCAATGGCGCCGAACATGCCGCCCATGATGTCGTTGACGCTGGTGCCCGCGCGCAGCGGGTCGCCGGGGCGCCCGGTCATGTAGGCCAGCCCGCCCATCATCTGCACCACCTCGTCCAGCGCGGTGCGGTGCTCGTACGGACCGGGCAAAAAGCCTTTGTGGCTCACGTAGATCAGCCGCGGATTCACCTGCGACAGGGTGTCATAGTCCAGCCCGTATTTCTTCATGGTGCCGGGCTTGAAGTTCTCGGCCACCACGTCGGCACTGGCGGCCAGGCGGCGCGCCACCTCGGCGCCTTCGGGCGTGTGCAGGTTGATGGCGATGCTCTTCTTGTTGCGGTTGAACATGGGGAAGAAGCCCGCGCCCGAGCCCAGCAGATGGCGCGTGCGGTCGCCGTCGATCGGTTCCACCTTGATGACCTCGGCACCCATGTCGGCCAGCACCATGCCGCAGGTGGGGCCCATGACCATGTGGGTGAACTCGACCACGCGCAGGCCCTTGAGCGGCTGCGGGGCAGAAGGTGTGGACTCGGTGGGTTCGGTGAATTCGGTGTTCATGGGGGCGTGGTTGTTCGTCGGGGCATCCATCATGCACACACCCCGTGGGCGATGCTGTGCAGGCCGTCGCACCGACCCCTCTCACGCACGGTGAGGGTGTTGTTCATGTCTTGTCTCCTACCCGGAGCTTGTGCCGGTTGGGGGGTAGTTTAGGATTCACCAAAATGCTGTAAAGCGGTATTTTGGAACCCCAGAGATTCCCAACCGGAACAACACCATGCGCGACCTTGACCTCACCAGCCTGCGCCTCTTCGTGGCCGTGTGCGACACCCGCAACATCGCCCGCGCCGCCGCCGACGCCAGCCTGGTGGGCAGCGCGGTGAGCAAGCGCCTGGCGCAGCTCGAAGCGCAGCTGGGCACGCCGCTGCTGGTGCGCCAGCGCCACGGCGTGGAGCCCACACCCGCTGGCGAAAGCCTGCGGGAGCACGCCCGCGAACTGCTGCTGGGCGCACAGCGCATTGAGCGCGACATGGCGGCCTACGCGGCGGGTGTGCGCGGGCAGGTGCGGGTGCTGGCCACGGCGTCCGTCATGGCCGAGCGGCTGGCCGACGACGTGGCCGATTTCCTGACAGCGCCCGAGCACGCGGGCATCCGCGTGGAATTGGAGGTGCGCGCGAGCCCGCAGGTGGTGCAAGGCATTCGCGACGGCGTGGCCTCGCTGGGCATTTGCTGGCAGAGCCCGCACGGCGCCGACCTGCGCGGCCTCGGCACCGCGCCCTACCGCCAAGACCGGCTGGGCCTGGTGATGCACGCCGGGCACCCGCTGGCCAGCGCCCATCGGCTGCGGTTGGCCGACGCGCTGGATTGGGACTACGTGGGCCTGCCGGTGAACAGCGCGGTGCAGGCGCTGCTGGTGCGCGCCGCTGCCGAAATAGGTCGCCACCTGAAATACCGCATGATCGTGACCGACTTCGAAGCCGCGCTGCGCGTGGTGCGCACACGGCTGGCGATCAGCGTGATCCCGATGGAAGTGGCCCTGCCGCGTGCGGCGCAATACGGCCTGCGCGTGGTGCCGCTGGACGAACCCTGGGCCGAACGCGCGTTCGCCCTGTGCTTTCGTGGCGCGGGCGCACTCACCCCGGCGGCGCAGCTGCTGCTGGACCATCTGCAACGGTGTGGTGCTGATGGGCCATGGCACCCGGTCGATGGCCAGGCACCCGATCGGCCATAGCATTAGCCCACTAAAAGTCACAGATAAATCGCTTATCAGGAAATCAATGGCGCAACAGGTATCGAATAAAGTTCAGCCATGGAAAAACCCCGCGCTGTTTTGTTCGATGCCTACGGCACGCTGTTCGATGTGTACAGCGTGGCGCTGCTGGCCGAGCAATTGTTTCCCGGCCAAGGCCAGCGCCTGAGCACGCTGTGGCGCGACAAACAGATTGAATACACCCGCCTGGTGACCACCAGCAACGGTGGCGCGCACTACCAGCCGTTCTGGGCGCTCACGCAGCGCGCCCTGGCCTACGCCATCAAGGTGGTGGCGCCAGCGGCCCGGCAAGACTGGGCCGCTTTTGAAGCCCGCGCCGCCCAACTGCTCAACCAATACCGCAGCCTGAGCGCGTTCCCGGAAAACCGCGAGGTGCTGCAAGCCCTGCGCGCGCGCGGCATTGCCACCGGCATCTTGAGCAACGGCGACCCCGCCATGCTGGGCATTGCCGTGCGCAGCGCCGGGCTGGACGGCCTGCTCGACCACGTCATCAGCGCCGACCCGATCCGCCTGTACAAAACCCACCCTGCCGCCTACGCGCTGGGCGAGAAAGCCACCGGTTTGCCTGCCCGCCAGATCGTGTTTGTGAGCAGCAACGCCTGGGACGCGCTGGCCGCCACCTGGTACGGCTACCAGACGCTGTGGGTCAACCGCCAGAATATGCCGTTTGAAGAACTGGGCACCCAGCCCACACGCACGGCACAGAACCTGCGCGACGTACTCGCTTTCTTTGACTGAATCTGTTTCCTTTTTCAACACCGTTTCGGGCTGAGCCTGTCGAAGCCTTTTTTTCCTGGAGCTATCCGATGACACAACGCACCACCATCCACGGCCTGCAAGTCGCCACCGAACTGTTCGACTTCATCAACAGCCGCGTGCTGCCCGGCACCGGCGTGAGCGAAGCCACGTTCTGGCAAGGCTTTGACGCCATCGTGGCCGACCTGGCCCCGAAAAACGCCGCCCTGCTGGCCGAGCGCGACCGCCTGCAGACCGAGCTGAACACCTGGCACCAGGCCAACCCCGGCCCCATCACCGACATGGCCGGTTACCGCAAATTCCTGGAAACCATTGGCTACCTGGTGCCGGTGCCACTGGACGCCCAGGCCACCACCGCCAACGTGGACGCCGAACTGGCGCTGCAAGCCGGCCCGCAGCTGGTGGTGCCCATTCTGAACGCCCGCTACGCCCTGAACGCCGCCAACGCCCGCTGGGGCTCGCTGTACGACGCGCTGTACGGCACCGACGCCATTTCGGAAGCCGACGGCTGCGAGAAAGGCCCGGGCTACAACGAAAAGCGCGGCGCCAAGGTCATCGCCTTCGCCCGCAAATTTCTCGACGAATCGGCCCCGCTGGTCAGCGGCTCGCACGCCGATTCCACCGGCTACGCCATCACCAACGGCGCACTGCACGTGACGCTGCAAGGCGGCGCCACCACCGGCCTGCAAGACGCCGCCCAGCTGGTGGGC
>NZ_JAUXNA010000324.1 GCF_030682935.1 Polaromonas sp.
ACGGCCAGCGGCGAGGTGATCCGCACCGGCACCCGTGCCAAAAAATCATCGGCGGGCTACGACCTGACGCGCCTGATGGTGGGCAGCGAAGGCACGCTGGGCGTGATCACCGAAGTCACGGTCAAGCTCTACCCGCTGCCCGAGGCGATTTCGGCCGCGATCTGCTCGTTCCCGAGCATCGAGGCGGCGGTGCGCAGCACCATCCAGATCATCCAGATGGGTATTCCGATTGCGCGCGTGGAACTGATTGACGCCAACACCGTGCGCATGGTCAACGCGCACAGCAAGCTCGGCCTGCGCGAAGAACCGCTGCTGCTGATGGAGTTTCATGGCACACCCGGCAGCGTGAAGGAACAGGCCGAACTGGTGCAGGAGTTGGCCAGCGGCCACGGCGGCAATGCCTTTGAATGGGCCAGCACACCCGAAGAGCGCACGCGTCTGTGGACGGCCCGGCACAACGCCTACTTTGCCGCGATCCAGAGCAAGCACGGCTGCCGCGCCATTTCCACCGACACCTGCGTGCCCATTTCGCGCCTGGCCGACTGCCTGCTCGAATCGGTGGCCGAGGCCGAGGCCAGCGGCATTCCTTACTTGCTCGTCGGCCATGTGGGCGACGGCAACTTCCACTTTGGCTACCTGATCGACCCCAACAAGCCCGAAGAGCGCGAAGTGGCCGAAGCCCTGAACCACCAGCTGGATCAGCGCGCGCTGCGGCTGGAAGGCACTTGCACCGGCGAACACGGCATCGGCTTGGGAAAGATGGATTTTCTGGTGGCCGAGACCGGCGACGGCGCGGTGGCCATGATGCGCAGCATCAAGCGCGCGCTGGATCCGCACAACATCATGAACCCGGGCAAGATTTTCACGCTCTGAGCGTGGCGTGCCTCCTTGCGCCGGGTCAAGGGCTGAGCCGCCTGGGCGCTGGACTTTTGGGCGCAGCGGCTGCACGCTGCTTGAGACACAACCTGATGGCCCGCCATGAAAACATCCCCACCGCCCCAGCCGCCTGAAGAAATTGAACTCAAGCTCGCGCTGCCCACGTCCAGGCCTGCGGAACTGGCGCAGCGACTGGCCCGCGCGCCGGTGCTGGCGCGCCGCAAGCCAACGCAGCTGCAGCTGCACAACGTCTATTTCGACACGCCCGGGCAGTTGCTGCACCAGGCGCGGGTGGCCTTGCGGCTGCGTCGCGTCGGCAGCGCAGCCAGCCCGCAGTGGCTGCAAACCCTCAAGATGGGCGGGCGCAGCGACTCGGCCTTGAGCCAGCGCGGCGAATGGGAGGCGCCTGTGCCCGGTGCCGAACTGTCATGGCAGGCGCTGCAGGCCACGCCGTGGTCAGGACTCGACCCGGACGGCAGCGTTTTCAAGGCGCTGGCGCCATGCTTTGCCACCCACTTTGACCGCACCCGCTGGACCGTTCGCAAGCGTGACGGCAGCGTGGTCGAGGTGGCGCTGGACATCGGCCACATCGAACTGGGCGACCAGCGCGCGCCCATTTTTGAACTGGAACTTGAACTGCAGGCGGGCCCGCCGGCCGCGCTGTTCGACGTCGCCCGGCAGATTGCGCGCAGCGTTGCCGTGCTGCCGGCCAACATCAGCAAGGCCGAGCGCGGCTATGCCCTGGCGCAGGGCACGCTGGCGCTGCCCCTGCGCGCCCAGCCGCCACCGCTGAAGTCCGGCATGGCATTGACCGATGCAGCGCAGTGCGTGCTGCGCGAAATGTTTGGCCAGTTCACCACCAACCTGGACACGCTGCGCACCTCGGACGACCCCGAGGTGGTGCACCAGGCCCGCGTCGGCTGGCGACGCTTCAGGAGCGCGCTGCGGCTGTTCAGGCCCGCCCTGGCGGCGCACCCCGCGCCGTCCTGGCAAGCGCTGCAGCCGCTGCTGTCCTTCATGGGCGAGTTGCGGGACCTTGATGTGGCCCGTACCGACACCTTGCCGCCGCTGGCTGACGCCTACGCGGCAGGCGACGCCAGGCGCGCCGCCAGGTGGCAGGCGCTGGACCAGGCGCTGGCGCAGGCAGCCGCGCTGCAGCGCAAATCCGTGCGCTACGCGCTCGAAGCACCGGCGATGGGTGCGGCCCTGCTGGCCACCACCGAATGGCTGGAAACCCTGCCCGTTCCGAACGGCCCCGCTGCCGTCAAGGGCAGCCAGAAAATGCCGCTGCAGCGCTGGGCCAGGCGCCGCATCGCCCGCCTGCATGCGCAGTTGAAGCTGGCCGTGAAGGACGCCGCCCATCCAGACCGCCAGCACCGCGCCCGCATCTTGGCCAAGCGCCTGCGCTACGGCCTGGAAGCGCTGCGCCCGCTGCTGCCCAAGGGGCAGACCAAGCGCTGGTACCAGCAGGCCACAACGCTGCAAACGGGCCTGGGCGCCAGCCGCGACATGGTGCAAGCGGGTGTGTTGGCCGCCAGCCTGGACGCCGACCAGGGGCTGGTGGACTTTCTGCGCGGCGTTGCGGTGGGGCAGCAGCGTGATGCTTTGCTGCCAACGGCGGCGGCCAACGCACGTTGACCCGCGCGCTTAGGCGGCCCGGCTTCGCAGCGTGGGCAGGCCCACGCCGGCCGAGTCAAAGCCGCCATCCACTGCCAGAAATTGGCCGTTGACATAACTGGCGGCAGGGCTGCACAGGAAACCCACGACCGACGCGATCTCCTCGGTGGTGCCGTAGCGGTTCAGGGGAATGGCGTCGTAGTAGTCAGAGCGGATGGCCACGCTGTGGACCAGCTTGGCCATCTCGGTCTCTACCGGGCCGGGCGCGATGGCGTTCACGCGAATGCCCACGTTGCCCAGTTCAACCGCCTGCTGTTTGGTGAGGTGAATCAGGGCGGCCTTGCTGGTGCCGTACGCGACCCGCAGCGTGCTGGCGCGCAAACCAGAGATGGAGGCAATATTGACAATGCTGCCGCCGCCGCTTTTGATCATCACCGGTGCGCAGGCCTGGGTACAGAGAAACGCGCCGTCCAGGTTGGTCCCCAGCACGTGGCGCCATTCCTCGAAACTGGTCTCGGCGATAGGCTTGAAGACCGCCACGCCCGCGTTGTTCACCAACGCGTCGATGCGCCCAAAAGTGGCGGCAATCTTTTCGACGGCCGCTTGGACCTGCTGGGGGTTGGACACGTCGCAGTGCACGGCCAGAACATGTTGGGGGTCGTTCAGCAAGGCGTCGGTTTTGCCCAGCGTATCGGCATCGATGTCGATCAATGCGACGCGGTAACCGTGTGCCAAAAACCACTGGCCAATGGCCAGGCCGATGCCGCGTGCGCCGCCGGTGATCACGGCGACCGGGGTTGTTTCGTTGGGGACTGTCATGAATGCTCCTTAAAAAGCGGGTTGGTTGTAAAAAATTTGATTGATTTGATGGTTAGGGCGCGGTGGCCGGCAGCCATTCTTCCAGCGTGACCTCAAAGGTCATGCAGATCGGGTTCAAGCCCGCCACAAAGGCCCCGCCAAAAACGTTTCCTTCGGGGTCCGCGACCACCCCCGACAGGCAAGCCCGCAGCGATCCGTCGGCCTGCGAGCGGATCTCACCGGCGAGGCTGACGATCTCAACCGCCGGACCCCGGATCTGCTGCCAGCGGCCATCCTGGCGGCCCAGGCAGGCATCGACCAGGCTGCCGAGTGCGCCGCGCACAAAGGCGTTCTTGAAGCCGTGCGCCAGGCAGAGTTTTTCCACCCCCTGGATCAGGTCCTCGTTGGGTGCGATGCGTGCGTAAGCCACCCGGCCCATGGCGCCGCTCTCGACAAAGCCCGCGCTATGCATGAACCATCTCCTGCTGGGGTTGCAGCAAGGAGAGATTGGTTTCAGGGTCGTAGCGCGCGCGCAGTTCGAAATCGTCCAGCGAGGTGACCAGCACCGCAATGGGCTCGGGGCCGACGATGCTTTGACTTGCCAGGATATGGCCGCCCTTGATCCGGCCGGCCGCAGTTCGGATCGCGGCATGGCAATGGACCAGCGGTGCGCCTTGCGCGCTCTTGCCCAATGTGGCGTTGCCAAAAATCATGAAGGCTTGTCCGCCGTCAATCGGGGCGGTGTAGGCAACGACCGACTGGCCCGAGGGGTCGGGGGGTGCCACGCAGTAATGCAGACGGGAAAAGACGCCGCAGAGAATGGTGGTTGAAGCGTTCCTGATGCCCATCGCATTCAGCGGCTCCACCAGGGCATCAAACAGGCTCAGCCCGGGCTGCAGCATCAGCCGGATGTGCCGTCCACGGCGTGAATGCAGGCTGCGGATCCGGATCGGATCCAGCGGGCCCGGATGCACCAGCGTGCGCGCGCGGCTGCCCTGCGGCAAGGTGTGGCTCATCTGCTTTGTCTCCTGTTTGCTTGTGATAAACAATGCCGGCCTGTACCGAGGATCGCTCGGCCAGCCTGTTGGTCTGGCGCACAGTCTAGGCAATCCCAACCATTTGCAAAAGTCTTATTTTCAGATCGATTGATTTAGAATTCCTATCAATGGAACTACGCCACCTACGCTGCTTTGTCGCGGTTGCCGAAGAACTTCACTTTGGCCGCGCGGCCAAGCGCTTGCACCTGTCGCAGCCGCCGGTCAGCCTGGCGATCAAAGAGCTTGAAACCGAGCTCGGCCTGCGCTTGTTCGAGCGCACATCACGCCATATCCAGCTCACGCCCGGTGGCGAGGAGGCGCTTCGCGACGCCCGGGCCGTGCTGGCGCGAACCGAGTCCATGCGCCAGCATGCGGGCAACGCGGCGCGCGGTCACGGGGGATCGTTGTCGGTGGGCTTCATCAGCCTCGCGGCCTATTCCTTCCTGCCCGACGTGCTGCGCCGCTTCACCACGGACTTTCCGGAGGTGCGCATCTCCTTGCATGAGTCCACCACGGACCAGCTGCTGGGCGACCTGGAGTCCGGAACGCTGGACGTGGGATGCATCTTTGCGTCGCCACTGCTGCCGGCCACCCTCACCTACCGGGCCACCAATCGGGATCCGCTGATCATTGCGCTGCCGGAGCACCATCGGCTGGCGCATCTTGCCCGTGTCCCGCTGGAGCGCCTGGCGGATGAACAGTTTCTGACTTTCGAGCGGCATTTTGGCCCCATGATGTTCGACACCGTGGTGAGCACCTGCATGCGGCACGGCTTCAGTCCGCGCATCTTCCCGGCGCGGCAAATGCACACCATCGTGAGCCTGGTGTCGGGCGGAATCGGGGTGGCGCTGGTTCCGGCTTGCGTCGAGGTGTTGCACCGCGAAGGCGTGGTGTACCGGCCGCTGCGCGGTGACCGCACACCGGTGGAAACCGGCGTCGCCTGGCGCACCGAGGACGACGCCCCCCCGGTGCGCGCGTTCATCCGCTATTTGCCCAGGATGCTGGCCAAAGCGCGGTAAGCCCGGCAAACGCCAGCGTTACGCACCGCTTGCGCGTGCCGCCTCGGCCTGCAGCGCCGTCAGCTCGCGGCTGGCCTGCATCAGCCGGTTGCCCAGCGCCGCGCCCCGGGCCGTGCCGAGCCGGCTCTCGATGGCGCCGATGCTGATCGACGCCACCGGACGGTTGTTGGCATCGAACACCGGAACGCCAACGGCCCAGCTGCCCTCGATCACCAGGCCGGGCTGCGTGCAGTAGCCCTTGTCGCGGGCCTCTCGAATCAGCTGCCAGATCGCGTCGTCCGTGCAGCGCGCAAAGCGCTCTGCACGCAGCGCGGCGTTGCGCGACAGCACATCCACGACCTCGATATCCGACAGCGCCGTCAGGATGGCGCAGGCGCCCGCACCCACCCCCAGGGGCCAGCGGTCACCGGGCTTGATGAGCTGGTTGCGGATCGGGAAATCGCCTTCGTGGCGCGACAGGCAGATGCTCTCGTAGCCGTGCAGCACGGTGAAAAAGACCGTGTCCCCCGACTCCAGCGCCAGCCCCCGCAGGATGGGCGCGGACAGGCGCTGCAATTCATAACTCGGTTCGGCGGCCAGCCCGACGGCAAAGGCTTCGGGCCCCAGCCGATAACAGCCGGAGGTGCGGTCATGCAGCACAAAGCCCTCGTCCACCAGCGTGCGCGTCAACCGGATGGCGGTTGCCTTGTTCAGTTCCAGGCGCCGGCCAATCTCCCCCATGCGCAGCCCGCCGGGACCGATGCGCGTGAGAAGCCGCAGCACCGACAGGCCGCGCCGCAAGGTCTGGGCGCCCGCTACTTCAATATTCCGGGGGGGAAGAGGAGGTGTATCGAGAGTCATGCCGTGGACTGGATGGTTCATATTGCAAACTATTGACCCGGGAAAACCCGCATCGCGCCACTCACATAGTGGACCTGTTTTTATCGACCCATGCCATTTCCCTGCGCGGTCAACGCAGCGCCAAAGTAAAGTTGCATTTCAAGCCAGAGCACTCGATCCGCAAAAGTCGCCAAACAGTTCATATACTAAACCTTCGGAAAGCATTTGTGGCAGCACCCCTCCAAGCACCGGTCCACATCGTCGGCTGGTCTCATTCGAAGTTTGGAAAATTTGACGGACTCGACAGCGAGACGCTGATTGCCGATGCGGTTCGCGGTGCGCTCGCAGACGCAGGGCTGGAGGCCGCGCAAGTCGATTCGGTCGTCATAGGCACCTTCAACGGCGGCTTTGTCCAACAGGACTTTCCTTCGTCGCTGGCCATCAACGACCAGCCCGGGCTGCGCTTCAAGCCGTCGCTGCGCGTGGAGAACGCCTGCGCCACCGGCTCGGCGGCGATCTACACCGGCCTGCAGGCGATCCGCGCAGGCGATGCCGACGTGGTGCTGGTGGTGGGCTACGAACGCATGAATGGGCTGCCCACGGCGCAAGTGGGCGATGTGCTGCTCAAGTGCGCGTACGTCAAGGAAGAAACCTCCAGCGCCGGTTTTGCGGGGGTGTTTGCCGGCATTGCGCAGAAGTATTTCGATACCTATGGCGACGCCAGCGATGCCCTGGCGCGCATCGCGGCCAAGAATCACCGCAACGGCGTGTCCAACCCCTACGCCCACGTCCAGCGCGACCTCGGCTTTGAGTTCTGCAACACCGTCAGCGACAAAAACCCGATTGTGGCGGGCCCCTTGCGCCGTACCGACTGCTCGATGGTCAGCGACGGCGCAGCCGCCCTGGTGCTGTGCAGCGATCGAATGCGCAAGGCCGGCAGCTTTCGCCGCGCCGTGCAGTTCAGGGCCGCCAGGCACGTCAACGATTACCTGCCGGTCTCACGCCGCGACATTCTCCGGCTGGAAGGTGCGCAGCAAGCCTGGCAACGCGCGTTCGCCGAGGCTGGCTGCACGCTGGATGATTTGTCGCTGGTGGAAACGCACGACTGCTTCACCATCGCCGAGCTGCTGGAAGTCGAAGCCATGGGCCTGGCCGCCCCGGGCCAGGGGCCCGCCATCATTCGCGAGGGCCAGACTGAACGCGGCGGTCGCCTGCCGATCAATTTATCGGGTGGCCTGAAAGCCAAGGGCCATCCGATCGGGGCCACCGGGGTCTCGCAGCATGTGCTGGCAGCGATGCAGCTGGTCAATGAGGCCGGCGACATGCAGCTGCCCGGCGCCCGGCTGGCCGGCGTGTTCAACATGGGGGGCGTGGCCGTGGCCAACTACGCGAGCATTCTGGAACGCTCGGCATGAACGCCGCCACCTACGCGGCATCCGCCAGCCCTGCGTTGTGCGGGATGCCGCAAGGCCTGCCGCAGGTCATGAACCTGGGCCATCTCCTGACGCAGACGGCAGATAAATACCCCGATCGTCCCGGCTTTATCCAGGGCGAAACCAGCCGCACCTGGTCGCAGATCAATGCGCGCGTCGATGCGCTGGCCCACCACCTCCAGGCGCAGGGCATCGGCCCCGGCGACCGCATCCTGGTTCAGCTGACCAATGGCCTGCCGCTGTTCGAATCAGCCTGGGCCGCCTTCAAGCTGGGGGCTGTGTGGGTCCCGGTGAACTACCGGCTCACGCCAGCGGAGGTCGCGTACATTGCGAGATCAAGCGGCGCCGAGCTGATGATCACGCAGTCTGCTTTCGATGCCCATGTGGCGGCCGCGCAGGCCGAATCACCGGTCTCGCTGCGCGTGCTCAGAGCCGACCAGAGGGTGTACCAGGCGATCGTGTCGGAGCACACCACGCCCTTTGAGGCGGCGGAAGTCACCTACCACCATCCGCTGTGGTTTTTCTTCACGTCGGGCACGACCGGACGGCCCAAGGCCGCTGTGCTGACGCACGGGCAAATGGCCTTTGTCGTGACCAACCATCTGGCCGACCTGCTGCCCGGCTTGCGCCACGATGAGGCCTCGCTGGTGGTGGCCCCGTTGTCGCACGGCGCCGGCATTCACGCGCTGGTCAATGTGGCGCGCGGCACCGCCAGCGTGTTGTTGCCCAGCGAAAGCCTGGACTGCGCAGCGGCGTTCCAGGCCATCGAAAAGCACCGCATCACCAACCTGTTCACGGTTCCGACGATTCTCAAGCGCCTGGCCGAAGACCCTGCTGCCGCACGCTTTGACCACTCCAGCCTCAAGCAAGTGATTTACGCGGGCGCGCCGATGTACAAGGCTGACCAGCAACGTGCGCTGGCCGCGCTCGGCCCCGTGATCGTGCAGTACTTTGGCTTGGGCGAGGTCACGGGCAACATCACGGTACTGCGCGCCGACGAGCATCTTGAGGGCGGCGGCGCGCTGCTCGGCACTTGCGGCACAGCCCGCTGCGGCATGGAAGTGGCCGTGCTGGACGAGCAGTGCCAG
Organism: Polaromonas sp.; assembly: GCF_030682935.1. Taxonomy (GTDB): domain Bacteria; phylum Pseudomonadota; class Gammaproteobacteria; order Burkholderiales; family Burkholderiaceae_C; genus Polaromonas. The sequence continues at coordinate 8,688 of NZ_JAUXNA010000324.1, forward strand.
CGTGTCGCCACGGGAATACAGGGCGACATCTGCACGCGCGGCCCCGCTGTGTTTGCCGGCTACTGGAACAACCCGGAAGCCACGGCGCAAGCGTTTCGCGGCGGCTGGTTTCATACCGGCGACCTGGGAACCATGGACGCGCGCGGCTTCGTCACCATCACCGGCCGTTCTTCCGACATGTATATTTCCGGCGGGTCCAACGTCTACCCCCGCGAGATCGAGGAGGCGCTGCTGACCCTGCCCGATATCGCAGAAGCCGTGGTGTTTGGCGTGCCGGATCCGCAATGGGGCGAGTTGGGTGTTGCCGTGCTGGCAGCGCGCGATCCGTCCGCGGCCCTCGCGCCGGACCAGGTACTGGCGCATCTGCAGCCGCTCCTGGCCAAGTACAAATGGCCGCGCACCATCGAATTCTGGCCCTCGCTGCCCAAGAGCGCCTACGGCAAGCTGGTCAAGAAAGACATCCGCGACGAGTATCTGCGCCGCCTTGAAAGCAACCCGCAGGCGGCCGGCTAAACCTTTTTCAGTTCACCATAAAACCAGGAGACATCTCATGAACATCACACGTCGCTACTTGCTTGCAGGCGCCAGCGCACTCGCCGTTCCGTTCGGCAGTGCCTTTGCCCAAAAAGCCGAATTCACCGTCAAGTACGGCAACAACCTGCCAGTCACGCACCCGATGAACATCCGGGCTGCGGAGATGGCTGCCAAAATCAAAGAGGAATCCAAGGGCCGGCTCGACTTCCAGGTTTATCCGAACAACCAGCTGGGCAACGACACCGACATGCTGTCGCAGGTGCGCTCGGGTGCGCTGGACTTTTTCACGCTGTCACCGCTGATTCTGGGCACGCTGGTGCCTGCCGCCCAGATCAGCGGCGTGGGCTTTGCATTCAAGGACTACACCCAGGTGTGGGCGGCCATGGATGGTGATCTGGGCGCCCATGTGCGCAAGCAGATCGCCGGCTCGTCGAGCCTGTTTGCATTCGAAAAAATCTGGGACAACGGCTACCGCCAAATGACCTCCAGCATCCGCGCCATCAATACGCCCGAGGACCTCAAGGGCATGAAGATCCGCATCCCGCCCAGCCCATTCTGGGTCTCCATGTTCAAGGCCTTCGAGGCCGCCCCGGCCACGATCAATTTTGCAGAGGTGTATTCGTCGCTGCAAACCAAGGTCGTCGACGCCCAGGAAAACCCGCTGGCGATCATTGCAACGGCCAAGCTCAACGAGGTTCAGAAGTACTGCTCCATGACCAACCACATGTGGGATGGCTTCTGGTTCCTGGGCAACAAGAAGTCCTTCGAGCGCCTGCCTGCGGACCTGCAGGCGATCGTCACGCGCAACGTCAACGCGGCCGGACTGAATCAAAGAGCGGACGTCAAGACACTGAACGACAACTTGCAGGCAGATCTCAAGGGCAAAGGCATGATCTTCAACAACGCCGAGGCCGAGCCGTTCCGCGCGAAACTGCGCGCTTCCGGCTTTTACGCTGACTGGCACAAGAAGTTTGGCGACGAGGCTTGGGCCGTGCTGGAAAAATACACCGGCAAGCTGGCTTAAAGGGAGGCCAGGGTGCACAACAAGGTCGTGGCGATGCAGTCCGGAAAACCGTTTGTCCCTGCCTCCCTGGAGGCAGCCAGCCCCATACAGGTCTCTGCAAAAACCGGCCGGCGTCCCGGTCCGCTGGGGCGCGCGCTGATCCGGCTGGATGATGCCGTTGGCACGCTGGAAGACTGGTTCCTGGTCGCCGCCCACGCGGCGATCGCTGGCCTGGTCTTTCTGGGTGTGCTTGTCCGCTACGTCTGGAACAACCCCTTGACGTGGGATCAGGAGCTCATCGTGGCCTTGTTCACCTGGCTGATCTTCGTTGGCGCGGCCGCTGCCATCCGCCACCGGATGCACATTCGCGTCGATCTGGTGGGCGGCCTGTTCAAGCGCCCGGCGTTCAGGTTCGTCACCTGGATCAGCGCGGCCATTGGCACCCTCGCCGTGATGGCGCTGCTGTGGTCGGCCACGCTCAACTTCACCGAAGTGCTGGGCGCCCTGACACCCATGCTGGAGATGTCGCAGGGCGTGCTCGACGGCGCTTTGCCGGTAGGTCTGGCGCTGCTGCTGCTCCACATGGCACGAATCCTGGTCGAGCACGGCGCTGCTGCCGTGTTCGCGGGCGAACTTGAATCCCTGCAGTAGGAACCCCCCATGCTTTTTCTGGCTCTGGGCTTCACCGCCCTGCTCATCCTCGGCCTGCCGATCTTTCTGGCCATGGCCGGCGCGGCGATTGCCGTCATCGGCAGTGGCGACATTCCGCTGGGCGTGGTCGCGCAGCGTATCAGTGCGGGCGTGCAGTCGTTTCCGCTGCTCGCGGTATTGCTGTTTACCCTGGCCGGCGCCCTGATGAACGAATCGGGGATCAGCGACCGGCTCTTTGCGCTGACACGCGCCTTCGTCGGACACATCCGCGGCGGGCTGGCACAGTCCGTGGTGATCAGCAATGTGTTTCTTTCTGGCATCTCGGGCTCGTCGGTGGCGGACTGCGCCGCATCGGCCCGCATTTTTGTGCCGCAGCTCACCAAGGCCGGATGCGGACAGGGCTTTGCGGCTGCACTTTGCGCCGCGTCGTCGTCGCTCGGCCCCATCATTCCGCCATCCATCCTGATGGTGATCTACGCCTGGCAGGCCAACACCTCGCTCGGTGACCTGTTTTGGGCCGGCATCATCCCGGGCCTGGTGATGGCCGTGTGCATGATGATCGTGGTCGCCATTGTTGCGGCCAGGCGGAACTTTCCAAAAGATGGCGGCATGTCCAGCGCGCGCCTGTGGACCACGTTCAAGCAGGCCTTCTGGGCGCTGATGATGCCTGTGCTGATACTCGGCGGCTTTCGCGCCGGTGTTTTCACGGCAACCGAAATCGCAGGTGTTGCCGCCGCCTACTCGTTCGTCGTCGGCGCGTTCTTTTACCGAACACTGTCGTTCAAGATACTGCCGCGGATCCTACGAACCACCGCCATGGAAACGGCCGTTGTCCTCGTCATCGTGGCTGCGGCCGCACCCTTCAGCTGGATCCTGGCCGTCGAGCAGGCGCCTCAAATGCTGGTGCAGGCGATCAAGGGCATCACGTCGAACCCCTGGGTGCTGTTGCTGGTCCTGAACGTCGCCTTGCTGCTGCTGGGCATGGTGATGGAATCGATTGCGATCATGATCATCCTGGTGCCCATCCTGCTGCCGGTGCTGACCGCGTTCGGCATCGACCTCACGCACTTCGGCATTGTGTTGCTGATCAACCTGGTGATTGGCCAGCTGACGCCGCCGGTGGGCGTGTTGCTGTTCGTGGCGGGCTCGGTCTCGCGCACCAAGCTGTCGGACATCATTCGCGAGATGAAGCCTTTCTACATCGCGCTGATCGGAGCGCTTGCACTGGTGACCTACATCCCTGCGCTGTCGCTCTGGTTGCCGAGCGTCTTCAAGTAGCCAAAGCGCTTTGGCAAACAGGGCAGCATCGTCAGGCGCCTCTTCGATGCAGGCCTGCAGGTACATGGCGCAGTCTTCATCGGACGGCAGGTAGTCGGCGGCATCGAAGGGTTTGATGCCCAGTTTTTCGGCTGCTTTGGGGTTCATCGTTCACGCCTTCAAAAGTTGGACCATTCCTTGGGCCTTCGCAATGTCTTTGTTCTGGCTGGACTTGTCGCCGCCGCCAAGCGCGACAATGACCGTGGCGCCGTCTTTCCGGCAATGGATGCGGTAGCCAGGGCCTGAGTCAATGCGCAGTTCAGTGACTTCCTGGCCAACCGGCTTGCAATCGCCCCAGTCCCAGTGTCCAGCGACAGGCGGGCAAGACGCGCCAGAACCTTGACCTACTTTGTCACGAAGCCCGCTGATCCAGGCATCGAATTCAGCCGTTCGCAGGATTTGAAACATGGAAAACTGTAATCCATGGTTTACAAAAATACAAACGCCGGAACCGCCGCTTCAAGCGGCAGCAAATAACACCCTCCACCTTTCCAGCACCGCACCATGACCACAACAACACTCGCCAGCCGGCTCAGAACCCACCTGGAGGCGCACGCCGCGCTGGGCCTGGTGACCTACCAGCAAGCGGCGCAGGCGCTGCAACTGCTGCCGCCCCACACGATTCACCAGATCACCAACGCGCTGGAGCAACTGATGGCCGAGGACGTGGCCGCCGACCGGCCCCTGATTGCCGCGCTGGTCGTCGGCAAGCGGCGCGACGGCCTGCCTGCACCGGGGTTTTTTGAATGCGCGGCGCAACTGGGCCGCTTTGCCGGCGATGCGGCGGGGCCGGACGCCAGGGCGTTTCATGCGCGCGAGTTCACCGCGGCGCTCGCCTTCTGGGCGCTGCCTGCGGGTCAGCCGGGTGCAGCCCAGCCTCACACGCAACGCACAATGTGAGCGCTCGCTCAGCCGGAAACCAAGCACCCATCGACAAGATCAATGATCCGGTCGCAGCGCGCAGCCAGGCGCGGGTCGTGCGTGACGATCAGGCAGGCGCTGCCGTGGTCGTGGTTGAAGGCGCACAGCAGGCTGAACACCTCGTCGGCCGACACGGTGTCGAGGTTGCCGGTGGGCTCGTCGGCCAGGATCAGGCGCGGCCGCAGCGACAGCGCCCGCGCAATCGCCACGCGCTGCTGCATGCCGCGCGACAACTCACCGGGCCGCTTGTATTCGGCGCCCTTCAGGCCCACGCGCGCCAGCAGTTCTCTAGCATTGGCTTCAGCCTCGGCCGTGGCGGTGCCATGGGCAATGATGGACGGCAGCAGCACGTTCTCCAGCGCGGTGAAGGCCGGCAGCAAATGGTGGAACTGGAACACGAAGCCAATCGTGGCGCCGCGCAGTGTCGTCAAGCCGGCATCGTCGAGCGACTGGGCCGGCTGGCCGGCGATTTCCAGCGTGCCGGAAGTCGGTCGCTCCAGCAGGCCGATGATGTTGAGCAGCGTGCTTTTGCCCGAACCCGACGGCCCCTTGAGCGCGACGAACTCGGCCTGCTGCAGGCTCAGACTGATGCCGTGCAGCACCTCGGTTTCAACCTCCGTGCCGACGTTGTAGCTGCGGCGGATGTCTGCGAGGCGCAGGATGGGGATGGGTGGGGTGGTCATGCGATCTGGATATTGTGATCGCATGAGCCTTGCTGTCTGGACAACGGGTTGCACTATGCAGAAGTTGTACTGCGGGACCGCAATCGCTGCAAATAAGACATTGGCCCAATAAGTCTCGAGAACCTGTTCAATATCTCCTGATCAGCAAGACCAAGAAAGCGAGATGGACAAACTGCAGGCTGGTGTTGAGCTTTCGCTCACAGTTCTTTCATAGGCGCCGACATTTCTCCAGCCAGGCAAACGAGCGCTCCACGACCCAGCGCTGGGGTATCACCGCAAAGGTGTGCAACTCATTGCGTTTGGCGATTTGCACCGTCGCGCCCAGCTTGTCCTTGACCGCTTGGGCAAAAGGCTGCCCGACGTAGCCGCCATCGGCCAGCACGCTCTGAACGTGGCTCAGGTTCGCAGCGCACCGATCAATAGCCTGTAGCGCCCCCTTGCGATCCGTCACCTCAGCCCTTGTGGTCAGCGCTAATGGGCATCTCGCCACTCGCGAATTGTTCGAGGACCGGCACAAGCGTACCGCACCGAAGGTGATCGCCAATCAGCCAAGTCGGTAAGTGACAGAGACCGCATCCAACCAACGTTGCGTCGACCATGGCATTCCCGTCGCTGAATTCGTGCCTTACTCGAACCTCTTGGTGCACGACCTGCCCCCCCTCGCGTGCGTTATGCCTCCCGCAGACCAATTTTGATACCGCAATTTCGTCCCTCCAAAGAAAAAAGGCTTCAAAACCAAAGTTCCGAAGCCTCTTATGCTTTGCTCAGCGCAAGGCTGAGACAGCTGGTTTGCAACGACATCTCTGCCGTTGACTGGGTTTGCAGGGCTTAGTAGCCGCCGCGACCACCGCCGCCGCCGTAGCCACCACCGCCAGAACGATCTCCACCGCCGCCGTAGCCGCCGGTACGGGGAGGACGTGCCTCCATGGGACGGGCTTCGTTCACGGTGATGCTACGGCCGCCAAGAGACTGACCGTTCATGCCGGCAATTGCGGCTTGCGCTTCGGCATCGCTGCCCATTTCGACGAATCCAAAGCCTTTGGAGCGACCGGTATCGCGTTCCATCATGACTTTTGCGCTGGTGATAGCGCCGAATTCGCCAAAAGACTGTTGCAGATCTTCGTCACGCACCGTGTAAGGCAGGTTGCCGACGTAAAGTTTATTGCCCATGGGGACTCCTCAAAAACACATAAAACAAAAGCGATGGGGTCCCGAAAGCACAACAAACCCGAGAAGTACCGCCGTAGCGCGCGAAACTGACCGATCACCTAACCTGTGCGAGTGTTTTACTACCCGCACATTTGGATTATGCGCCAAGAAACGCGGGGCAATAACATTCCTTGCCCACAACGTGCGAACCGGATAAAACGGGCTGTGCAACATTCTGGAGTTTGGTTGGCTTTAGACCCCTTCCGCTGGGGGTCGTGTGGAAACGTCCTTGGAAATGTCGCTTGCAAACACGCAGCAAAAATCAACGTCATAAAACGGCCCACAAGCGACGATCGTAGTGTCGAGAATGGTTTTAACCCGATTTTTTAATTCTGGCGCCTGTTTTTTTTAGTATTCACACACCCTCGACTGCAAGCCGACATTCGAGGGAGAAGAGTGAACGACGGCAGCCGCTGCATTGCTGCCGCTCAAAAACACCGGGCTCAATGACCGCAGCGGATCAATAGAGGCCCCCCACCTGACAGCAAAATCTCACGCCCGAATCGCCTGCACCGGGTCCATGCGCGCCGCACTGCGGGCCGGAATCGCGGCGGCGGCCAGCCCCACGACGCAGGCCACCCCCGACGCCATCAGCACCAGCAGCAGGTCGAGCTGGGCGGCAAACAGCGGGCTGCCGTCGGGACTCTTGAAGACGAACGAAAACACCACGAGCAGCGCATACGCCAGCGCCGAGCCCAGCACCGAGCCGACCAGCCCGACCAGGCCGCCCTGCAGCAAGAACACCGTCATGATGCGGCGACGCCCGGCGCCCATGGCGCGCAAGATGCCGATTTCGCGCTGCTTTTGCACCACGCTGACCACCAGCACGCTGGAAATACCGAGCGCCACGATGATGACGACAAAGCTGCGGATCAGGTTGTTGGAAACCGTTTGATTTGACAGGGCATTGAGCAGGCCGGAGTTGGTCTGCATCCAGCTGTCTACCGTGAGACCCGTCTGGGCGCGCAGGGTGTCGGCGACCTGGTTGGCACTGAACAGGTCTTTGACCGTGAGGTCGATATTGGAGACACCACCGGGCAAATCGAGCAGGGTTTGCGCGAGCTTGAGTGTGACGAAGACCCAGCGCCGGTTCAGGTCGCGGTTGCCCATGTCAAACAGGCCGGTGATGTCCAGCGTTTCGCTGCGGCCGCTGGCGCTGGTGACGCGCAGCTTGTCGCCCACCGTCACGCCCAGGTCCTGCGCCAGGTCGGTGCCAATCAGCGCGCCGGTGCCGGTCACGTCGAAGCGGCCACGCGTCATGTAGTCGTCCATGCGGACCACGCGCCGGTAGGCGTCGGGCTGCACGCCCAGAAGCACCACGCTTTTGTTGCTGTTGCCGCGCGCGGCAAAGGCCGGGCCGCTGACCACCGGCGACACCGCCAGCACGCCGGGCGCGCTGGCCGCCAGCGCCGCAATGCGCTCCCACTGGTCGACCGAGCGCAGACGCTGATCGCGCGGCTGCACCACGGCGGCCACGGCGCGGTCGGCACTGGGCGTGAGCACGCGCTGCGTGACTTCTTCAAGCGGGCGAATCACCACATGCGCCTGCGAGCCCATGACGCGGTCGATGATGGTGGCTTGCAGCTGGTTGATCAGCTGGGTCAGGAAAATGATCACGGCCACGCCGCCGGTGACGCCGGCCAGAATCAGCGCGCTCTGCATCCGGCCTTCGCGCAAAAAGCGCAAGGCCACCAGCAGCTCGAACGGCATCCAGCGGGTCCAGGAACTGAGGGCGGGGCGGTGGCGGGTAGAGGACATGGCGGGCGGAGCAAAAAAGTCAGCGCGAAATGAAGGACGGCACTTCCATGCCCCTGCTGCCCGCCACGGCCGGGCCGCGTCGCACACGGTCGCCGGGAACGGCTTTCTCGGTCTGCGGAATCGCCTCGTCGCCTTCCTTCAGGCCTTGCGCAATTTCGACCGCACCGACGCCGCGCAGGCCGAGCTGGACCGGCGTGCGCACGGCGCGTCCGGCCTGCAGCAGCAGCACCCAGGGCGCCTCGCGGTCGGCCTCGCGCACCGCGCCCGAGGGCAGCACCAGCGCGTCTGGTTTGGTGCCGCCCACCAGCTCCACCGACACCGTCATGTCGGGCCGCAAAAACGCGGGCGCCTGCGGCACGGCCAGCCGCACCTCGACCGTGCCGCGCTGCGGGTCAACCGCCGGCGCGATGTAGCTCAACCGCGCTTCAAACGACTGGCCCGGATAGGCGTCGGCCACGGCGCGCGCCGCCATGCCGGGCGTCAGCAGGCGCAGGTTTTTTTCGTCGATGCCGGCGTCAATGCGCAGGCCGCCCTGGGCCGCCAGCGTCAGCAGCACGCGGCCGGGCTGGGCCATGCTGCCGGGCTCTGCGTTGCGCGTCAGCACCAGCGCGTCAAGCGGGCTGGTGATGGACAGCCGCGCCAGCTTGGCCTCGGCCACCGCCACCGCCGCCACGGCCTGCTCCACGCGCGACGCGGCCAGCGTGCGCTCGACGCCGCTGGCCTGGTTGGCCTGCGCCTGCACGCGGGCCGACTCGAGGGCGCTGCGCGCGGTGTCGAGCGCGCGCTGGGCGTCGTCGAGCTTTTGCTGCGAAAAGAAACCCTGCGCCACCAGCTCACGGGCGCGCTGGTGCTCGCGCGCCGCCGCCGTGAACGCAGCCTGGGCCTGCACCACGGCCTGCGAGGCCACCGGCGCCGTCACGGTGGCTTGCTGGGTGGCGCGGCCGCGCGCCTCCAGCAAGGCGGCGCGCGCCTGCTGCAGCGCCGCGCGGGCTTCGGCGTCCGACAGGCGCAGCAGCAGCGCGCCGGCCTTCACGCGGTCGCCTTCGCGCACCAGCACCTCCTGCACCGTCGCGGTGACTTCAGCGCCAATGTCCAGCCGCGCCGGCGCATTGAGCCGCCCGGTCGCCACCACCGACTGCACGATGCCCGTGCGCGCCACGGCTACCACCTGAACCGGCGTACCGCGCTGGCGAGCCAGCCCCAGCGCTGCGGCCACGACCAGCAAAACCAGCACGCCTGCGCCCCATTTGACAAGAGGTTTCATGCCATGAGCGTAGCAGACCGTCCTGCCTCCCCTGAACCCGACGACCTCGGCCACTGCCTTGCGCTGATGGTGTCCGATGGCGCGCCCGACGTGATCATGAGGGGTGAAATCCGCGACAAAGACCCCATGCAGCACGCCATGGCCTACGCCGAAACCGCGCACCGCGAGGTGCTGATGGACCTGTCGCTCAACCTCAAGGGCGTGGTCGGCCAGCGGCGGCGGCGCGGCACTGCAGCCAAAAAAATCAACGAAATAAGCCTATAGCCCAGTACTGGCGGAAAGCAATAACTACCAAAAACATAGCATTCAATCTGCGTGCAACAAGGCAAGCCCGGCAGGGCAGCAGGGCCTAGGGTTAACCCTATGTCGGCCGTATCCGCTGCTAAAATTCCCGGCTTGCGCTGCCGCGCCCCCTACCCTCACCCGGAGCCCGCCTCTCATGTCCATTGCCGATCGCGTGCGCAACCCCGCCCTGAACACCAAAATCATGTCGGCCGAAGCGGCCGCCGAGCTGATTCCCGCCGGCGCCAATGTCGGCATGAGCGGCTTCACCGGCGCGGGCTACCCCAAGGCCGTGCCCCAGGCGCTGGCGCGGCGCATCGAGCGCCTGCACGCGGCGGGCGAGGCGTTCCGGATTGGCCTCTGGACCGGCGCCTCGACCGCGCCCGAGCTCGACGGCGCGCTGGCCAAGGCGCACGGCATCGAGATGCGCCTGCCCTACCAGTCCGACCCGGTGGTGCGCCAGCAGATCAACACGGGACAGATGCAGTACACCGACATCCACCTCTCGCACGTGGCGCAGCTGGCCTGGTTCGGCTTTCTGGGCCACCTCGATGTGGCGGTGGTCGAGGTCGCGGGCATTTTGCCGGACGGCCGGCTGATTCCCTCGTCCTCGGTCGGCAACAACAACACCTGGCTGGACCAGGCCGACAAGATCATTCTGGAAGTCAACACCCTGCAAAACCCCGGCCTGGAGGGCATGCACGACATCTACTACGGCACCCGCCTGCCGCCCCACCGCCTGCCGATTCCGCTGACGGGCCCCGGCGACCGGATTGGCGAGACCTACCTGCGCTGCGACCCGGCCAAGGTGATCGCCGTGGTGCACACCCACCAGCCCGACCGCAACTCGGCCTTTGCCGCGCCCGACGACACCTCGCAGCGCATTGCGGGCCACATCATCGAGTTCCTGCAGCACGAGGTCAAACGCGGCCGCCTGCCAGCCGACTTGCTGCCGCTGCAGTCGGGCGTGGGCAACATCGCCAACGCCGTACTGGCCGGCCTGAACGAAGGCCCGTTCAACAACCTGACGGCCTACACCGAGGTGCTGCAGGACGGCATGCTGGACATGCTGCGCTCGGGCAAGCTGAGCATGGCCTCGGCCACGGCGCTGTCGTTCAGCCCCGGGGCGCTGGCCGACTTCAACGCCAACATCGACTTTTACCGCCAGCGCATCGTGCTGCGCCCGCAGGAAATCAGCAACCACCCCGAGCTGGTGCGCCGCCTGGGCGTGATCGCCATGAACGCGATGATCGAGGCCGACCTCTACGGCAACGTCAACTCCACCCACGTCATGGGCTCCAACATCATGAACGGCATCGGCGGCTCGGGCGACTTTGCGCGCAACGCCTACCTGTCGTTCTTCATGACGCCCTCGGTGGCCAAGGATGGCGCCATCTCCTGCATCGTGCCCATGGTCTCGCATGTGGACCACACCGAGCACGATGTGGAAGTGCTCGTGACCGAGCAGGGCCTGGCCGACCTGCGCGGCCTGTCGCCCACGCAGCGCGCACGCCTGATCATTGAACAATGCGCCCACCCGGACTTCCGCCCGGCCCTGCGCGACTACTTTGAACGCTCCCAGCGGGGCGCCTCGGGCCGGCACACGCCGCACCTGCTGAACGAGGCGCTAAGCTGGCATGCGCGCTACGTGGAAACCGGCCACATGCTGCCTGACGCGGGCCGGGAAAAGCGGCTGCATCTGGCGTGATGGGGTTTTAGGCCGGCAGCTCTGCGCGCCGCCTGGAAATTCAGCAAATTGCTTCGCGGGTTGAGCCGCTGCCCGATCGTCAAGGGGCTGGGCCGGGCAGCCACGTTGAAACAACGCCAACCAAACCGGACCAAATTCATACCAATCCGTGATCCCGCGCGCAGCGATCCGGGCGGCATGGACAGCATTCAGCCGTCCGCTTTGCGCAAAAGTTGATCAAGTTGCTCTTGAATGGGGGCAGTTTTTACCGGACATTGGGCGATATTGGTATTTATTGGTTTATATTTCAACCAATTGTCGTTTTAACCCAGGGGCGTGACCACGCCCGCCTACAGGAGAAGCCAGTGCGGATTGCAACATATGTTCAGGGTGGCACGCGCCACATCGGTGTCGTGTCCGCCGATGGTCAGCAGATCACCCCTTTCAAGGTCGCTGCGGAAACCGCGCAGCGCGGCGCGCTTGCGCTGATCGAGACGCTCGCTTCGGGAGGCGCGCTGCCTCCCCTGGACGCCACCCCTATTGCGGTGTCCTCGGTCAGGCTCGAAGCCCCGCTGCCGATGCCGCGGCGCAACCTGTGGTGCGTCGGGCGCAATTACCATGCCCATGCCAGGGAGCTGTCCGCCTCGGTGTTCAAGGACAACGACAGCAACCCGGAAGCGTGGCCGATTGTGTTCACCAAGGTGCCCGAGTGCGTGGTGGGGCCCCATGACGATGTGCGGCTGCCCGGTGCCGGTATTTCGGACCAGATCGACTACGAAGCCGAACTGGCTGTGGTGATCGGCAAGGGCGGCAAGAACATCACCCGCGCGAACGCGCTGGGCCATGTGTTCGGCTACACGATTGTCAACGACGTCACCGCCCGCGATGTGCAAATGCGCCATCAGCAGTGGGACATGGGCAAGTCCTTCGACACCTTCTGCCCCATGGGGCCGTGGATTGTGACGGCCGACGAGCTCGACGGCACGAAGACGCGGGTGCGCTGCTGGGTCAATGGCGAGTTGCGCCAGGACGGGCCGACCGACAACATGATCTTCGACATCCCGACCCTGATCGAGACCATTTCGCGGGGCATCACCCTGTACCCGGGCGACGTGATTGCCACGGGTACACCGGCCGGCGTCGGCATGGGACTCAAGCCCCCTCGCTACATCAAGACAGGTGACGTCATACGCGTCGAAATCGACGGTATCGGGGCCATCGAGAACCGTTTCATCTAATATCGACCAAGGGGCTTCATAAAAAACCCCGGTTTACCAAGGAGACAAAAATGAATGCACGTCGAACCGTCCTGAAAGCCTTGAGCATGCCCCTGCTTGCGGGCATGATGACCATGCCCGCCCTGGCGCAGGAAGATTACCCCAGCCGTCCGGTCACCATGGTGGTTCCGTTTCCGCCTGGCGGCGTCGCGGACACCGTCGGACGCCCCGTTGCAGAAGCGATGGGGCGCTACCTGAAGCAGCCCGTCATCGTCGAAAACAAGAGCGGTGCCGGTGGCGGCATTGGCATGGGCCAGGTGGCCAAGGCCAAAGCCGATGGCTACACGCTGCTCATGGCCTTGTCGTCCTTCGTGGTGCTGCCCGAAGCCGACAAGCTGCTCAAGCGCACGCCGATGTACCAGCTCGACCAGCTCAAGCCGATCGCCCGCTTCACCGCCGACCCGACGGTGCTGGTGGTGCGCGCTGAAAGCCCCTGGAAAACCTATGCCGAGTTCATCGCCTACGTGAAGTCCAATCCGGCCAAGGTGTCGTTTGGATCTTCGGGCAATTACGGCACCATGCATGTCCCCATGGAACAGTTGAAAGCAGCCACCTCCAGCTACATGCTGCACGTTCCCTACACCGGCGCCGGCCCCGCCGTGTTTGCTTTGCTGGCCGGACAGGTGGATGCCTTGTCCACCGGACCCGCCAGCGTCTTGCAGCAAATCAAGTCTGGCAAGCTCAGAGCGCTGGCGCATTGGGGAGACGGCAGGCTGGCCGTGATGCCTGATGTCCCGAGTTTCAAGGAGTTGGGTGTGCCGGTCGTGTACTCCCAATGGGCGGGCATGTTCGCCCCGGCGGCGACGCCGGCTGCGGTTGTAGAGAAGTTGCGCCAGGCCGCCAGGTTCGCTGCGCAGGACCCGCGCGCCGTGCAGGCGCTGACCGCCGCAGGAACCTCTTTCCAGTTTCAGGATGCACCGGATTTCGAGCGCTTCGTGCAGACCGATGCGCGCGCCATGACGTCGCTGGTGCAGCGCATCGGGAAAGTGGACTGAGCAGCTTCCCGCCTCTGCACAGACCCATGCGACTGGCGGCATAGGGATCGACTGGCGCCTGGCTGCTCAGGAATGTCATCCTGAACGGCCAGGCGGTTGCGCTTTAATTGCCCCCGCGCAGCCGCTCGATCAGCCCGTTGAGCTCGTCCAGGGATGAAAACTGGATCGCCACCTCGCCCATGTCTTCGCGCCGGCCGTGGCGCTTGACCTGTTTTTTGACACGGACTTCGACCTCGGCCATCAGCAGGTCGGCCAGTTCTTCTTCGACGCGCAGGGTGTCGCGTGACTTTTCCCGAACGGGTTTTTCCGGCCTGGGCGCAAAGTCGGCGCTGGTTTTTTTGACCAGGCTTTCGGCCTCGCGCACCGACATTTTTCTGGCGGCGATCTGATTGGCGGCGGTAATTTGCGCGGCGCGGTCCAGGCTGAGCAGCGCGCGGGCATGGCCCATGTCCAGGTCGCCGGCCATCAGCATGGTCTGCACCGGATCGGCCAGGTTCAAGAGGCGCAGCAGGTTGGACGCCGCGCTGCGCGAGCGGCCCACGGCCTGCGCGGCCAGCTCGTGCGTCATGCCAAACTCTTTGACCAGGCGCTGCAGGCCCTGGGCCTCTTCGAGCGGATTGAGGTCTTCGCGCTGGATGTTTTCAATCAGCGACATGGCCGCCGCCGCCTCGTCGGGCACGTCGCGTATCAGCACCGGCAGGCTGTCCAGGCCGGCCAGTCTGGCGGCCCGAAAGCGCCGCTCGCCGGCAATGATTTCGTACTTGCCGTCGTTGGCGCCACTGTTCAGGCGACGCACCAGAATCGGCTGCATGATGCCCTGCGCCTTGATGGACTCGGCCAGTTCGTAGAGCGCGCCCTCGTCCATGCGGGTGCGCGGCTGGTACTGGCCGGCCACCAGGTCGGTGAGCCGCAGCGTGGCCGGCAGGCCGGGGCTGGTGGCGCTGCTGCCCGCGTTGTCGGCGTCAGCCGATTCGCTGACTTTGGGTCCGAGCAAGGCTTCCAGGCCGCGGCCCAGGCCTTTGAGTTTTTTGGTGACCATGTGCTTGTCTTGTCTTTCTGTTTTCAAATCGGGGCTGCGTCAGGCACGCATCAGCTGCAGCAGCTGCGCGTAGGCCAGCGGCCAGTCGCCCAGCGCGCTGTCGGCATTGAGGTGACCGCACGGGCCGGCGTCGATGTAGTCAGCGCCCCAGTCGGCGGCCAGCTGACGGGCCCGCTCGGGCGCGCAAAAGGGGTCGTTGCTGCTGGCAAACAGCACCGAGGGAAACGGCAGCGGGCCCCGGGGAAGCGGCGACCAGCCCGGCAATTGCTGGCGCAGGTCGTCCCGCTCCACATCGGGCGGCGCCACCAGCAGCGCGCCCTTGACGCGCTGCGTGTTGCGGGAGTGCGCGGCCCAGGCCGCCACATGCACGCAGCCCAGGCTGTGCGCCACCAGCACGGCAGGCTCACTGCACGACAGCAGCACGTCTTCAAGCCGCGCAATCCAGTCGCCACGCAGCGGCCGCAGCCAGTCGTGCTGCTCCACGCGGGTGTAGCCGTGCGTGCGCTCCCAGCGGCTTTGCCAGTGGTCGGGGCCACTGCCTTGCCAGCCGGGAAGTATCAGGACGTTGCTTGATTTCATGGTTTTTGGGTCATTTACGCTATGTTTTTAATAGCGGCTTGTGCCCGCTGCATAAGCGCTACAGGCCTTATTTTCATAAAACATGACGTCACATGCCCTTGATACGCTCCACCATTTCGTGGGCAAAAACAATAAAGGCCTGCGCGCCCTTGGACGACGGATCAAAAATCACGCCGGGCAAGCCGTAGCTGGGCGCTTCAGCCAACCGCACATTACGCGGGATCATGGTGTTGAATACCTTGCTGCCAAAGTGATCCTTGAGCTGCTCGCTGACTTGCTGCTGCAGCGTGATGCGGGGGTCAAACATCACGCGCAGCAAGCCGATGATCTGCAAGTCCTTGTTGAGGTTGGCATGCACCTGCTTGATGGTGTTGACCAGATCGGTCAGGCCTTCGAGCGCAAAGTACTCGCACTGCATCGGCACAATCACGCCGTTGGCGCAGCACAGACCGTTGAGCGTGAGCATGGAGAGCGAGGGCGGGCAGTCAATCAGCACGAAATCGTAGTCTTTATCCACCTCCAGCAAAGCCTGCTTGAGGCGCTTTTCCCGGCGCTCCAGCGGCACCAGTTCAATCTCGGCGCCGGTCAGCTCGCGGTTGGCGCCCAGCACGTCGTAGCCGCACTTCTCGCTGTGCACGCGGGCCTCCGCGACGCTGGCCGATTCGAGCAGCACGTCGTAGACCGTGAGTTCAAGCTTGCGCTTGTCCACGCCCGAGCCCATGGTGGCGTTGCCCTGCGGGTCCAGGTCAATCATCAGCACGCGCTGGCCGACCTTGGCCAGCCCCGCCGCCAGATTGACGGTGGTGGTAGTTTTGCCGACCCCGCCCTTTTGGTTGGCAACGCAGAATATTTTGGCCATGTGGTTCTTTTTCTTTGCGGGTAGTCGGAAGTCGGCAGTCGGCAGTCGGAAGGGGTTTACCTGGAAATGGCCAGCTTGATGCCAAAGGCGATCAAAAACACGCCTGCGGTTTTTTCAAGCGTGGCCAAAATCCGGGGGCTGGCCCGGATGCGCTCGGCCAGGGTGTAGGTCAGCAGCACGGCAATCAGGCCATACAGAAAGGTCAGCGCCGCAATGGTCGCGGCCATCACGCCAAACGTTTTCAGGCCCTGGTGCCGGGCCGGGTCCACGAACAAGGGGAAAAAAGCCATGTAAAACACAATCGCCTTGGGATTGAGCAGCGTGATCAGCAGCGCCTGACGCGCGTAGTGGCGCGGCCTGATCAGCAGGATGGGCGCATCGCCGGCCTTGGCCAGCAGCATTTTGAAGCCCATCCAGGCCAAGTAGGCCGCCCCCATCCACTGCACGACATGAAAGGCAGCCGGGTAAGCGGCCATCACGGCCGACACGCCGGCCACGGCAGACCAGAGCAAGACCTGGTCGCCGGCAATGACGCCCAGGGTGGCGGCCATGCCGCCCGCAATGCCGCCCTTGCCGGTGGAGGTGATCAACGCAAGGTTGCCGGGCCCGGGAATCAGCAGAAAAATGATGATGGCGGCGACAAAGGCGCCGTAGTCGGCGACACCGGCGACACTGGCAGAGAGACCCAGCATGAAATTCCCCAAGAGCTAGAGCGCTTGAGTTTACGACAGGGTGCGCGGCTCACGCCGTGTATTTGCGCCTATTGCAGGCCATGCGGCTGTGCCGCATGGCCATGGCTCCAGTTTTGGCGCTTACTTTTCAGGCAGGGCCGGTGCCTTGCGCCGCAGCCAGACCATGCAGCGTTCCGCGTCCAGCCCGGGGACCTGCAGTTGTTCCACGTGAAACAGTTCGATGCCGGGCGGCAACAAGGTCAATTCATTGGCCGGGTGCTTGCCCTTCATGGCCATCCAGACGCCCTGCGGTGCCAGCGCATCCACCGACCACTGCGTGAAGTCAGCCAGCGAGGCGAAGGCCCGCGAGCAGACCACGTCAAACGGCTGCGTGATGCTTTCCACGCGCGCATGCAGGCCCGTGAGGTTAGGCAGCTTCAGGGCCAGCGCCGCCTGCTTGATGAAGGCGGCTTTTTTGGCAACGGTATCGACGCAGGTCACGGCCACAGCGGGGCAGCAGATCGCAATCACCACGCCGGGCAAACCGGCGCCCGAGCCCACGTCAAGCAGGCGACTGCCCTGCGCCAGGCCAGCATGCTCCAAATGACGCTGCAAGGGCCTGATGGCGGCCAGGCTGTCGAGCAGATGATGCGTCAGCATTTCCGCCGGGTCGCGCACGGCCGTCAGGTTATAGACCTTGGTCCACTTGGCAATCAGCGCCTGGTAGTCCAGCAGCTGGCTGACCTGGTACTCGCTCAGGTCCAGCTGCAGCGCCTGCAGGCCCGCCAACAATGCGGCGCGCATCAGGCCTGGCCCTGTTCGGTGGCCACGACCGGCGTCGTGTTTTTCCACAGGTTCTTTTTCAGGTGCACCAGCAGCAACGACACGGTGGCGGGCGTGACACCCTGGATGCGCGAAGCCAGCCCCAGCGTTTCAGGCCGGTGCTTGGCCAGCGTCTGCCGTGCCTCGAAGCTCAGGGCCGAGACCTGCAGGTAATCGAGGTCGGCGGGCAGCTTGAGGTTTTCATACTGCGAGGTGCGTTCGACCTCGATTTTCTGCTGGTCAATGTAGCCGGCGTATTTGGCCGTGATTTCAAGCTGTTCAATCACGCTCCGGGCCAGCTCTGCAGAAAGGGATGTTTCACGTGAAACATCACCCTCCTCCAGCGCAATATCGGGGTTGGCATACTGGCCTTCGTTCAGCGACATCAGCCCGGCGTAGCTCACATCGGGTCGGCGCAGCAAATCGGCCAGGTTGTATTCGCGCTCAATGGCCTTGCCCAGCACGCGCTCGGCTTCGGCCACCGGCAGGTTGTTGGGGTTGATCCAGAGCGAGCGCAGCCGCTGTGTTTCACGTGAAACAGCATCGCGCTTGCGGTTGAAGGCGTCCCAGCGCGCGTCATCGACCAGGCCCAGTTCGCGGCCTTTTTCGGTCAGGCGCATGTCGGCGTTGTCTTCGCGCAGCATCAGGCGGAACTCGGCCCGGCTGGTAAACATGCGGTAGGGCTCGGTCACGCCCTTGGTGATCAGGTCGTCCACCAGCACACCCAGATAGGCCTCGTCACGGCGCGGCAGCCAGGCATCCTTGCCCTGGCACTGCAACGCGGCGTTGATGCCGGCAAACATGCCCTGGGCTGCGGCCTCTTCGTAGCCTGTCGTGCCGTTGATCTGGCCGGCAAAAAACAGCCCGCTGATGGCCCGGGTTTCAAAGCTGCTCTTGAGCGCGCGCGGGTCAAAGTAGTCATACTCAATCGCATAGCCGGGCCGCAAAATATGGGCATTCTCCATGCCCGCCATCGAGCGCACCAGCGCGTACTGGATGTCAAACGGCAGGCTGGTCGAGATGCCGTTGGGGTAAATCTCGTGGGTCGTCAGGCCCTCGGGCTCCAGGAAAATCTGGTGGCTGTCCTTGCCCGCAAAGCGGTTGATCTTGTCTTCCACGCTCGGGCAGTAGCGCGGTCCCACGCCGTCAATCTTGCCGGTGAACATCGGGCTGCGGTCAAAGCCGGAACGGATGATGTCGTGCGTTCGTTCGTTGGTATGGGTGATCCAGCACGGCATCTGCTGCGGATGTGGAATGGCGCCGCCCATGAAGCTGAACACCGGCACCGGCCCGGCGGTGCCGCCCGGCATGCCGTCGCCCGGCTGCACCGTGCACTTGCTGAAGTCAATCGAGCGGCCGTCCAGGCGCGGCGGCGTGCCGGTTTTCAGCCGGCCCTGCGGCAGCTTGAGCTCTTTGAGCCTGCTGCTGAGCGAAACGGCCGGCGGGTCGCCAGCCCTGCCCGCTGCATAGTTGTTGAGCCCCACATGAATTTTTCCATCCAGAAAAGTCCCGGCCGTCAGCACCACGGTGCGCGCGCGAAACTTGATGCCGATCTGCGTCACGGCGCCCACCACGCGCTCGCCTTCGACCATCAGGTCATCGACCGCCTGCTGGAACAGCCACAGGTTGGGCTGGTTCTCCAACATGCGCCTGATCGCGGCCTTGTACAAAATGCGGTCGGCCTGCGCCCGGGTGGCGCGCACGGCCGGGCCCTTCGAGCTGTTCAAGATACGGAACTGGATGCCGCCCTCGTCGGTGGCCAGCGCCATGGCGCCGCCCATGGCGTCCACTTCTTTCACCAGGTGGCCCTTGCCAATCCCGCCTATCGACGGGTTGCAGCTCATCTGGCCCAGCGTCTCGATGTTGTGGCTCAGCAGCAGCGTCTTGCAGCCCATGCGGGCGGCCGCCAGCGCGGCCTCGGTGCCCGCGTGACCACCACCGACCACGATCACGTCAAATTCTTGGGGGTAAAACATTTCAAGCCTCTATCAATTCAGTTGTCGGACCGGCGACCGGGGCCCTGCCTGGGTGCCCATTTTCAGGCCTTCAGGTTTTCGGGGGGTCGAATGCACGGGGAGTAGCACCCCGATGAAGGCGGCAACATCGCCCAGCCCTGCGGGGCCGAGTCTGCGCCAAGCGCCGGTGCCAGCGCGCAGCAAGCTCTCCATTTTACCGAGTTGAAGCAAACCCTGTGTAGCAGGGGCACAGTCCGCACGCCCGGCCTTCTTCGGGTTACGCTAGGCCTGTTCCGACCCATTCAACACCGCCATGCCTTCACCCGACACCTTCATCGCCTTTTTTGGCGTTTCCGTCCTGCTCGGCCTGTCGCCCGGTCCTGACAATGTGTTTGTGCTGATGCAGTCCGCGCTGCGCGGGCGGCGCGCCGGCCTGTTCGTGGTGCTGGGCCTGTGCACCGGCCTGCTGGTGCACACCGCCGCCGTGGCACTGGGACTGGCGGCGGTGTTTGCCGCCTCGCTCACCGCCTTCACGGCGCTGAAACTGGGCGGCGCAGCCTACCTCGCTAATCTGGCGTGGCAAGCGTTTCGCGCGCCCACGGGCAGCGCGGCCGCCCCGCAGGCAGCGACCCCGGGCGACGCGCAGATGTACCGGCGCGGCGTGCTCATGAACCTGAGCAATCCCAAGGTGGTGATCTTCTTCCTGGCCTTTCTGCCGCAGTTCGTGGACCCGGCGCAGGGCCGCATCGGCCTGCAAATTGTCTGGCTGGGCGCGGTGTTCATGCTGGCCACGCTGCTGACGTTTGGCGCCATCGCCTGGTTTGCCGCGTCGCTGGGACAGGCCCTGCAGCGGTCAGCGCGGGCGCAGCAGGCCTTGAACTGGCTGGCCGGCATCGTCTTTCTGGGCCTGGCCGTCCGCCTGGCCCTGTCCGAGCGCTAGCCATTTTTTCCATCCCTTCCTTTTAAAGCGCCCTATGAAACTTCTGGTCTTTGCAGGCAGCACCCGCCTGAACTCCTTCAACCGGCAGCTGGCCCAGGCTGCGGCAACGCTGGCACGCGCCAGCGGCGCCGAGGTCACCCACCTCGAACTGGCTGACTTTGACATTCCCCTGTACAACGCCGACCTGGAAGCGCGGGGCACGCCGCCCGACGTGATGAAGCTTAAAGAAATAATGCAGGCTCACCCGGCTTGGCTCATCTGCTCGCCCGAATACAACGGCAGCTACACCGCGCTGCTCAAAAACACCATCGACTGGGCCTCCAGGCCGGTCAAGAACGACCCGGTCTGGCAGGACGGATTGAAGTCCTTCCGCGGCAAGGTGGTGGGTCTGCTCAGCGCCTCTCCCGGCGCGCTGGGCGGCCTGCGTTCGCAAAGCCACCTGGTGCCGCTGCTGGTCAACCTGCAGTGCTGGGTGGCGCCCACCGCATTTGCGCTGGGCAGCGCGGGCGATGCGTTTGATGCCGACGGCCAGCTGCGCCAGGACGCCCACCGCAAGAGCGTGCAGGCGGTGCTGGACCAGGTGCTGTTCGCGGCCCGGCGGCTGGCCGTTTAAACGTCATTCCCGGGCGACTTGTTGCTATTTTTTTCATAGCTATAAGCACCCGTATTCAGGGAGCAAGAAGCACTTTTCACCTTATAAAATCAATGGCCAGCGCCGCACTTGCACGGAAAAATTGCGCTGCATCAAGGCATTCGGGCGCAGCCCGGCATAGACTTGGCAATGTATCTGACCGGAGTCGCGAGAACGGCACCAAGGAGACTGATTTGCTGCCTGCCTGCATCACCCATGCCGACTGAGCGCCAGACGGAGACAGGAAGCCTTCATGGATAAACACTACCTCACGCCCCTTTTCTGCCCCGAGTCCATCGTGGTCTTTGCCGGCCAGGCCGAAGACCCGGCCAGCCAGACTCCGCAGGCCAGGGCGCTGCACGTGGCGCTAAGGGCCCAGCGCTACACCGGCACCCTGACCTTTCTGGACATCCACACCAGCGGCACGCTGGCCGACCTGGCGCAGTCGCGGGCCGATCTGGCCATCATTGCGCTGCCGCCCAAGGATGTGGCCGCCGCGCTCGAAATTGCGGGCCGCATGACCTGCCGCGCGGCACTGGTGATCTCCAGCGGCATCAGCGCGGACCAGGCCGACGAACTCAAAAAAATTGCGCGCCGCGAGGGCGTCTATCTGCTGGGCCCCAACGGCTTGGGGCTGCAGCGCCCGCTACTGCAACTCAATGCCAGCGCGGCCGGTCCGCTGGCGCGGGCCGGCTCGCTGGCGCTGGTGTCGCAATCCGGTGCGCTGACCTCCTCGATTCTTGACTGGGCCAGCAACAACGCGGTCGGGTTTTCGTCCGTCGTGTCACTCGGGCCCAACACCTCGGTGGACATTGCCCAGGTGCTGGACTTTCTGGCCAACGATGCGCAGACCCAGAGCATCGTCGTCTACCTTGAAGGCATCTCCAACGCGCGCGGCTTCATGAGCGCGCTGCGCTCGGCCGCCAATGCCAAGCCGGTGGTGGTGCTCAAGGCCGGCCGCAAACCGGCGGGCAACGAAGCGGCACAGACCCACAGCGGCGCCATCGTCGGCAGCGACGACGTATTTGACGCCGCCCTGCGCCGCGCCGGTGCGGTGCGGGTGCGCTCGTTTGTCGAGCTGTTCTCGGCGGCCAAATGCCTGGCATCGCGCTACCGTCCGGTCGGCAAGCGCCTGGCCATCGTCACCAACGGCGGCGGGCCCGGCGTGCTGGCGGCCGACTGGGTCAATGAAATCTTCCTGCAGCTGGGCCGCCTCTCGCCCAAATCGGTCAGCGCCCTGAAGCCACTGCTGCCCGAACTCGCTTCGCTGGTGGACCTGATCGACCTGTCCGAAGAGGCCAGCCCCGGCCACTACCAGGCGGCCATCGAAGCGGCCGGCAAAGACCGCGAGATCGACGGCGTGCTGGCGATTTACTCGCCCAAGGCCGGGGCCGACCCGGCCGAGGTGGCGCGCGCGCTGGCCGAGGTCAAGCGCACCATGGGCAAGCCGCTGCTGTCGTGCTGGATGGGCGACTCGTCGGTCGTTGCGGCGCGCGGCATTCTGAACGACGCCGCCATTCCCAGCTTTCGCACGCCCGAGGCCGCCGTCGGCGCCTTTGGCAACATCGCGTCGTTTTATCAAAACCAGCTGCTGCTGCAGCAAACCCCGCCGCCCCTGTCCACGCTGGCCAAGCCCGACATCGAGGGCGCGCGCCTGGTGATTGAAAACGTGCTGGCCGAGCGCCGCACGGTGCTGACCGAGATGGAGTCCAAGACCCTGCTCGCCGCGTTTCACATCCCGGTCACCAAAACCATTTTGGCGCGCAGCGCCAACGAGGCCATGATGATTGCCACGCAGCTGGGCTTTCCGGTGGCGCTCAAGATCGATTCGCCCGACATCAGCCACAAGTCCGACGTGCAGGGCGTGATCCTCAACGTCATGAATGCCGCCAGCGTGCGCGACAGCTACAGCGACATGCTGCAGCGCGTGACCCGGCTGCTGCCCAAGGCCCATATCAACGGCGTGACGGTGCAGAACATGGCGCGTCACCGGCGCGGCCGCGAAATCTACATCGGCCTGGTCACCGACGAACCGTTTGGCCCGGTGATCGCGTTCGGCGCGGGCGGCACCATGATCGAGCTGATCGACGACCGCGCCATGGAACTGCCGCCGCTCAACCAGTTTCTGGCGCGCCGCCTGATCGAACGCGCCCGCGTGGCCGAAACACTGGGCGAGTGGCGCGGTGCCAGCGCCGTCAACCGGGAGGCGATGGAGCAGGTGCTGCTGCGCGTGTCCGAGATGGTGTGCGAGCTGCCCCAGCTGCGCGAGATGGACATCAACCCCCTCATCGTTGACGAGTCGGGCGCGGTGGCCGTCGATGCCCGCATCGTCATCCACAACGTGCCGCAAGCGGCCAGTGGTCACGCCAACAACTACAACCACCTGGCCATCCTGCCCTACCCGGCGCGCTACGAGCATGTCTGGCCGCTGCGCGGCGGCGGCGAATACACGGTGCGCCCGGTTCACCCGGACGACGCCCAGATGCTGCAGGAGCTGGTGCACAAGCTGTCGCCCCAGAGCCGCTATTTCCGCTTCGTATCCTCGCTGATCGAGCTGCCGCCGGCCATGCTGGCGCGCTTCACGCTGATCGACTACGACCGCGAAATGGCGCTGGTCGCCGTCTTCAAGGAGCGCAGCGCCGGGCCGGACGGCGAGATCTCGGGGACCGAGCGCATCGTCGGCGTGTCACGCTACATCACCAATCCAGACCGCGCCAGTTGCGAATTCGCGCTGGTGGTGGCCGACGACTTCAACGGCAAGGGCCTGGGTTCGCGCCTGATGCAAAGCATCATGGACGTCGCGCGCGACAAGGGGCTGAGCGAGATGGACGGCCTGGTGCTGGCCAACAACCCCGGCATGCTCAAGCTCATGCGCAGCCTCGGCTTTAGCGTCAAGCCGTTTGCCGAAGACCCCGATTTCAAGCTCGTGACGCACGCGCTGTGAGCGCGCGTCGCCCACCTTGCTGTTTGCTCTTTATTTAATAGCTACCAATCCCCGTATTTATTGGGCTAACGGCACTTTTTATCATGAAAAAAGCACCGGCCAGTCCCTGCGGCGTCAGCCCGCTGTAGACAATCCGGGCCACACTGCAGGCAACCCATTTTCAACACCAGGAGAGACCCATGACCCGTGAAGTCGTAATTGTGAGCGGTGTGCGCACCGCCATTGGCACCTTTGGCGGCAGCCTCAAGGACAGCCCGCCCACCGAACTGGCCGCGCTGGTGGTGCGCGAATCGCTGGCGCGCGCCAACGTCGGCGGCAAGGACGTCGGCCATGTCGTGTTCGGCCATGTCGTCAACACCGAACCCAAGGACATGTATTTGTCGCGCGTTGCAGCCATCAACGGCGGCTGCGCCGAAGGCACGCCCGCCTTCAACGTCAACCGCCTGTGCGGCTCCGGCCTGCAGGCCATCATTTCGGCCAGCCAGAGCATTTTGCTGGGCGACGCCGACATCGCCATTGGCGGCGGCGCTGAAAACATGAGCCGCGGCCCCTACGCCAGCCTGAGCACCCGCTTCGGTGCCCGCATGGGCGACACCAAGATGATAGACATGGTGGTCGGCGCCCTGCACGACCCGTTTCACACCATCCACATGGGCGTGACGGCAGAGAACATCGCCGCCAAATGGGGCATTACCCGCGAAGACCAGGACGCGCTGGCCGTTGAAAGCCACAACCGCGCCCAGCGCGCCATCGAGGCCGGCTACTTCAAGGACCAGATCGTGCCCGTGATGCTGAAAAGCCGCAAAGGCGAGGTCGCCTACGACACCGACGAGCATTACCGCCCCAACTGCACGCTGGCCGACATGGCCAAGCTCAAGCCCGTGTTCATCCAGGAAAACGGCACCGTCACCGCCGGCAACGCCTCCGGCATCAACGACGCCGCCGCCGCCGTGGTGCTGATGGAAGCCGGCACCGCCAAGGCGCGTGGCCTCAAACCGCTGGCCCGCCTGGTCGCCTACGCCCATGCCGGCGTCGACCCCAGGTACATGGGCATTGGTCCCGTACCCGCGACCCAGCTGGCGCTGAAAAAAGCCGGTTTGACGGTCAAGGACCTCGACGTGATCGAAGCCAACGAAGCCTTCGCTGCTCAGGCCTGCGCCGTCACGCGCGACCTCGGCCTGGACCCGGCCAAGGTCAACCCCAACGGCTCCGGCATTTCGCTCGGCCACCCGATTGGCGCCACCGGCGCGCTGATCACCGTGAAAGCCCTGCACGAGCTCGAACGCGTTCAGGGCCGCTACGCGCTGGTGACCATGTGCATCGGCGGCGGCCAGGGTATTGCGGCGATTTTTGAGCGGGTCTGATTTAAGAAATTAGCGCCGTAACGCTACGCTACGCTATTCATAGCGCCTCCTGCCCGATATAAAAGGGCAGGAGGCGTTTTTCGTTCAAGAAAAGTAACTATTCAGGTGGGTGGTATTTCCATCGTTCCCGTGTAGACGGGAACCCAGTTGCGGCGCTCATCCAGGCCAGTGCCGCACGCTGGATGCCCGCCTTCGCGGGCATGACGGAAGTTTTAAGAAACCTCGTCTTGAATGGCGGACTACCTGAGTAGTTACATAACTTCCGGTCTCAACTACCGCGTCTGTCCGCCAGTTCCTTCATCGCAATGTGCAGCGGCATCGCCTCTACGCCGTCGTGCAGCGGGTAGGCCTCAGCGCCGGGGTAAATCACCCATTTTTTAACCGGCTGGATGTCATCGCATGCGCTGTAAAAGCCGCGCTCTACTTTGGGGGTGGTGCTGCGCTTGACTTCGATGGCCCAGTGCTCGCCGTTGGGCCAGGTCAGCAGCAAATCAATTTCCGCGCCGGCGCTGCTGCGGTAAAAGCTGGGTGTGACGTCTGAAGGGGCCACGGCCAGCAGGCTTTCAACCACGTGGCCTTCCCAGCTGGCGCCGACGACGGGATGCGACAGCAAGCTGTCCATGTCGGTGATGCCCAGCAGGCTGTGCAGCAGTCCGCTGTCGCGGATGTAGATTTTCGGCGACTTCACCAGACGCTTGCCCTGGTCGCTGTGCCACGGGCCAAGCCTTCGGACAAGCAGCAAATCGGTCAACAAATCCAGGTAACCGCCAGCGGTGCGTGTGTCCACGCCCAGGTTGCGCGCCAGTTGCGCGACGTTCACGGTACTGGCCTGCAGGTGCGCCAGCATGGTCCAGAAGCGGCGCAACATCTCGGCAGCGATGCGGGGCGCAAACTGCGCGACGTCGCGCTCCAGGTAGGTGCGCGTGAAGTCGCGCCGCCAGCGCACGCTGTCTGCCAGGGTATCGGCCGTGAGTGATTCAGGAAATCCGCCGCGCAGCCACAAGTCGTCCCAAAGCGATGGGGGCACTTCCAGGCGGTGCAGGCCGCTCAACTCCATGAACGCCACACGGCCCGCCAGCGTCTCGCTGCTGTGCTGGATCAGGTCGAGCGAGGCGGAACCCAGCAGCAAATACAGGCCGGTTTTACGGCCACCGTGCGGATTGCGCCGGGCGTGGTCAATCAGCCCGCGCAGAGGCTCAAACAAGGTGGGCAGGCGTTGCACCTCGTCCAGCACCACCAAGCGGTCTTGCTGGGCACGCAGATACTGCTCGACATTGCTCAGCTTGCTGCGGTCCTCGGGGGATGCAAGGTCAAGGTACATGCCATCAGGTCGCGCCAGGCTCAGCGCCAGCGTGGTTTTGCCAATCTGGCGAGGACCCAGCAGCACCACGGCGGGCGTACTGCGAAGCGCTTGCTGCATTTTCTGGGTAATGAATCTGTCAAACATTAATGCAATTATGGAGTCACGATGTACTTTTTGCAATGTTAAATAAATGTCGAAGCATTCAAATTCACCCCGCACACACCCACGTGTAACACTCAGATCACAGCAACTTCATCTTCTTGGCCGCTTCGCGCAGCTCCCCCCGGAAGTCGGGGTGCGCGATGCTGATCAGTGCTTCGCAGCGCTGGTGGGCGGTTTTGCCGCGCAGCTGGGCCACGCCGAACTCGGTCACCACGTAGTTGATGTCGTTTTTGCTGGTCGACTGGTGCGTGCCGGCGGACAGGCTGGGCACGATGCGCGAGAGGGTGTCGTGCTTGGCGGTCGAAGGCAGCACGATGAAGGCCTTGCCGCCGTTGGAGCGGTTGGCGGCGCGCACAAAGTCGGTCTGGCCGCCAGTGCCAGAGTAAGGCGCAGAGCCCAGGCTTTCCGAGCCGCACTGGCCCATGAAGTCGATCTGCATGGTGGCGTTGATGGCGTGCAGGTTGTCGTTCTGGCCGGCCAGGTAGGGATCGTTGGTGAAACCGACCGGGTGCATCTCCACCGCCGGGTTGCGGTGCAGGAACTGGTACAGCTTCTTGGAGCCCAGGGCAAAGGTGGCCAGCATCTTGCCGTTCTGGTAGTTCTTTTTGCGGTTGGTGACCACGCCGGCCTCGACCAGACTCATGATGCCGTCGCCAATCATTTCGGTGTGAATGCCGAGGTCATGCTTGTCGGTCAGCTGCATCACCACCGCATCCGGAATGCCGCCATAACCGATCTGCAGCGTCGCGCCGTCCGGGATCATGTCGGCCACGTAGCGGCCTATGGCTTCCTGCACCGGCCCGATCCTGGGCAGACCGACTTCCAGAAGTGGTTCCTCACTTTCGGTGAGCGCCGCTACCTGCGACACATGGATGTGACAGTTGCCGTTGGCAAACGGCACATGGGGGTTGACTTCGAGCACCACGGCCCGGGCCTGCCCGATCGCGGCCATGGTGTAGTCGGGCGCCAGCGACAGCGAGAAAAAGCCGTGCTCGTCCATCGGCGACGCCATGGAAAACACGACATCGGCCGGAATCAGCTTGCGCGTGATCAGCTCGGGCAGCTCGGAAAAATTGGCCGGAATGAAGTCGGTCCAGCCTTCCTGGCCGCCGGCGCGCGAGATGCCGCTGAAAAAATAGGCAATGTGCCGGACATGTTCGGTGGTCTCGGCGTCGAAATAGCCGTACTTGCGGACCGGCAAAATTTGCGAAATGCGCACATTGCGGTAGGCCAGCCTGGCATCCGACAGCGCCGTCAGCAAGGCGGGCGGCTCGCCTACCGCCGTGGGCACCACAATCGTGTCGCCATTCATGACGACCGCAATGGCGTCGGCGGCGGACATGCGTTTTTGCTGGTACAGGGTCTGTGCGGACATGGCGGCTTTCTGTTTCAGGTGGCGTGGGTGACTTTGGATAATTATTGATTATCAAATAAGCGTCGCCCCAAACACCTGACAAAGACCGACCTGCGCCCAAATCAGCCGCCGCCGCGCTGCATATACAGGTCAAAGCGCTTCATGAAGACGTAGCGCTGGTCCGCATCCAGCCCCGAAAAGGCAAAGCGCACCAGCAGGCGCGGAATGCGGGCTTGGCCCAGCACCCGGGGCTCGGCCTGTTGCCAGTCGATCCGCAGCGTGCCCGGGTCAATCGTCACCTGCACGAAAGCCCCATCGCGCTGCCAGGCGTTGTCACCGAGGGCCGCCGGCAGCCAGCCCAGCCATTCGGCTTCAGTGCAGCCCATGTCGCGCTCGAACTGTTCAGGGTAATGCGACTGCACGCCCTAGCCGCCCGCAATCGGCGGCCAGATCGCCAGCACGTCGCCCTCGCTTAGCGTGGTGCTCAGGCGCAGCTCGGGCGCTATGTAGCGGCCGTTGACCAGCACCAGGTGCACCAGCTTGGGCGGCAGGCCGTAGGGCTCGATGATCTGGCTGATGGTGGCGTCGGGCGCCACCTCCAGCTCGACGATGTTGCTGCGGCGCGAAGACTGAGGCAGGTAGTCCGTCAGCGTGGCAAACAGCTTGAAAGTGATTTTCATCGCCGCCGCTCGTCGGCTGCTCCGCTCCACTGGCCCTGCGCCTGGGCGCTGGCCAGATAGGCTTCCATCAGTTTGGTGGGGTCGTGCTTCAGCGTGTCTTTCCAGGGGCCGAGGCGGACTTCGCCTTCGACCAGGCCGCGCATCACGCCCACATGGTCGGTCCAGCCCACGCTGTTGCAGCCCACCAGCACGTCGTCCTTGAACTGCAGGCTCAGGTGGCGGCCCTTGCCGCCGTTGGCCTGGCGGTCGGTCAGCTCGACCTGCTCGCCGCCGGGCACGCCCTCCCAGTTGCCAAAGCTGGTGGAAATCAGGCCCAGCGTATCGAGCACGTTGATCTGGGTCACGCCCTTGAGTTCGGCCCGCTGGCCCACCATGTTGAGCGCGGCGACCCGGGCCTGCTCGGCGGCGTTGGGCTGGATGGCGCTGACGATGGTTTTACCGCTGACCTTGTCAAAGGCCTCGGCGCAGTCGCCTGCCGCATAAATGCCGGGCACGCTGGTCTGCAGATGTTCGTCGGTCAGCACGCCCTGCAGGCAGATGATGCCGGAGTGTTCCAGAAAGGCAATGTTGGGCTTGACGCCGGTGGCGCTGATGACCAGGTCGGCCTCGACCGTCTGCCCGCCGGACAGGCGCACCTTGAGCGGCGTGCCGGGCTCGATCGCTTCCACCCGGGTGCCGGTGAACACCTGCACGCCCTGGGTTTCGCACCAGTCACGGATCATGCCGCCGGCCATCGGGCCCATCATGCGCGGCACCATGCGGTCGCCCATCTCGACCACGCTGAGCTGCACGCCGCGCTGCATGAGCGCTTCCATGATGATGCAGCCGATGAAGCCCGCGCCCATCTGCAGCACGCGCGCCCCAGGCTGGGCCAGCGCCATGATCTTGCGGGCGTCTTCCAGCGTCCAGCAGGGGTGAACGCCTGCGAGGTCCATGCCCTGAATGGGCGGGCGCGCGGGAAGGGAGCCGGTGGCAACCAAGAGTTTGTCAAAAACCAGCGTTTCACCGTTGTCGAGCACTACGGTTTTAGCAGCAGCATCCACACGGCTGGCGCGGGCCGTGACCTGATTAATCTTCAAATCTGCAAAGTGCGACGGCCCCTTGCGCAGGTAGGTGCCGCGCTCGTCGATGTTGCCCATCAACAGGTAGGGAATCGCCATGCGCGAATACGGCGGCTCCGCTTCGTCGCCGACCAGCGTGATGGTGTCCAGCGGCGCGTGCTTGCGGATGGTTTCGGCGGCAATCACACCGGCCGGGCCTGCGCCCAGAATGACATGGTGGGTCATGAAATGGTTCTCCAAAATCAAAAAAGGGGTGGACCTGCAAGCAGCGCCCACCCCCTGCCCTCGTCAGAGGAAAAAGTTTACAGACTCAGGCGCTCGCGGGTTGCGGCTGTCGGCACGCCTTCGCTGTCCCAGCCGCGCGCGGCGTAGTACTTGGGCAGCATTTCGGCCAGCATGTTGACCTTGCCCTTGGCCGGGCCGGTCTTGGCCGGCTCGGTCAGCAGGCGCTTGGGCAGCGAGTCGTCGGCCTTGGTAAAACCGGCCGCGTTGTTGAACTCGCGTTCCATGTTCCAGATGCGTTCGCCGATTTTTTCGAGCTCTTCGGTCGTGTACTGCTCGCCGCAGGCCGCCTGCAACTGGGGCGCCAGGTCGGCCAGGCCCCAGGCAAAGGTGGTGAACACGCACAGCCCCGACGAGTCAAACGCGGCGGTGGCGTCCTGGAAGGCCTTGACCAGTTCGGGCTTGCCTTCGTGCTCCAGCGGATCGGTCTTGACCGGAATGCCCAGCACTTCGGACGCAATGGTGTAGCCGCGCAGGTGGCAGCCGCCCCGGTTGGATGTGGCATAGGCCAAGCCAATACCCTGAATGGCGCGCCCGTCGTAGGCCGGAAACTCCTGGCCCTTGGAGGTCATGGACAAGTCCGGGTGGCCGTACTTGGCGGTCAGGCGCTTGGAGCCCTGGCCAATTTCCTTGCCAAAACCGCGGCTGTAAATGGTTTCTTCCGCCAAAAAGGCCAGCGCCTCGGCCGAGCCGAACGGCGCCGCTATGCCGAGCTGTTCTTTGCTCAGCACGCCCATTTCATACAGTTCCATCACCGCGCCCAGGGTGGCGCCAAAGCTGATCG
The DNA here is from genome assembly GCF_030682935.1 of Polaromonas sp. Lineage (GTDB taxonomy): Bacteria > Pseudomonadota > Gammaproteobacteria > Burkholderiales > Burkholderiaceae_C > Polaromonas. Next base: position 39,699 of record NZ_JAUXNA010000324.1, read on the forward strand.
GGTCTATGCCTTCCTCGTTGCACAGCATGGTGACGTACTGCAGCGCCTCCAGGTCCTTGACGCCGTTGGCGGCACCCAAGGCCCAGGCCGCTTCGTATTCGAGCCCGCCCGAAGCACCCCAGTACTGCGGCTTGTTGGCCACCGTGAAGTGGCCGGCGTCCATCTTGCTGATGCGGCCGCAGGCAATGGTGCAACCAAAGCAGGCCTGGTTGGTGACCAGCTGCTTTTTGCCGTCGGTGTCGCGCGGCGTGGCCATGGCTTCGGCGGAAATGTCCTTGGCGCCTTCAAACTGCACGTCCTGGTGGTTGCGCGTGGGCAGCCCGCCGATTTCGTTGATCACGTTCATCAGCACCTGCGTGCCGTAGGTAGGCAGGCCCTGGCCGGTGACGGCGTTGTCGTGCAGGATTTTTTTCTTCTCGTAGGTCACCTTCATGAAGGCCTTGGGGTCGCGGATATTGCCCACGCCCTTGGTGCCGCGCACTGCAATCGCCTTGAGGTTCTTGCTGCCCATGACGGTGCCCACGCCCGAACGGCCGGCGGCGCGGTGCAGGTCGTTGACCACGGCCGCGTAGAGCACGCCGTTTTCGCCCGCCTTGCCAATGCTGGAGACACGCATCAGCGGGTCCTGCAGGCCTTTTTTGAGCATCTCCTCGGTTTCCCAGACGCTCTTGCCCCAGAGCCAGTCCGCGTCGCGCAACTCGGCCGTGTCGTCATTGATGTAGAGGTAGACCGGCTTGGGCGATTTGCCCTCGAAGATGACCATGTCCCAGCCCGCCATCTTGAGCTCGGCGCCCCAGTAGCCGCCCGAATTGGAGCAGGCAATGGCGCCCGTCAGCGGGCTTTTGGTGATGACGGTGTAGCGCCCGCCGGTGGACGCCATGGTGCCCGTCAGCGGACCGGTGGCCCAGATGATTTTGTTGCCAGGCGCCAGCGGATCGACCTTGGGATCCACTTCGGACACCAGGTATTTGCTGCCCAGGCCACGCGAGCCCAGGTAGGTCTGCGCCCAGTCCATGTTGAGGGGTTCCGACTTGACGGTTCCAGCGGTCAAGTCAACGCGAAGAATTTTTCCAGCCCAAGACATATTCGTTACTCCTTAAGCTGCGGAAGGTTGATTGCCAAGCTTGTCAGCCCATTGCTGCATCTTGCCCAGCCCGGTCCAGTTGGCGTCAATGAAGGTGATGGCCTGCGTCGGGCAGGCCTCGGCGCAGGCGGGTTCACCGCCGCACAGGTCGCACTTTTGCACCTTGCCGGTTTCCTGCACGTAGTTGATGGTGCCAAACGGGCAGGCGATGGTGCAGACCTTGCAGCCGACGCAGGTGGTTTCGTTGACGACCTTGGCGCCGGTGGCCTTGTCGACGGTAATGGCTTCTACCGGGCAGGCATGCAGGCACCAGGCTTCGTCGCACTGGGTGCAGGTGTAGGGCACTTTCTTGCCCGTGTCGTGAAAGTCAAAGACCTTGATGCGCGACTTGGCGGGGGCGAAGACGCCGTAGTTCTCGAAAGAACAGGCCATTTCGCACTGCAAACAGCCAGTGCATTTGTCGGGGTTGATGTGCAACACCTTTTGCATGAGTAACTCTCCTTGGGTAGCAGCCATTGAACGGCTTTGCTATGAATGAAGCTGCATAAGCTATTGTTGAAGTCAGCCCCATAAACCCACCTAGGACAAACCCTGAGTAGGCGCACGCCAGGCCGGAAATTCTCAATATGCGACAGCCGAACGCCGCGCCCTGGCCGTCAGGTGCTGGCCCGCACCAGCACGTCGTAGCCCAGGTCGACGCAGGGCGATGCAATGGCTTCCCCGTTCATCAGCGACAGCAACATGCGGGCTGCGGCGCTGCCGATTTCAGCGCGCGGGGTGCGTACCGTGGTCAGCGGCGGCAGCATCTGGTCGCTGCCCGTGAGGTCGTTGAACCCCGCAATCGCGACCCGGCCAGGGACCGCCACGCCCAGACGCAGGGCGGCCAGCAAGGCCCCCTGCGCCAGGTCGTCATTGCAGAAAAACACGGCATCCACGGCCGGTTGTTGACCCATGATCTGCTCGAACATGCGGGCGCCCAGCGCCATCGACGACGGTGCGGGGTTGAGCCATTCGAGCGTGGGCTCGTACAGGCCCGCCGCGCGGAGTTCGCGCCGCCAGCCCGCCAGCCGCTGCAGCGTGCGCGGGTCGAGCTGGGCGGCGGCAAAGGCGATGCGGCGCCGGCCGCGCTGCAGCAGGTGCCGGGTCATTTCGGCGCCGGCATCGGCCTGCGAAAAACCCACGCTGTAAATGCCGGGTGCGCCCGAAGCCTCCATCAGGTGCACGCAGGGAACACCGCTTTGCGCGATCAGGGCGCGCGTGGCTTCATTGCGCTCCAGCCCGGTGACCAGCAGACCGGCCGGGCGGTGCAGCAGTTGCTCGCGCAGCAAATGCTCCTCCTCGCTGGGGTCGTAGTGGGTCACGCCCATCAGCATCTGGTAGCCGGCCGGGCGCAGGGTGCGCTGCACCGCCTCCAGCAGATCGACAAACAGCGCATTCGACAGCATCGGGATCAGCACCACCACCTGGGTGCTGTGGCGCGATGCCAGCGCGCGGGCGGCCGGGTCGGGCACATAGCCGAGCTTGAGCGCGGCCGAGCGGACCCGCGCCACCAGCCCGGCATCGACCGCACGCTCACCGCGCAGCGCGCGCGACACCGTCATCGGGCTGACGCCAGCGGCCTGGGCGACATCGGCCAGCGTGACGCGACCAGTCGCGCGGGGTCGGGCAGGAGGTGGAGTCATAAATATAGGGAAACTACTGATCTGGCAAAGCGTGATATTCCCATAGGATAGCGCTATCCGACAGTGAAGACCCGGCGGAAAACCCCTAGACGCTGAAAATTCAGCGTCAGCAGGTTGCCAAGCCAGGCCCTCGCTTTTCTTTATCCCCATCAAGATAGCGCTATCCAGTAGGTTGAAATGACAGATTCCATCGTGATCATGGGCGTGGCCGGTTGCGGAAAATCCAGCCTGGGGGCCGTGCTGGCGCAGGCCGCCGGCCTGCGGCTGGTGGAAGGCGACGACTTCCACAGCGCCGCCAGCCGGGACAAGATGGCACGCGGCATCGCCCTGACCGATGCGGACCGCGATGGCTGGCTCAGCACCCTGAGCGCGCAGCTGCGCGCCCACCCCGAGGGCCTGGTGCTGACCTGCTCTGCGCTCAAAAAAGCCTACCGCGAGCGCCTGCGCCAGGCCGCGCCCGGGCTGCGCTTCGTGTTTCTGGACATCAGCCGCGAACAGGCCGAGGCTCGGGTCGCAGCGCGCGCCCAACTGCATTTCTTCTCGTCCAGCCTGGTCGACAGCCAGTTCGCCACGCTCGAAGCGCCGACCGGTGAAGCGGGCGTGCTGCGCGTCGATGCGCTCAAATCGCTGGCACAGCTGCAGGCCGAAGTCACGACGTGGCTCAACCCCCACAAGGAGCAGGCATGAGCACCGAACCCCTGATCGAAGCGCCCAAGAGCCGCTTCCAGCGCATCAGCAATCTGCTGCTGGCCAGCTGCCTGGGCGTGATGGCCGTGGCGGTGTTCATCAACATCGTGCTGCGCTACGGCTTTGGCAGCGGCCTGCCGGCCAGCGAGGAACTGTCGCGCCTGCTGTTTGTCTGGATGGTGTTCATAGGCGCCACCGCCGCCTACCCGGCCGGCGAGCACATGGCCTTCACCAGCCTGGTGGGCCGGCTTCAATACCGGCCGCACCTGATGCTGGCCATGACTCTTTTCATCCGCCTGCTGGTGCTGCTGGCCTGCGTGCTGATCGGCTGGGGCGCCTGGCAGCAGGTGGTGGTCGGCTTTGGCAGCCATTCAGTGGTGCTCGGCTATTCGACCGCGCTGCTGCCGCTGCCGGCCTTTTTGTGCGCCACGGCCATCGGCCTGATGGCGCTTGTCGAGATCATCAAACGCACGCCGCTGGACCTCGGTCACAACGTGGAAGTCGAGTAAAAAATGAGCAACGAAGGTCTCGCATTCATTGTTTTCTCCGTCGGCATGTTGCTGCTGATGGGCATCGGCATGAACATGGGCCTGGCGCTGGTGCTGACCGGCGCCGGCATGGCCTGGGTGCTGGGTTTCTGGGACACCCAGTTGCTGGCGCAAAACCTGGTCGCCGGCGTCGACAGCTTTCCGCTGCTGGCCGTGCCCTTCTTCATCCTGGCCGGCGAACTCATGAACTCGGGCGGCATCAGCCGCCGCATCATCGCCATGGCGCAGGCCTGGGTCGGCCACATTCGCGGCGGACTCGGTTATGTGGCGATTGGCGCGTCGGTGCTGATGGCCAGCATGAGCGGCTCGGCGCTGGCCGACACCGCCGCGCTGGCCACCATCCTGCTGCCCATGATGCGCAAGCAGGGCTACCCGATGCACACCTCGGCCGGGCTGGTGGCCTCGGGCGGCATCATCGCGCCCATCATTCCGCCGTCGCTGCCCTTCGTGATCTACGGCGTGACGACCAACACCTCGATCTCGTCGCTGTTCCTCGCCGGCATCGTGCCGGGCATCATCATGGGCGCGGGCCTGATCGTGGCCTGGAAGCTGGTGCTGCGCAACACCGACCTGCCCGAGGGCCAGCCGCTGTCCATGGCCGCCCGGCTGCGCGCCACCGCCAAGGCGTTCTGGGCGCTCTTGATGCCCATCATCATCATCGGCGGCATGAAGACCGGCATCTTCACGCCGACCGAAACGGCCGTGGTGGCCGCGTTTTACGCGCTGTTCGTCGCCCTCTTCGTGCACCGCGAAATGAAGCTGCCCGAGGTACATGGCGTGCTGGTGCGCGCCGCCAAGACGACGGCCATCGTGATGTTCTTGTGCGCCGGCGCCCAGGTCGCCAGCTACATGATCACGCTGGCCGACCTGCCCAGCACGCTCACCGGCTGGCTGGGCCCGCTGGTGGACAGCCCGCGCCTGCTGATGGCGGTGATGATGATCGCGCTGGTCATCGTCGGCACCGCGCTCGACCTCACGCCGACCATCCTGATCTTTGCGCCGGTGATGCTGCCGATTGCCGTCAAGGCCGGCATTGACCCGGTGTATTTCGGCCTGATGTTCGTGCTCAACGGCGCCATCGGCCTGATCACACCGCCGGTCGGCACGGTGCTCAACGTGGTGGCCGGCGTGGGCCGCATGCCGCTGCACCAGGTGATACGGGGCGTCAACCCCTTCCTGATCACCTACACGCTGATCCTGTTCCTGTTTGTCCTGTTCCCCCAGATCGTCACCGCGCCCGTCGCGTGGATGCGCTAAGCCCTCGTTCACTTTCCCCCTCGCTTTCCCATAACTCCAGGAGACTTCCCAATGACCTTTCTTCGTCGAACCGTTATTGCCGCCGCCACAGCCGCCGTGCTCAGCGCCTCGTTTTCCGCGCTGGCGCAGGACATCAAACCGCGCCTGATCCGTTTCGGCTACGGCCTGAACGAGCAGAGCAACCAGGGCCGCGCCGCCAAGGTGTTTGCCGAGGCTGTTGAAAAAGCCTCGGGCGGCAAGATGAAGGTGCGCGCCATCGGCGCCGCCGCGCTCGGCCCCGACACACAAATGCAGCAGGCCCTGATTGGCGGCGCGCAGGAAATGATGGTCGGCTCCACCGCCACGCTGGTCGGCATCACCAAGGAAATGGCGCTGTGGGACACGCCGTTTCTCATCAGCAACGCCAAGGAAGCCGACATCCTGCTCGACGGCCCCATCGGTGAAAAAATCAAGGACAAGCTGCAGGAAAAAGGCCTGGTCGGCCTCGTGTACTGGGAAAACGGTTTTCGCAACCTGACCAACAGCAAGCGCCCGGTCACCAAGGTCGAGGACCTGGACGGCATCAAGCTGCGCGTGATGCAGAACAACGTGTTCCTGAACAGCTTCAAGACGCTGGGCGCCAACGCCGTGCCCATGGCTTTTTCCGAACTGTTCGGCGCGCTGGAAACCAAGACGGTGGACGGCCAGGAAAATCCGTACAACACCATTTTGTCGAGCAAGTTCTACGAGGTGCAGAAGTACCTGACCGTCACCAACCACGTCTACAGCCCGTGGATCGTGCTGGTCAGCAAAAAATGGTGGGACCAGCTGTCCAAGGCCGAGCAGAAGGTGCTGATGGACGCAGCCAAGACCAGCCGCGACTACGAGCGCAAGGACACGCGTGACGAGGCGTCCAAGGCCATGGCCGACCTCAAGTCCAAGGGCATGCTGGTCAACGAACTCTCGCCCGCCGAAGCCGAGCGCATGCGCAGCAAGCTGACCGGCGTGTACGCCGACATCGGCAAGGAAGTCGGCATGGACCTGTGGAACGAGACCCAGAAAGAACTGGGCCGGATTCGCGGCACCAAGTAACCTGCCTGGCAGCGGCGGCTTCCCTGGATACGCTGCTTGCCCGGGCTGGCTGAAAGCCTGCTGAAGTTGCGGCCTGTCGGGTTCAACCCAGCAGGGCCGCAACCTCTGCGGTGGTCGGAATGCCGGAAACGGCGCCATGCCGCGTCACCGACAGGGCTGCGGCCGCGTTGGCCCACTGCATGGCAGCCTGCAGCGATTCGCCGCGCGCCAGGGCTGCGGCCAGGGTGCCGGTAAACGTGTCGCCTGCGCCTATGGTGTCGGCCACCGGCATGCGCCGGCCCGCCAGTTCGACCGGTGGCAAACCGGGCTGGTAGAGCCGGCAGCCCGCCGCGCCCAGCGTCACCAGAACGGCCCGGGTGCCGCGCGCCAGCAGCTGCATCGCGGCAGCGTCGATGGATTCTGAATGGGCCGGGCCGGCCAGCTGGTACAGCTCGCTTTCATTGGGCGTGAGCACATCCGTCAGCGCCTGCAATTCCTCAGGCAGAGGACGAGCGGGCGCGGGATTCAGGACGGTGATGGCATTTCCCTGCCGGGCCAGCCGAAAGGCTTGCAGGGTGGCCTCGACCGGCACTTCGCACGAGGCCATCACAACCCGGCAATGGGTCAGCAGTTCCGTGGCCGCCTGTGCATGCCGTGCGCCCAGGCCTGCGCCTGCGCCCGGATAAACCGCAATGCTGTTGTCGCCGTCGTCATACACCAGGACCTGGGCCACGCCGCTGCGCTCGCCGGCGACACGCTCCACATGCGCGGTGGCAATGCCTTCGGCGTTCCACAGGTCCATGCCCATGCGGCCGAAGTCGTCGTCGCCAATGCGCGCGATCAGCGCCACGCGGGCACCCTGACGGGCTGCGGCCACGGCGGCATTGCTGCCCTTGCCGCCCGGGCTGATGTCGAAAGCGCGGGCCATCAGCGTCTCGCCGCGGGCAATCGGCCGGGCGACATGGGAAACCAGGTCGGCGTTCCAGCTGGCGACGCAGACCACGTTGGCCGTTTCGCGGCTTGTCGCGCTTGAATCGCTGGTCATTTACTTGCCTCCATAGCCCATGGTCTGCGGCAGCCACAGCACGATTTGCGGAAACAAAGTCATGGCGAGCAGCAGCAACAGCAGCATGAGGAGGAAAGGCCAGCCTTCCTTCATCATCTCGCCAATCGGAATGCCGGTCAGCGCCTTGGTGACGAACAGCAGCATGCCGAAGGGCGGGTGGATCAGTCCGATCATCATGTTGAGCACCACCAGCACGCCGAAATGCACCAGGTCCACGCCCAGCAGCTTGGCGGCCGGCAGCAGCATGGGCACGAACACCAGCAGCAGCACCGACACATCCAGAAAGCAGCCCAGCACCAGGAACATCAGGTTGACCATCAGCAGGAAGCCGATTTTCGAGAAATGCATGCTGTCGACCCACTGCGCCATGGCCTGCGGCACGCCTTCGGCCGTGAACGCATAGTTCAGGATGAAAGAGCCGGCCAGGATCATGGTGATGACCGCGCTGCCCCGTGTGGACTCCATGATCACGCCCCAGAAGGTGCGCCAGGTCAGGGCACGGTACACCACCCCCGCCAGGATCAGCGCATGGAAAGCAGCCACCGCCGCGGCTTCAGTCGGCGTGAAGGCGCCCGAGTAAATACCGCCCAGCAGCACGATGGGCATCGACAGAGGCAAGGCGCCGCGGTAGATGATGGCCGGCCATTCCTTGAGCGGTATCTTGGCTTCGCGCGGCATGTTGCGCTTCACGGCGATGAAGTGCACCACGGCCATCATCAGCCCGGCCATCAGGAATCCCGGCACCACGCCGCCCAGAAAGAGCGCGCCGACCGAAGCACCCGACACCATGGCGTAAATCACCATGGGAATCGACGGCGGAATGATGGGACCGAGCGTGGCACTGGCGACCACCACGGCGCCGGCAAAACCCCGGCTGTATTCCGGTTTTTTCAGCATCTGGCGAATCGTGACCAGGCCCGGGCCGGCGGCGTCGGCAATGGCGCTGCCGCTCATGCCCGAGAACACCACGCTGACCAGGATATCGACCTGCGCCAGGCCGCCGCGCATGCGCCCGACCAGGATGCGGCAAAAGTCAAAGATCCGCTCGCTGACCGTGCCGGCATTCATGATGTTGGCGGCAAACACGAACAGCGGCACGGCCAGCAGCACATAACTGTTGTACAGGCCGTTGCCGACCTGCTCGGCCACCAGGCCGATGTCCTGCTGCTTGACGATCAGGTAGGCAATGCCGGAAACCAGCATTGAAAAGCCGATGGGCATGCGCAGCGCCATGCCGCCCACCAGAACAAGGACGAGAACCAGAATACCCGATGTCATATGCGCAGCTCCGCTTCAAGACCAAGACCCCGAATCGCGTTCCAGATGGCCCACGCAGAGCGAACCACCAGTGCCGCCAGCAGCAGCACAAAGGGCAGGAAAACCCACATGAAGGACACGCCCAGGACAGGCGTTCCCTCTCTAGCCATGAAATGCACATAGTCCCAGCTGGCCGGAATGCCGTACAGGGCGAGGCCACCGATCATCAGGTTGCCGACGATCTGCATCACCTGCCGGGCACGCCGGTTGACGCTGTTCCACAGCAGGTCGAACACCACATGCTCGCGCTCGGGCACCACGAAAGCCGCAGCCCACAAAATGACCCAGACATACAGGATCACGGCGGCTTCATCGGTCCACGCCATCGGTTTGTTGAAGCCGAAGCGCGCCGTGACCTGGATTACGAACACGATGAACAGGGTCAGGAAGAGTCCGCCGCCGATCACATTGGCGGATTTTTGCAGCCAGCTTCTCATGACTTTTTATTCAGGGTTGCCGTGGGACTTACCGTGTCGCGTTGATGCGCTCAAGCAGTCCCTTGGGCCAGACTTTTGCATAATCGGAGTTCTGGTACGTGGTCTGCACCGATTTGCGGAAGGCGTCCACATCCGGCGTGATGACCTGCAGGCCCTGCTGCTTGAAGAAGTCCACCAGGTGCGATTCCTCCTTGATGCGGTTTTCGTTGTTGTAGCTTGACGCTGCCTGCGCCGCCGCCGTGACCTTCTGCTTTTGTGCCGGCGTCATGGCGTTCAAGGCCTTGTTGGAAATGGCGATGAAGATGCCGTCCACCAGGTGGCTGGTCAGCACGATCTGCTTGGTCACTTCGTAGAACTTGGCGGCGCGCACGGAAGGCAGGGGGTTGTCCTGGCCGTCGATGGTGCCGGTCTTCAGGCCCAGGTAGACCTCGCCAAAGGCCAGTGGCGTGGCGGTGGCGCCCAGGGCTTCGCCCAGGAACAGCCATTCCTTCGAGCCAGGCATGCGCAGCTTCACGCCCTTGAGGTCGGCGGGCGTCTTGACGTTGCGCACATCGCGCAGATTGATCTGCCGGGTGCCGAGGTAGACCGTGGACAGCGGCGTCACGTCCATCTTGTCAGTCACGGTCTTGAACATCTCGGCGCCGATGGGGCCGTTGAACACCTTTTGCTGGTGCTCCGGGTCGCGAATGATGTAGCCGGCGGTGAAGATCGAGAATTCGGGCACCAGCTTGGCCATGTCGAAGGCCGAGATCGACGACAGTTCCAGGTTGCCGCGCGCCATGGCGGTCGGCTCGGTGCCCTGCTTGAACAGCGTGGCATTCAGGTTGATCTGCACGTCGAATTCGCCGGGTGCGGATTTTTCCAGGTTGTCCTTGAACACCGTCCACATCTTGGCATGCCAGTCGTCGGGCACGGCCGGGGTCGAGATGCGCAGCAGCACCTTGTTCTGGGCCTGGGCGGCGGGCAGGAAGGCGCCCATCAGCAGGACGGAAGAGGCGGCGGCCAGCAGGGTGCGGCGAAGCAGGGAATGTTTCATGGTTGTCTCCTTGTCGTTTATCGGTTGGCTAACTTGTCAAAAAAACCTGGTCAATCGGCAGGTCGGGCTCAGTCGGATTCAGGATCGATGCCGAATTCCCGGATGGTTTTTTCCAGGGCCGTGAACTCGTCGGCGGTCAGCGCCACCAGCGGCGCACGCACACGCAGCCAGGCGGGCTCGCCGCTCAGCAGGGCCATGATGCCCTTGAGCGCCGGCATCAGCGAATAGCCGTCCAGCAGGCCGATCAGCTTGATGACGCGCGCGCGTTCGGCCGGCGTGGCCGGCGCATCGGGCTGCGTCACCAGGCGGTCAACCACGCGGGGCATGAAATTGGCCAGGCCGCTGATGGCGCCGGTGCTGCCGCGCCGGCCCATTTCAGGCAGGTCGGGCTCGAAGCCGACGTAGACCGTCAGGTCCTTCATGAAGGCCTCGGCCAGTCCGATGGAATGCGCGGTCGAGCAGGCGCTGTCCTTGATGCCCAGGATGGTGTCGGGGTACTGGTGCTTGAGCGCCCTGATGACATGGTGCGACAGGCTGACGCCGGTGACTTGCGGGATGTGATACAGGTAGAGCTTGAGTTTTGGCAGGTCCTCGCCCATGCCGTCGATCACGTAGCGGTAGCTGTCGATGATGCCCTGGTCGGACACGCCCTTGAGGAAAAACGGCGGCAGCATCAGGCAGCCGTGCACGCCGGCGCTGACCGCATGGCGCGTCAGTTCCAGTGTTTCAGGCAGGGCGGCGCAACTGGTGGACACCATGATCTGCGCGGCCGGAATGCCGTTGCAGATCAACTGCTCGATGGCTTCCTTGCGCTCGGCCATGGAAAACGACGGGCCTTCGCCGGTGGTGCCGAAGGCGGTCACGCCGGGGCAGCCGCGGGCGATCAGCGACTTGCAGTGCGCCGCCAGCCGAGCGTGGTCGATGCTCAGGTCCGCATTCAGCGGCGTGAGCAGGGCGGGCCAGATGCCACGAAAGGCAGCAGCCTGAGCGGGATTAGGGGGTGTAGTCATTCAGGGTTCTCCGAAGACCACGGCATAGCGGGCCGCGGCAGTCCAAGGACGCGAAGGTGCGCACTTTCAATGTGGTGGCTCAGGCGCTGCAGCACGGTTTGCGCGTCGCGCCGCTTGAGGGCGTCTATGAACCAGAGATGTTCTTCCATGGCCGGAATCAGCACCTGCGGCGAAAGGGTGGAGCCTTCGAGCTTGATGAGGCGCACGCGCAGGCTGTTGATACGGTACACCTCGGAAATCAGCTCGTTGCCCAGCGCGTCGATCATCAGGTCGTGCAGGCCCCAGTCCACTGCGGTGGCATCCTTGAGCAGGTCTTCGTCAATGCTGCCACTGCGCGCGCGCTGCACGATGTCCAGGTGGCTTTGCTCAATGGCGGCCAGGTCGCGGTCGGACACCGTGGTCACAAAACGGGTGGCGGCCTCGCGCTCCAGCAGCTGGCGCAACTGGAAGGCGTTATTGATCAGCTTCAGATCGACATGGGCCACCTGCAGGCCGCGCTGCGGCACGGTCTTGAGCAGCCCCTCGGCTTCCAGGCGCGGAATCAGTTCGCGCACCGCGCCCAGCGGCATGCCCAGCAACTGCATCAGTTCGCGCTGCGAGATGAACTGGCCGGGGCGGATGTTGGCATCGACGATCTGCTGCTGAAAGCTCGCATAGGCCTGCGCACGCAGGCTGCTGGTGACGACGGAAGGTGCGGTGCTCATGCTGGACAATCGCCCGGACTCGTGGTCATGGCGCATCGCAGGCGATGACGCCCTTGCGCAGCAGGATGTTGCCGTATTTGCGCGACTCGCCGGTGCGCAAGATCACGAAGGCTGACTGCGCGCGCTGGTAAAAATCAAACCGCTCCAGCGTGGCGGCGGGCGCTTCGCCAGCCTGTTGCAGCTCAGCCGCGAACTCGGCCACCGGCTCGGGAACCGCGCCGGCATCGCCCACCACCTGCATGGTCCAGGCCGCTTCCGGCGCGAAATCGTCCAGCGGCAGGACCTGTAGCACGGCCTTGAGCGCCTGCGTTGCGTTGGCGCCGGCCAGTTGCACCAGCCGTGCGCCGCCTTTCCGGGCCACGCCGGCCGCTGGAAAATTCGCATCGACGATCGCCACATCGTCGCCATGGCCCATGCTGGCCAGCGCATGCAGGGCATCGGGTGTCAGCAGCGAAGGAATGTTTTTGAGCATGGAACAGGCGTCGTTTCTTGGCTAGGGCTGCGTTGTGTCAGAGCGTGAAGTTTGTTGTCAAAACCACGGGGTTTCCCGGTTTCAATGACTGACATGTTAGTTATAGGATGAGTAAACTTTTATTGGGACTTACCCTGAAATGACTTTTTTCTTTCCTCCATGCGACGGCAGCGGCCTGCGGCTCGGCTTGGGCGGTGCGCCGCTGGGCAACCTGTTTGAGGCGGTCAGCGATGACGAAGCCCGGCACTTGGTGGAGGCGGCATGGACCAGCGGCTGCCGCAGCTTTGACACTGCGCCGCACTACGGCCACGGCCTGTCCGAGCGGCGGCTGGGCGCTGCGCTGCGCGACCATCCGCGTGATGAATTCGTGCTGTCGAGCAAGGTGGGGCGACTGCTCACGCCCGATGCGGCAGCCCCGCGTTTCCAGCACGGCTATGTCGATAGCCTGCCGTTCCGGCAAGACTGGGATTTCAGTGCCGCCGGAACTCGCCGCAGCGTCGAAGACAGCCTGCAGCGCCTCGGCCTGTCGCGCCTTGACGCGGCCTATGTGCACGACCCCGATGCGGCCACCCACGGCGCCCGCGCACCCGAGGTGTTGCGGCAGGTGCTGCGGGAGACGCTGCCCGCGCTGCAGGAACTGAAGCGCGAGGGACTGGTGCGCGCCATCGGGCTCGGCACGAACGATGTCGAGGTGGTGTTGCAGGTGCTTGCCGAGGCTGACCTCGATGTGCTGATGCTGGCGGGGCGCTACAGCCTGCTGGACCACAGCGCGCTGCCCGAGCTGCTGCCGCGATGCGCGGCGCGTGGCGTGCGCATTGCCTTGGGCGGGGTGTTCAATTCGGGCATCCTGGCCACGGGCACGCGAGGCGGCGCGCCCACATTCAACTATGCGCCTGCGGCGCGGGAATGGCTGGACCGTACGGCGCAGATTGAAGCGGTCTGCGCGCGCCACGGCGTGGCCTTGCGGGCAGCGGCCTTGCAGTTCGTGCTGGCGCATCCGGCAGTGGACATCGTCATGCTGGGCGCGCGCAAGGCAGCTGAATGGGATGATGCGCAGACCATGCTGCAGCACGCCATTCCGCCCGGCTTCTGGGCCGAACTCAAGGCTCAGCGCCTGCTTCCCGAGGAAGCCCCCACGCCATGACCATCGATGCCCATTTCCATTGCTGGCAGCTGGCGCGCGGCGACTACGGCTGGCTCACGCCGGCCCTGGCGCCGATCTACCGCGATGTGGCGGTCAGCGACTGGCAGGGCCAATCGGCGCCGCATCACGTGACCGGCGGCGTGCTGGTGCAGGCCGCGCCCACCGAGGCGGAAACCGCTTTTTTGCTGGCGCAGGCCGACGCCAACCCGGCGGTGCTGGGCGTGGTGGGCTGGGTCGATCTGGCAGCTGCCGACGCGCTTGCGCGCATTGAAAAGCTGGCGCGCCATCCCCGGCTCAAGGGCTTGCGCCCCATGCTTCAGGACATTGGCGATGCCGGGTGGATTTTGCAGCCCGCGCTGGCGCCGGCGCTGCAAACCATGGCCGATTACGGCCTGGTGTTCGATGCGCTGGTCAAGCCGGTGCATCTTGCGCATATCCTGACGCTGGCCGGGCGTTATCCTGATTTGCGCCTGGTCATCGACCATGCCGGCAAGCCCGATATTGCCGCCGGTGAATGGCAACCGTGGGCCGACGGCATGGCCCGGCTGGCCTCGCAGACCGGCGCTTATTGCAAACTCTCCGGCCTGATGACCGAGGCCGGGCCAACACCAGCGCCCGGCGCCGTGCAACCCTGGGCTCGGCATGTGCTGGAGTGCTTTGGCGCCGACCGCCTGGTGTGGGGCAGCGACTGGCCGGTGCTGGAACTCGCTGGCAGTTACGCGCAGTGGTGGGCCGAGACACGGCAATTGCTCGCCGGCCTGAGTCTCCAGGCGCAAGACGCCGTGATGGACGGCAATGCCCGGCGGCTCTACCGCCTGCCACCGGCGTCCGTGACGTGAATCTTCTCTTCCCCTCAACCAAGCTAAAAACGGAGACACTCCCATGAAAAAACGGCCTTCCATGAAGTTCAACCAGCCCCCCGTCGAACGAGTCCTGCATGTCACGCCCTTGATGCAAGCAGTCAGTGGCCTGACCACGGAGGTGTTCCATGCAATGGCTGCCTGAAGACGGATTGACCGGAACCCTGGTCGGCCGCGCATGGATTCCCGGCCCGATTCCGGGGCCCTCGGTCGTTGTACTGCGCTCCGGCGGCGTGTATGACCTGTCGGACGATGTCGCGACGATGAGCGATCTGCTTGATGCCGCCGACCCGGTCGCGCGGGTGCGGGCTGCGGCCGGACGCCATGTTGGCAGTATCGAGCAGTTGATGCAAAACACCGGCGCGCAGGCGAACGACCCCAACGCATTGCGCCTGCTCGCGCCCTGCGACCTGCAGGTCATCAAGGCCGCCGGCGTGACCTTTGCCGCCAGCCTCATCGAGCGGGTCATCGAGGAGCAGGCCCGGGGCGACGCCGCGCAGGCGGCCACCGTGCGGCAGCAGGTCGCCCTACTGCTGGGCGGCAACCTGGGTGCCATCCAACCCGGTTCGGCGCAGGCCATGCAACTCAAGGAGCTGCTGATCCAGAAAGGCCTGTGGTCGCAATACCTGGAGGTCGGCATTGGCCCCGATGCCGAGGTGTTCACCAAGGCACCGGTGTTATCGAGTGTCGGCAGCGGCGCCCAGATCGGCATCCATCCGGGCTCGGCCTGGAACAATCCCGAGCCCGAGATCGTCCTGGCCGTGAACAGCCGGGGCGAGACGGTGGGCGCCAGCCTGGGCAATGATGTGAACCTGCGCGATTTCGAGGGCCGCAGCGCGCTGCTGCTGGGCAAGGCCAAGGACAACAATGCGTCGTGCGCCATCGGGCCGTTCATCCGGCTGTTCGATGCCAGCTATTCCCTCGACGATGTGCGCCACTGCACCGTCAGCCTGCGGGTGGAGGGAAGCGATGGCTTCGTGATGCATGGCAGCAGCTCGATGGCGCAAATCAGCCGCGACCCGCTGGCCCTGGTGGCCCAGACGCTGGGCGCGAACCACCAGTACCCCGATGGCATCATGCTGTTCCTCGGCACCATGTTTGCGCCGACGCAGGACCGGGGCCAGCCCGGCAGCGGCTTCACCCACCAGCTGGGTGACGTGGTGCACATTTCCAGCCCGCAGCTGGGGCGCCTGGTCAATGAAGTGAACCGGTGCGACCGGGTGGCGCCCTGGACCTTCGGACTGCGTGCGTTCTACGCCAATCTTTCGGCCCGCGGGCTGCTGGCGCAAGCCGCCCGCGCATAAGTCATGGCGACCTGGCGGGCTCAGATGTCGAGGCCGACCTTGCCGGCGGCCTCGACAATTTCCTGCCAGGTCTGAAGGTCCACCTCGATCCCGTCCTGCTCGCGCTGCAGGCGCATGGCGCGCTCGGGCTCTCCGGCAATCTGCACGCTGTCGAAGCCGTCGGCGGGCGGGCTCTGGCGCAGCCAGTCCACAAAAGCCCGTGCCTCGGTGTCAAACGCCGTCTGGGTGCCGAGCCTGGCCGGATCAATCAGGACGGTCAGCATGCTGTTGATGATGGCCCGGCCCTGAACGCTGGGCGAATGCCAGGTGCCGCCGCCGGTCAGCGCGCCGCCGAGCAATTCGCAGGCCACGGCCAGCCCGTAGCCCTTGTGTTCGCCGAACGGCATCAATGCGCCAAAAAATCCGTTCGCCTGCGGCACGACCACGACGCCGGGGTTGGTGGTCGGCTGGCCTTGCTCGTCCATCAGCAGGCCGGGCTGAACTGACTTGCCCTGGTTGTAGGCGACGCGCATTTTCCCCTGGGCGACGCGGCTGGTGGCAAAGTCAAGCACGAAGGGCGGCTGGTCTTTTAATGGAACGCCGATGCAGCACGGATTCGTGCCGAAGCGCCCGTCGGTGCCGCCCCACGGCGCCACCACCGGTCGCGACTTGACATTCACAAAATGCAGCGACACCAGCCCTTGCGCCACGGCCATCTCGGCAAAGTGGCCGATGCGCCCCAGGTGGTGCGATTCGGCCAGCGCCAGGATGCAGCTGCCGTGGGTTTTGGCCCGGGCGATGCCGAGCAGCATGGCCTGCTCGCCGATGACCTGACCGTAGCCGCGCTGGCCGTTCAGGCTCAGCAAGGCACCGGCATCGAGCACGATCTGCACGCTGGCGTTGGGGCTCAAGCCGCCTTCGAGCACCGCATCGACATAGCGCGGCAGCATGCCCACGCCATGCGAGTCGTGGCCGCTCAGGTTGGCCATGACCAGGTTGGAGGCCACTTTGTCGGCTTCTTCTGCAGAACTGCTGGCTGCTACCAAAATGCTAGCGCATTGTTCCCGCAGCGTATGGGCTGGAATCACTTTTTGCATAAAAATACTTCGATTTACATGACCGCGCCGACCTGCCAGGGCACAAACTCGTTCTGCCCGTAGCCGTGCTGCTCGCTCTTGCTCTGCGCGCCCGAGGCCGTCGCCAGCACCTGCTCAAAGATGCGCTGACCCATTTCCTGCACCGAGACGCCGCCGTCGATGATTTCGCCGCAGTTGATGTCCATGTCTTCTTCCTGGCGCTGCCACAGGGCCGAGTTGGTGGCCAGCTTGAGCGAAGGCGAAGGCGCGCAGCCATAGGCCGAGCCGCGCCCGGTGGTGAAGCAGATCACGTTGGCGCCGCCCGCGACCTGGCCGGTCGCGCTGACCGGGTCGTAGCCCGGCGTGTCCATGTAGACGAAGCCGTGGGCATCGACGGGTTCGGCATATTCATAGACTGCTTCGAGGTTGCTGGTGCCGCCCTTGGCCACCGCGCCCAGCGATTTTTCAAGGATCGTGGTCAGGCCGCCGGCCTTGTTGCCGGGCGACGGGTTGTTGTTCATCTCGCCTTCGTTGATCTGGGTGTAGTGCTCCCACCATTTGATGCGGGCGATCAGCTTTTCGGCAATGTCGGGGCGCACGGCGCGGCGCGTCAGCAAATGCTCGGCGCCGTAGATTTCCGGGGTTTCACTCAGGATGGCGGTGCCGCCGTGGGCGACCAGCAGGTCCACCGCCGCGCCCAGCGCCGGATTGGCGCTGATGCCCGAATAGCCGTCCGAGCCGCCGCATTGCAGGCCGATGGTGATGTGGGCGGCGCTGCACGGTTCGCGTTTCACGTCATTGGCGCGCGGCAGCATGTCCCTGACCAGCGCGATGCCTTTTTCAACCGTCTTGCGGGTGCCGCCAGTGTCCTGGATGTTGAAGACGCGAAAGTTGTCGCCTTCGCGCAGCGCGCTGTGCGCCAGCCAGGCATTGATCTGGTTGGCCTCGCAGCCCAGGCCGACGACCACCACGCCGGCAAAGTTGGCATGGGTGGCATAGCCGGCCAGCGTGCGTTCCAGGATTTTCAGGCCCAGGCCTTCCGAGTCCATGCCGCAGCCGGTGCCGTGGGTCAGCGCCACCACGCCATCGACGTTCGGGAAATTTTCAAGCGCCGACGGATGGGTGTGCCGGGAGAAATGGTCGGCGATGGCGCGCGCCGCCGTGGCCGAGCAGTTCACGCTCGACAGGATGCCGATGTAGTTGCGCGTCGCCACCCGGCCATCGGCCCGCTTGATGCCCATGAAGGTGGCTTCGCGCAGCGGGGCTGGCGGCTTCACGTCAGCGCCAAAGGCATAGTCGCGGGCAAAGTCGCCCTTGTCGGGCCCCATGTCCAGGTTGTGGGTATGCACATGCTCGCCGGGCGCAATCGGCTTGCTGGCAAAACCGATGATCTGGTTGTAGCGCCGCACCGGCTCGCCGGCCGCCAGCGCGCGCGTCGCTACCTTGTGGCCGGGCGGAATCAGGCCCCGGACCGTGATGTTTTCGACCTGCGTGCCGCCCACGAGCTGGGCGCGGGCAATCAGCACATCGTCGGCGGGATGAAGTCGGATAAATGGAATCATGGCGTGACCTCTGGAGCAATCAAAAAATCAATAAAACATCTTCGGTAGCCACAGGACCGCCTTGGGGAAATAGGTGATCAGACCCAGGCTGACCAGCAAGGGCAGCAGCCACGGCAGGATGGCCATGGTGGTGCGCTCGACCGACAGCTTGGCCACCCGCGCCAGCACAAACAGCACCATGCCCATGGGCGGGTGCAGCAG
>NZ_JAUXNA010000327.1 GCF_030682935.1 Polaromonas sp.
GTGCTTCGATATCGCTCATAGTTTTCTCTGGGAGTTGTAAATTAATCCGTGATTTTACCGCGTTAGAGCCATGCCCCTGAGCGCCGGGCCGGACGGATAAAAACCGGCGTCGATTTCCTGTGTTTTAACACTGTCAGCCCGCTGTTTTCATGACACCCCGCAAGGTCAACATGACACCGGCGGCCAACGGGATGCTACATGTACATGCCGCCATTGACATGAATTTCCTGGCCCGTGATGTAAGACGCTTGCGGACTCGCGATGAACGCCACCGCATGCGCAATGTCCCTGGGCTTGCCGAGGTGGCCCAAGGGGATTTGTCCAAGGAGTGCTTTTTGCTGCTCTTCGGACAAGCCGGCCGTCATGTCGGTTTCGATAAAGCCAGGCGCCACACAATTGACGGTGATATTGCGCGACCCGAGTTCGCGCGCCAGCGCACGCGTCATGCCCGCTACGCCTGCCTTGGCCGCCGCATAGTTGGCCTGACCGGCATTGCCTGAGGCGCCCACCACCGAGGTAATGCTGATGATGCGGCCATAGCGCTGCTTCATCATGGTGCGCATCACCGCGCGGCTCATGCGGAACACCGCCTTCAGATTGGTGTCGAGCACCGCATCCCAATCATCGTCCTTGAGGCGCATCGCCAGCATGTCGCGCGTGATGCCCGCATTGTTCACCAACACCTGCAAACCGCCGTGTTCTTTGACAATGCTGTCTATCAGCGCCTCGGCCGCTGCCGCATCGTTCACATTCAGGTTCTTGCCGACACAGCCCGGAAATGCCGCCAGGACGTGGCTGATTTTTGCAGCCCCCTCATCACTGGTCGCCGTGCCGATTACCTTCAGGCCCTTTTGGGCCAATTCAAGCGCAATCGCGGCGCCTATGCCGCGCGAGGCGCCGGTAACCAGTGCAACCTGTCCTTCAAATTTCACTTCGCTCATGCCAGCATCTCCTTCACTTCAGCCAAAGAGGCTGGATCAAACAAGGGTGTCCCCATCAATTCCGGATCAATTCTTTTGACCATGCCGGCCAGCACCTTACCCGGACCGCATTCGACCACATGGGTCAGCCCCCGCGCCTTGATGGCCTGCACACACTCCACCCAGCGCACCGGACCAAACGCCTGCGCAACCAGCGCCGCCCGAATGCGATCAGCGTCCACTTCGATAGCCACGTCAATATTGTTAATGACAGGAATTTGGGGGGCCGCAAAATGGACCGCCTCCAGTTTTTCCTTGAGCCTCTCGGCTGCGGGCTTCATCAAACTCGAGTGGAACGGCGCCGAAACAGACAAGAGCAAGGCACGTTTTGCACCCTTGGCCTTGAGTATTTCACGCGCTTTTTCCACCGCAGCCTTGCTGCCCGCAATGACGGTTTGCAGAGGGTCATTGAAATTGACGGCTTCAACCACTTCAGCGGTATCGAGTCCAAACGTCCGCACTGCTTCGGCGCATCCTTCAATGACCTTGGCGGCCTCCAGTCCCAGAATCGCCGCCATCGCCCCTACCCCCACAGGAACGGCGTCCTGCATCGCCTGCGCACGAAAGCGCACCAGAGGCGCCGCCTGCGCCAGCGTCAGCACGCCCGAAGCCACCAGCGCAGCGTATTCACCCAGGGAGTGCCCAGCCACAACAGCAGGCGCGGCACCGGTTTCAGCCATCCACGCACGGTAATTGGCCACGCCCGCCACGAGCATTACGGGCTGGGTGTTGGTCGTCAAGGCCAAGGCATCCTTGGGGCCCTCCTTGATGAGCCGGGCCAAGTCCTGGCCCAGCGCGTCGGAGGCTTCTGCCAGCGTTTGCGTGATGACAGGATGTTCACCCCAAGCGTCCAGCATGCCGAGCGACTGTGAGCCCTGGCCGGGAAAAACAAAAGCGAATGGTTTCAAATAATTACTCCGGTTATCAAGTTCATCAACATCTGGAAAATCTGCACTGATTCTAAGAACATATCAATCAGCGGCGACAGGTGCTGCTGCCGGCGCATCAAGGGGGATGCCGGCAAAAGCACCTGCTTTCACCGGTCTCCATCGTGTCCGCAATTGGTCGAGGACCCACTTCATGCACTGAAAAATCGCAGCGGTTGCCAGCCATGGATCCAGGAGGTAGTCCCAAAGATTGGTGGATTCCAGCAGGTCAAAAGTCCATGCGAGCAGAGCCACCGCCACCAGCATGGGCAAAAGCCGCAGCCCATTGACCCAACAAAATAGTGTCACGGCCAGCAAGCCCACCAACATGCCGGGTGCGCCCCAGCCCGCCCGGTAAGGATCCCAGTCGCCCCAGCCCAGCGCGAGAGGATATAAAAACAGGGCTGCAGCAGCCACCGCAGCATTCAGTGCCATTCGCTCCCGCTGGTCAATGAAGCGAAGCCCCCGCAAACGGTGAGCCAGCACCACGCAAGCCAGCATGACCAGCGTGATGCTCAAGTCAGAACTGATGCCGCGCAAGTAAGCCAGCAGCGGCAACTGGGCCGCGCCCAG
>NZ_JAUXNA010000333.1 GCF_030682935.1 Polaromonas sp.
AAATCGCTGGTGGTTTTCGCCATCATGGGTATTGCTGGTTTTGCCACGCTCAAAGGCATCACCGCTGTAGCGCGCGTAGCCACGGTTGACCGGGTTGCGGTCGATTTCACCGTCAATGCCACGCTGCCCAACTGGCTCGCCAGCGCGCTGGGTGTAGCGCCGACCACCGCCGGACTGGGGCTGGCCTTGCTGATTGGATTGGCGCTGATCACCTGGGCGTTGTACGGCAAGGATTTCCGCAACTTCGACAATCTGCTGGCGGGCTTGGGTATCGGCGCCGTGGTGGCCGCCATGTGGTGGGTGAGCGGCTCGCTGGGTTATGTGGCCGAGCATCCTGAAACCCTGCAGGAAGTCTTTGTCGGCACCAACTCAGGCAAGGCAGAAGCGATGAGCTTTGTTGCCCCCATGGCTTACACCCTGGACTGGCTCATGTTTTTTAGCGACAAGAGCAAAGTCCTCACACTGGGTGTCGTGTCGGTGTTTGGTGTCGTGGCGGGTTCGGCCGCGCATGCCTTGTGGTCACGCAACTTTCGCTGGGAGGGTTTTCGCGACGCACAGGACACCGCCAACCACCTGGTGGGCGCCACATTGATGGGCGTAGGCGGCGTGGCCGCCATGGGCTGCACAATTGGGCAGGGCCTGTCTGGCATCTCGACCTTGAGCGCCACGAGCTTTGTGGCTGTGGTAGCCATCATGATGGGCTGCGTTGCAGGCTTGAAATACCAGATATGGCAGCTTGAGCGCTCACTCTGATAAAGCTTCCCAAAGGCAACAAGATGACATCTGACTCTGAGGTGATTTCTGCCGATCTCGATCGGCGTTTCGGCAGTCTCGCGCGGCTCTATGGCGCGGCCGGTGCCCAGCGGATTCGTGCTGCGCACATTGTGGTGGTAGGTCTGGGCGGTGTCGGCTCATGGGCCGCAGAAGCCGCCGCGCGCAGCGGGGTGGCCCGCCTGACGCTGGTCGATCTTGACCACATTGCCGAATCCAACATCAACCGCCAGGTGCATGCGCTCGACAACACCTTGGGGCAGGCCAAAGTCCACGCCATGCGCGAACGCATCGCCCAGATCAATCCGACTTGCAAGGTGGACTGCATTGAAGAGTTTGTCGATGCCGGCAATTGGCCAGACGTTCTCGCGCTGGGCGGTGAATTCGACTACGAGCAATTGGCTGTGATCGATGCGTGTGACCAGGTCAGGGCCAAGACCGCCATGGCGGCTTGGGCCGTCAGGCGCAAGGCCACCTTTATCAGCGTGGGGGCCGCGGGCGGCAAGCGGCTTGCTCACCGCGTTGACATTGAAGATGTGTCCCTGGTGACGCACGACCCCTTGCTGGCGCAGATGCGCTACCGCCTGCGTAAAGAGTATGGTGCATCCCGCCAGGGAAAGATCGGAGTGGCTTGTGTGTTTAGCCGGGAACCCGTGCTGCAACCCGCCGCAGCGAAAGTCGTGGATCCGCAAGAAATTCGTGTTGTGGACATCCTTGAAACACAAGCTGATGCCGTAGGGCAGAGCGATGGCAGTCTCAATTGCCACGGCTATGGATCGGTCGTGAGTGTCACGTCTACGTTTGGCTTGTGCGCAGCCGGTTGGGTTCTCAGTAAAATTGCAGGATAGTTTTTAAAACAGCCAAAAATTGACGCTATAATTTGAGGCTGTGCTGCAGACGATGTAGTGCAAACCAAGAGAAATCTTGGGACCTTAGCTCAGTTGGTAGAGCAGCGGACTTTTAATCCGTTTGTCGCGGGTTCGACCCCCGCAGGTCCCACCATAAATTTCCCGGGTTCTTAGCTCAGCTGGTAGAGCAGCGGACTTTTAATCCGTTTGTCGCGGGTTCGACCCCCGCAGAACCCACCAGCATTAGATTTTTAATCCAAACAAAATTTTCAGCCGATACGGTTCGTAATTTTTTGTTCTGGTACTGAAATATTTTTTATGCCCTCGGCATTCAACGAGCCGCAATATCCATCACACCTGATGCCCCAGTAAAGGGATCTCCAGTTGCGCTTGTTGGGCCACGCGGATGCAATCTTTCATGTGTTCCTCGCCAAGATAGCGAATCGCTGAATAACCCACGGCCGCCGCGACGACTTGTCCGGCAAACGGTACGTATTTGGCCAGTTGCCTGGTGGTCAGCCGTAGCCCTATTTGGGTGGCGGCTTTGAGAACCAATTCGCGGCTGATGAACTTTCCAATCAGTACCGAGCCCACCATGGTCACGGCTTTTTGAACCTGGTCGCGCTTTTTGGGGTCGAGCTGGTCGAGTTGGCCGGGTGTCAGGCCAAACTCTTTGTTGATCTCGGGGATCAGTTTTGAAAGCATGGCCGCATCTCGGCCCAGTCGAGACCGGGAACCGGCATGGCGCTGGCAGCTGCGGCCACCATGGCGCGTTTGTTGAGCAGCTTGCGGCTGCGCTTGACCGCGGCCGCAAGGGCCGCATCTTCAGCCGCCATGTGCAGGGCCGTGGGCATGATTGAAAACCCCTTCACGCTTGCGAATGTCCGGCGGAGCGTCAGCATTTACCTATTGACGCCCCATCGTAAAAATTCATTTACGCCGTGGCCGTCTCAATCTGATCGGTCAACTCCAGCCAGCGTTCTTCCAGCGTGCCCAGGTCATTTTCAATCGCCTTCAGGCGCTTGCCTGTCTGGGCGATTTCTGCAGCGGCGGTGGCAGTGGTGAGCAGGGTTTGCAGGCTGTCCTGCTCGCGGGTGAGCGACTGCATCTGCCGGTCTATGGTTTCCAGTTCCTTGCGCAGCGGCTTGGACGCATCGGATTGCTGCTGACGGCGCTGGGCTTCGTCTTTTTTCGTGGACGAATTTTTGGCGTCTGAAGTGCTTGCGGCTTTTACCGGTTCAGCGGCCGCCGCTTTGGCTGCCATGGCGGCCGGCTTGGCCGCGTTGGTGGTCGATTTTTTGGCTTCCTCGCGCTGACGCTTGGCCTCATCAAGCAGGTAGCGTTGGTAGTCGTCCAGGTCACCGTCGAAGGGCGCCACGCCGCCGCGCGAGACCATCCAGAACTCGTCGCACACGGCACGCAGCAGCGCACGGTCATGGCTGACCAGCATGACGGTGCCTTCAAACTCGTTGAGCGCCATCGACAGCGCTTCGCGGGTGGCCAGGTCCAGGTGATTGGTTGGCTCATCAAGCAGCAGCAGGTTGGGGCGCTGCCAGACGATCATGCACAGCACCAGGCGGGCTTTTTCGCCGCCGCTCATGCTGCCGACGGCCTGCTTGACCATGTCGCCGCCAAAGTTGAAGTTGCCCAGAAAGCTGCGCAAGTCCTGCTCGCGGGTGGGCTGGTTGCCCATCTTGCCGGCAGCGCTGACTTCCTTGACCAACCGGATCATGTGCTCCAGCGGGTTGTCGTTCAGGCGCAGCACGTCCAGTTCCTGCTGGGCAAAGTAGCCGATGTTCAGGCCCTTGCCTTCGGTCATGTCGCCCTGAATCGGGGCGAGGGCGCGTGCCACGGTTTTGACGAGGGTTGATTTTCCCTGGCCGTTGGCGCCCAGAATGCCGATGCGCTGGCCGGCCAGCACCGAGCGGCTGACATTTTG